>NZ_WPCA01000084.1 GCF_009741825.1 Halapricum sp. CBA1109
GCGGCCCCGCCGGCGAGACCGGCCACCAGCGCCAGCGCGACGACGACCGGGGCAGCCCGGCGCGCGAGGGTCACGCCGCTCGTCAGCACCGGCCGGAGGAACCGACCGCTGCCCAGCGGCGTCTTCCGGCGGTCGAGACCGACCGCTTCGAGGGCGTCGTCGACGACGAGTTTCGCCGCCGGAACCAGCGTCGTGAACACGACCAGCGCCGAGACGACGCCCAGCGTGATGCCCACGGCGAGGTTGCGGATGGACTGGAAGTCGCTCGTGACGTTCGCCGTGAACCCGATACCGGTCGTCACCGTCACCAGCACCAGCGCGAGCGCCACCGACCGAAGCGACCGCGTCATCGGTCCCCGCGGGCCGCCGTCGTCGTCGCGGCGCTGTTCGCGGTGGCGCATAAACACGTGTAGGCCGTAGTCGACGCTGAGGCCGACGATCAACACCGGGCCGACGATGATCATCGCGCCGGCGGCGACCCCGAGCCATCCGAGAATCCCGAAGGTCCACACCAGCGAGATACCGACGCCGAGGAGTCCGACGACGACGTCGACGATATCGCGGTAGGCGAACGCCAGCACGGCGAGGATCAACAGCACCGAGACGGGGACGACTAACTCCAGCGTGTTCCGGTTCCACGCCGATTCGAGGTCCTCCCGGGCGGCCGTTCCGAGCGTGAAGTATTCGGCCGTCCCGAACCCCTCGGCCGTCCGGTGGATAGCCCGCGCGGTCCCCTGATAGCTCCGCCCCGCGGGCGGTGCCGAGAGGTTCACCGTCGGCTCGACGGCCAGCCGACGAACGTGGACCGCGCTCCCGTTCGGTTCGTACCCTTCCGGGAGGAGTCGGGCCGCTGTCGGCCGGCGCTCGATACTGGACTCGACCAGCGCCGCTATCTCCGAGCGGTCGAGCTCCTCGACCGCCGCCCGCTGTTCGGCGAGGGTGGCGTTCGGGTCGTCCGCCGCCTGCCGCCCGACCAGCGTCGCCACGCCACGGACCCCTCCCTTCCCGTCGAGTCGTCCCTCGATAGACGGGACTGCCGAGAGTCGCTCGTGGAACCGCAGCGACTCCAGCAGCGACGACCGCGAGAGGACGTCGCCGTCAGCGTCGTAGACGTACACGACGTGCCGCGTCGTCACCGTCCGAACCGTCCGGTTCTCGCCCGATCGCTGTCCGTCGTCCTCTGTGGTGGATGTTCCGGTGCTGTCAGCGGTCGAATTTGGCGCGTCCGCACTTTCGTTTGCCGACGGCCGCTGTTCGCCCGAGGTCGGCCCGCCACCCGGTCGCTCGGGCCGGAACGTCGGCCCTCGGTCGAAGTGTTCGTCGGCGTAATCGGCCTTCTGTGCGGCCGTCGTGTCGCCGGTCGCGTTGCTGTTGTCGGCCGTCGTGAAGTCCAACTGAGGGATACCCGCCGCGACGCCGGCAGTCGCGACCAGCAACAGCACGACGACTGCGACGCTGTGGGTCGTCACTACGCCGACGGTCCACCCGATGGGATCACGCTCCATCGCCACACCTCCCGGTGGGTGCCCGGGTTCCACCACCGATCATATTTATACCCGACGTGAACGGTTGCGAATAAAAACGTACCGAACCCTTGTCACTCCTCGTCGTCGAGTTCGATGTCTTCCAAGGCCGCGGCCACGTCGTCGTCGTCGGCGCTGTTCTCCTCTTCCTCGGGGAGTTCGACGTCCTCCTCGTCGTCCTCGGTGCTCGATTCGTCCGCATCGCCGTCGTCCTCGGGCACTTTCGACTCGAACATATCCGCGCCGCCACCGGCGTCGAGCCCCGTGCCCGAGGAGGACTGGCTCAGGTCCGCGTCCGGGTCGGGGACGCCGGAGTCCTCCCAGACGTCGTGCTCGTTCAGGACGGCCTCGCGGTGCTTCAGGACCCACTGGACGTACGCGTCCAGGTCGTCGAAACCGTGATCCTCGCTCTCCCGGCGCATGTTGTCGACCATCGCCGGGTCGAGATCCAGGGGTACCTCGACCATTGCTCCCTTGTTGGCTATCCCAGTTAATAAAGGCACCCGCTCACTCCAGCTCGGACTGCAACTCGGCGAGGGTGTTCAGCGCCTCGATGGGTGTCAGTTCGGCGACGTTGACCGCCCGCAACCGCTCGGCCACCGCCGCTGCGTCGCCCTCACGCTCGCGGTGCCCGTTGGTCCGTTCGTCCGGCGTCGCCTCTGTGTCTACCGGCGCGTCCGCCTCGCGTTGCTCGCCCGGCTGCTCCCCTTCGAGCAGTTCGCTCGCCCGGTCGACAACTGGGTCGGCGACGCCGGCGACGCCGGCCACCTCGACGCCGTAGGAGGCCGCCGCCGCGCCCGGTTCGACGGCGTGTTCGAAGACGACCTCTCCACCCTCTTGGCGGGTCCGGAAGTGGCGGTTGAACACCCCTTCCCGGTCCTCGGCCACGGCGGTCAGTTCATGGTGGTGGGTCGCAAACAGCGTCGTCGCGCCCACCTCGTCGTGGAGGAACTCCGTCACCGCGCGGGCGATGGCGAGGCCGTCCGTCGTCGAGGTGCCCCGCCCCACCTCGTCGAGGAGGACCAGCGAGTCGGCGGTAGCGCTGTCGAGAATCTCGGCCAGTTCGGTCATCTCGATCATAAAGGTCGAGCGTCCGCCGGCGATGTCGTCGCTGGCCCCGACCCGCGTGAACACCCGGTCGACGATGCGCAACTGCGCGTCGTCGGCGGGCACGAAACTCCCGGCCTGTGCCAGCAGGACGATCAGCGCGACCTGTCGCATATACGTCGATTTGCCGCTCATATTGGGTCCCGTGATCACCGCGACCCGGTTGTCGGGGTCGAAGACAGCATCGTTGGGGACGAACGACGATTCGGTGCGCTCGACGACCGGGTGGCGGCCGTCCTCGATACGGATGCCCGACGCGTCCATCTCGGGGCGCGTGTAGCCGTGTTCGGCCGCGACGGTGGCGAACGCGACAAGCACGTCCAGTTCCGACAGCGCCGCGGCGAGGTCCTGGACGCGTTCTGCCTCACCGGCCACCGTCTCCCGGACGTCGACGAACAACTCGTACTCCCGGTCGTCGGCCCGTTGCTCGGCGGCGATGATCGACTCCTCGCGCTCGCGGAGTTCGGGTGTGACGAACCGCTCGCTGTTTTTGAGGGTCTGACGCCGGGTGTACTCATCGGGCACCGCGTCGAGGTTCGGGTCGGTCACCTCGATGTAGTAGCCGTGGACGGAGGTGTGGCCGACCTTCAGCGAGTCGATACCGGTCCGCTCGCGTTCGCGCTGTTCGAGGTCATCGATCCACGCTTTGCCGTCGCGTTCAGTCCCCCGGAGGTCGTCCAAGGTGTCGTCGTACCCCTCGGCGATGATTCCGCCCTCGGTGAGTTTCTGCGCCGGGTCGGGCTGGATAGCGTCGCCGATCAACTCCCGGACCTCGGGGCAGTCGTCGAGTCGCTCCCGGAGGTCGACCAGCAGGTCGGCCTCGGCGTCGGACAGGGCCTCACGGACCTCGGGAACCACGTCGAGCGTGTCCGTCAACGACCGGAGGTCGCGGGCGGTCGCCCGGCCGCGAGCGACCCGCGAGATCAGCCGTTCGAGGTCGTACACTTCGGTCAGGCGGTCGTGCAGGCGCTCGCGGGTCTGGACCGCGCGACTCAACTCGCCGACGGCCGCGTGGCGGGCACTGATCCGCTCGCGGTCGATCAGCGGCCGCCGGAGCCACGCCGTCAGCTCCCGGCGACCGAGCGCGGAGGCCGTCTCGTCGACGGCGTCGACCAGTGTCAGCCCCTCGGGGCCGGTGACGGTCCGGCGGTCGAACACTTCGAGGCTGTCCAGCGCGACGGCGTCTAACACCATGTACTCCCGCGGGTCGTAGCGCGTGAGGTGGTTGAGGTACTCGAGGCGTGCGGACTCCTCGGCGCCGCCGCGGGTGTACTCGGCGTAGGCCAGCAACGCCCCGCAGGCCCGAACCTCGACGGGGTCCGCCAGCAGGCGCTCGGGGTCGCCGAAGTACTCGGCGACGCGGTCGCTGGCCGTCGCTCGCTCGAATGTCCGCGCGTCGTGGGGCGTGACCATACAGTCGCCGCCGAAGTGGTCGGCGCTCGCCTCCGGGCCGACGATGGCCTCCGCGGGCGCGAACCGGCTTATCTCGTCGCCGACGGTCGCCTCGGCGTCGGTCGAGGTGGCGTAGAAGTCGCCCGTCGAGACGTCCAACAGGGCGAGACCGAAGCGGTCGCCCTCCCGGGCGAGGCTGGCGACGTAGTTGTTGTCCGCGCCGCCCAGCAGTTCGTCCTCGGTGAGGGTCCCGGGCGTGATGATGCGCGTGACCGCCCGGTCGACGACGCCGGAGACCTCCTCTGGGTCCTCTATCTGGTCGGCGATTGCGACCCGGTAGCCCGACTCCAGCAGGCGCTCGACGTAGCTCTCGGCGTTGTCGATGGGGATACCGGCCATCGGGTAGGTCCCTGTCGAGTCCTCGCGTTTGGTCAGCGTGATCTCACAGATGCGGGCGACCACCTCGGCGGCGTCACAGAAGGCCTCGTAGAAGTCCCCCACCTGAAAGAGCACCAGCGAGTCGTCGTACTCGCGGGTCAACTCGAAGTACTGGGACATCATCGGCGTCAGGTCCCCGGCCCGTTCGGCCATCGACTCCGGTGGGCCCAGTGCCGCGTCCATACCCGACGGAGGGACAGCGAGGAGTAAAGGCCTCTCGGTTGGCGCTACCCCTCGCGGACCATCGGGTCGATGACGTGTTCGGTGAGCGAATCGTGGACCGTCTCGGCGACGGTGTCACACTCCGTCGAGACCTGCGTCACGCGCGCTCCTTCGATGGCGGCGACGAGGTGGGTGGCCGTCGCCTCGGGGTCGACGGGTTCGAAGACGCCGCTGTCGATACCCTCCTCGATGATGTCGGTGTACAGCGACAGCAGGTGGTCGTTGTTGTCCGAGAACTGCGCGCGGAACGTCTCGTCGTGGGGCGCGTGGGCTTGGACCTCGAGCAGCGCGGTGTGGAACGTCCAGTGGCCGCTGGAGTCGCCGTCGCGGCCGTTGGGACCGAACAGCATCGCCTCGACGAGCGCCCGCAGGCGCGTCTCCGGGTCGCCCTCGGCCCCGGTGTCGACCTCCTCTAAGAACTCCTCTAGGAGGTACGCCAGTGTCTCCGCCAGCAGGTCCTCCTTCGTGTCGAAATGGTAGTGCAGCGCCGCTTTGCTCTTCTCGGACTCGTCGGCTATCGACTGCATCGTCAGGTCGACGAAGCCGTGCTTGCACAGCGCCTGCTTCGTCGCTTCGAGCAACTGCGTCCTCGTCACCGTCCGGTTCGTTCCCGTGCCCCCGCCTGCCGCGTCCATACTGACTCGTTGGTTAGGTGATGGTTTGTAAGTACCTTCCGGTCCATACAAGTCTGTAGCCCTGTTAGTACTCCTATGAACAGTCGATCCGACTCCGACTCCGTCCCGGACCGCCCGGTCGAACTCGCTGACGCGGCGGCACTCGAAGCGTTCGTCGAGGAGTACTCGCCGGCGCTGGTCGAGTTCGTCACCGACGGCTGTGGGGTCTGTGCCTCGATGGAACCGGTCGTGGGCGGTGTCGCCCGCGGTACCGAAGCCGCCGTCGGGATCGTCAACCCCCGGGACGACCCGCCGCTGATCGACGACTACCGGATCACCTCGGTCCCGACGCTGGTGTTGTTCGTCGACGGCGAGGAGCGTGACCGCCTCGCGGAGGGGTTCGTCTCCGGTGACCGACTCACCGAGTTTGTCGCCGAGGCCGCCTAGCGCTGGCGCTGGTGTTTGATCCGCTCGGCGACGACAGCGGGTACCGTCGTCTCGCAGGTCCCACACCGCCACGACGGCGTCGCCGTCCCCTCTATCTTCTCTAAGTCCATCGCCCGTTCTATCCGCAGGCCACAGCCGTCGCAGGTGTAGCTGCTGGGGGCCACACCGTGTCATTCGTGCTCATATCACAAGAAAATACGGCTCACAGGAGGCCGCTGTCGGCCCGGTTGTGCCGGGACAGCAGGAGCACCGACGCGCCGGAGACGAGGGTGACGGCGAGGACGTGACCGGCGACGGCGAAGAAGATCAGGTCGTGGCCGGCGACGAACGGCAGCATAATCGTCTGAACCCACGCGAAACCGATGGTGACGAGGTCAGCCCGGAGCAGCGCTGACCGGCTCTCGGTGGCGAGGTCCCGGCCGTACATCACCGTCCGCCAGAGGCCGACGATGCTGGCCCACCAGCCGGTTCCGATGCGGTAGCAGACGTCGAAGAGGACGACCAGCGTGAACGCGACGACCGGCGCGCGGTACGGTCGCCCGAGGAGGTCACCGAGCAGCGACGACCCGACGGTCTGGGGGTCGACGACGAAGAGGTAGGTGATCAGGCCGACGAACGAGAACACGCCGAGGACGATCTCGATCTGGGTCCCGAAGAGGACGTCCGTGTACACCCGCGGTACGTCCACGTCGCGGATGCGGCGGCCGAGTGTGAGCATCAGGGCCGACCCGCTGGAGACGACGACGACCGCGGCGGTGCCCGCCGGGACGGCCGCCCACGCGTCGAAGACGGCCGCGAGGCCGAGCACACCGACCTCGAAGAGGACAAGTTGGATAGCCAGCGCCTGCGCGCGGGAGAACTCGACGCCGGGAATCGCGTCGACGATGCTCTCGTAGACCCACCGGTCGTAGGTCGTCTCGCCGGGGCTGACACGCCTCACGCCTCGCCCTCCAGCGCGCGCTCGACGGCCGTCCGGAACGGCGTCCGGTCGACCGGGACGACCGCTTCGATGCTGTCGTCGGTGACGACGACCGGGTTGCGGAGCCCCTCGATCAGGGGGTGTGAGATCGACCGCGGGATGTCCGTCACGAGGTCGACCCAGTACGCCGAGAGATTCGGCGTCAACACCGGGACGGGGACGACCAGTCTGCGCTTGCCCATCGCCGCCGCCGTCCGGGTCAGCATCTCACGGTAGCTCAGCACGTCGGGGCCGCCGATCTGGTAGGTCTCGCCGGCCGCCTCGGGCGCTTCGAGGATGCCGACGAGGTATTCGACGACGTCGCTGATGGCGATCGGCTGGCAGTCGGTGTACACCCACCGCGGGGCGACCATCACTGGCAGTTTGGTCACCAGTTGTTGGACCATCTGGAAGCTGATCGACCCCGCGCCGACGATGATCGCCGCCCGCAGCGTCGTCAACTCGTAGCTCCCACGGCCCAGCAGTTGTTCGACCTCCTGTCTGGAGCGGAGGTGCGGCGAGAGGTCGTCGCCCGTCTCGCCGAGGCCACCGAGGTACACCACCCGGGAGACGCCGGCGGCACTCGCGGCCGCGGTGAAGTTCGTCGCCGCCTCCCGGTCGCGCTGTTCGAAGTCCTCGCCCGTCTGCAGGGAGTGGACGAGGTAGTACGCGGCCTCGATATCGTCGAAGACACCCGGTAACGTCGACGGGTCCAGCAGGTCGCCCTCGACGACGTCGACGCCCTCGGCGGCGTCGTAGCTCCCGGCGTCGCGGGTCATCGCGACCACGTCGTGGCCCGCCTCGACCAGCGCCGGCACGAGGTTGCTCCCGACGAATCCGCTCGCTCCGGTGACCAGTACTCGCATACGTCTCTTTCGGCCCCCTCGGGTAAAAACGGCCCTGCCGGAAATACTAACTCATATCCGAAACAATTATTTTGTAGGCCGTCGAACGACGAACTGTGATGGCTACTGCTATCGACCCGACGCGGCAGTGTCCGGCCTGCGGCAGCGACGACAGGGAAGCGACCGACCGCGAGCGAGTCCCCGGCGGGACGGACTGGCGGTATTACAGCTGTATCGACTGCGGTAACGAGTGGCGTGTCTGATCGGCCCGTTCTCAGTCTCTGACCATCTCGGGGGAATTTATACGGACGCGAGTAAAAGGTCCAGACACGATGTCAACTGGACGCGTCAAGGGTAAAGTTGCGATAGTCGGTGCGGGCGATGTCGGGGCCACGACGGCCTACTCGCTGATGAGCAGCGGTGCGGTCTCGGAGATAGCGCTGATCGATATCGATCAGGAGAAAGTCGAGGGCGAGGCGATGGACCTCAGCCACGGCACCGGCTTCGTCAAACCGGTCGACGTCTACGCCGGCACCTACGAGGACTGCTGGGACGCCGACGTGGTCGTCATCACCGCCGGCGCGAGCCAGAAACCGGGCGAGAGCCGCCTCGAACTGCTTGAGCGAAACGTCTCCATCTTCGAGGACATGGTCCCGAAGATCACCGAGCGCATCTCCCCGGAGACGGTACTGCTCGTCGTCACCAACCCCGTCGACGTACTCTCGTACGTCACGTGGCAGGTCTCTGACCTCCCCTACGAACGCGTCATCGGGTCGGGGACGGCGCTGGACACGGCCCGCTTCAAACAGGTCATCTCCGAGCACTGTGACGTGGCGACCAAGAACGTCCACGCCTACGTCATCGGCGAACACGGCGACAGCGAAGTCCCCCTCTGGAGCAGCGCCCACCTCGCCGGCATCCCCTTCGACGAGTACTGCGAACTCACTAACCGGCCCCACGGCCAAGAGGTCAAAGACGACATCGCCGAGGAGGTCCGCGGGGCCGCCTACGAGATCATCGAGAAGAAAGGCGCCACCTACTACGCCATCGGGATGGCGACGACGGACATCATCGAGGGCCTGATCCGCGACGAGGACACTATCATGACTGTCTCGACGCTGATGCAGGGCCAGTACGGCTTGGAGGACCTCTATCTCAGTCTCCCCTGTGTCGTCAACCGCCGCGGCATCCGGCAGGTGCTGGAACTGGACCTCTCGGAGGACGAGCGCGAGGCGTTCATCGAGTCCGCTAACGTCCTCGAAGACACCATCGAAGAACTCGGCCTGTAACCGTATCGTACGACTCATAGGACGCCCTCCCGAACCCCATTCGTGGACCTCGGACTCGCCTACTCGGTGGTCGCGGCGCTGTTGCTCGGGACCTACCTCTACGCCATCAAACGCTACTTCGAGCCGTACCCCTCGGTCGTCTACGTCCTGTTGGTCGAGGCGGCCGCGTTCGGGTGGTACCTCCCGATAGCGCTGTTCACCTTCGACGGCCCGCTCCTCCCTGCCGGTGCCGGCATCGAACTCCCGGTCGTCGCCGTCGGCGTCTCGTTGCTGACGGCGGTGGCGCTTCTGTCGTTCGTCGCCGCACTCCGCCGCGGCGCGGTGTCCTACGTCGCGCCGATCAGCAAACTCGTCCCGGTGTTCGTGTTGCCCATCGAGGTGCTCGCCCTCGGGGAGATACTGTCGCCGCTGCAGGTCGCCGGCGTCCTCACGGCCACTATCGCCGTCTACGTCGCCAACTACGAACCCGGCGAACTCCTCGAACCGTTCCGCCGTGCGCTGGTCACGCCGGCCGCACAGCTAGCCCTTCTCAGCGCCGCCACCTTCGGCGTCGTCGACGTGGGCAAACGCTACCTCATGCAGGAGTTGTCGCTGGCTCCGCAGGTCTTTCTGCCGGTGCTGTTCGGACTGGTGTCGCTGTCGGTCGCTCCGCTCGCGCTCCGCCGGGAGTGGCCCGACCGGACCCGCCGGGACCTGCCGCGCTTTCTCGCCGCCGGCCTCATCGTGGCCATCGCCAACCACATCGTCTTGCTGGCTTTCCAACTGGTCCCCGCGAGCATCGCCTCGCCCATCGTCAACACGCAAGCCGTCGTGGCCGTGATACTCGGCGGTGTCCTATTGCGCGAGGAGAACTTCGGGATTCGGCTGGTCGCGGCCGGTCTCGCCGTCGGCGGCATCGCGATGATCGCGCTCGGCTAGGCCTCGACGCCCTCGACCCGGTACTCCATGTTGACCTCGTGGGTGTTCAGGTCGTCCGCGATCGCCTTGGCCTCCGAGCGCTCCTCGTACGGTCCCTCGACCCGGTCGCCGTCGACGGTCACGTAGTACACTTTCGCCATACCGCCCCGTGTGGGCCGCGGTATTTGTGTGTTTCTCCGCCGGCGTCGTCGGGCCCGAGGGCGTCGCCACTGGGCGACGTCGCCTATCGAATCACCGCTTTCCCCCTGCTACCCGCCGATCTCGACTGTATAGCTGGACTGTACCCACGCGTCCGGGTTCTCCCGGTCGTAGATCATCGTCTCGTCCGCGCCAGTCTCGATTGCGGCGTAGCGTTGCTCGTCCGTCGGCTCGATCTCGGTGCTGTTCTCGGTCATGCGTTTCCGGTCACCCGTGGTGGGTTGTCCCACACCACACGTGCTCTTCCATCAGTGGTGATCTGTGATAACTCTTCTGGCTGCGTCAGACACTGTCACAGTCGCTATCATCACCGATTTGTATAGGGCGGTGATACTCTCAGCTATGACACGACAGCAGTCACCGGTGTCGCCGCCGGTCGTGCTGACCGTCGCCGGGAGCGATTCGGGCGGCGGGGCCGGCATCCAGGCCGACTTGAAGACCATCGAGGCCGGCGGCGCGTTCGGAACCAGCGTGATAACCAGCGTCACGGCCCAGAACACCACCGGCGTCGCGGACTCACACCTCCTGCCGGTCGATCAGATCGAGGCCCAACTGACGGCCGTCCTCGACGATTTCGACGTGGCGGCGGTCAAGACGGGAATGCTCGCGGCCGAACCGGTGATCGACCTCCTCGTCGAGTACGCCGACCGCCTGCCGAACCTCGTCGTCGACCCGGTGATGGTCGCCACCAGCGGCGACAGACTGCTCGACCCCGCGGCCGAGGACGCCTACGAACGCCTCCTGACCGAGGCGACGCTGGTCACGCCCAACGCCGACGAGGCGGCCGTCCTGACAGGCGTCGACCCGGAGACGCCAGCCGACCTCCGGGCGGCGGGCGAGGAACTCCGCGAGATGGGCGTCGACGCGGCGCTGGTCAAAGGCGGCCACGTCCCCGGCGACAGCGTCGTCGACGTGTTGGTCACCGAGGACGGCATCGAGCGGTTCGAACACCCCCGCGTCGACACCGAGGCGACCCACGGGTCTGGCTGTACCCTCTCCTCGGCGATAGCGACCCGGCTGGCGTCCGGCGACACTCTCGGCCGGGCCGTCGAGTCCGGCGTCGACCTGCTGGCCCGCGCGGTCCGGTACAACCTCGACGTGGGCGAGGGGCCGGGCGCGGTCCACCATATGGTCGAGACGCGCGACCGGGCGGCCAGCGAACCGACCGCCGAAGCCGTCGAGGCTGTCGTCGCGTCGCTGGTCGAGGCAGACGTGAGCCCTCTCGTCGACGAGGCCGGAATGGCCGTCGTCGGCGCGACGCCCTACGCCGAGGACGACGGCGATATCGCCGCCGTCGAAGGCCGGATCGCACGCACCCGCGAGGGGCTTCGGTCGAACCGCGGCGTCCGGTTCGCCGCCGGCGGCCGCGTCGCGGACCTGCTGCTCGACGCCCGCGAGATCAGGCCGTCGCTGGCGTTCGCCTGTCGGTGCCGCCACGACCCGCCCGTCGCGGACGCCCTCGATTCGATGGACTGGGAGACGGTCTCGCTGGGCCGCGGGGTCGACATCGACCACGTCCGGGACATCTTCGCCGAGCGGGAACCGACCGCGCTGCTCGACCGCCGTCGGGACTCGACGGTCGTGTTCGCCCGCGACACCGCCACGCTCCGGGACCGCGTCCTCGGCCTCGCCGCGGCCGTCGACGACTGACCACCTCACTTATTTCGGTCGACTCTCTACTGCCACCGATGCGTCGTTCGCTCGTCCTCGTTGGGTTGTTCGTCGCCGTCACCATTCTCGCAACTGCCGGTGCGGCGACGCCCGCCGTCGACGCCTGCGCGACTCCCGACACTGCAAACACTAGTGACACCGACACGCGGGTCCTGCTCACCTTCACGAACGCCTCGGTCGCCGGCGACTGCGGCGACGGAGTCGTCGCCGCGGCCGGCGGCGAGGTGCTCGACAGCGCCGACGCCGCCCCGGTCCTCGTCGCCCGCGTCGACGCCGCAGCGATACCGGCGCTCGAATCGACGCCGGCGCGCCGCCGTCGACGCGACAGCCTCGGCGGCCTGCCCGACGACGGCACGGCGATGGGATCGGCGGCCGCGACGCAGTCGGTCCCGTGGGGTATCGACCGGGTCGGCGGCGTCGCGGCC
>NZ_WPCA01000246.1 GCF_009741825.1 Halapricum sp. CBA1109
ACCGGCGGCGCGCGCCGGCGTCCAGCGCTTCGACCCACCGGTCGACACAGAGACACCACCGGTCGCCGGGTTCGAGGCCGGGGAAGTCAACTTCCGGACGGGGCGTGATCAGGTCGTTGCCGCGCTGTTTGCTGTAACGCAGAAACTCGTCGGTGACGACCGCACACAGGTGGTGGCGGCCGCGGTCACCGTCGACGGCACTGCAGTGGCCGTCGCGGAGATAGCCAGTCTCCGGGTCGGTGCTACAAGCTTGCAGTTCCTCGCCGAGGACGTTCGTCTGCACGACCACCGCTTGTCGCCGGCGACTGAAATCGGTGACGCCGACGGCCGTAGTCACACCGTTCTTATGTAATACCCGAATACTGGGGCAGTTAGTGTGAGAATATATTTTGGATTCGCGAAGAAATATTCTCGTACCTGAATCTTTAAGACCCTGGCGCGAGTACCGAAGAGTGCAATGAGTACACAGAAGACGGTCCGTCAGGAAGCCGGCACAGTAGAGGACAACGAACTCCGGCTGGAGACGGCCAAAGCGGAACAGGTCGTCGAGGCCCTCAACACGGACCTCGCGGCGACGTACGTGCTGTACCACCAACTGAAGAAACACCACTGGAACGTCGAGGGCGCGGAGTTCAACGACATCCACGTCTTCCTCGGCGACGCGGCCGGCAACGCCGAGGAGGCGGCCGACGAACTCGCCGAGCGGCTACAGGCCATCGGCGGAACGCCCATCGCAAACGGCAAGCGACTCGAGGAGCACGCGCCGGTCGAACCCGAGGGCGAGGACGTCTACGACATCCGGACCTCTCTGGAGAACGATCTAGACATCTACGGCGACATCATCGAGAGCCTGCGGGACCACGTCGAACTGGCGACGAACCTCGGCGACCACGCGACGGCACAGCTCCTTCGTGAGATTCTCGTCGAAGTCGAGGAAGACGCCCACCACATCGACCACTACCTCGAGGACGACACGCTCGTCGTCGGCGAAGCGACCAACTAAAACCGCGACGGACTTTTCCCAGACTCAGCGGCGCTCGACGGCCGCCATCCCGTCGACGAACTCGTACTCCTCGCCGTCGAGGGTGAAGGTATGGCTACCGTCATCGTGCATCGTGAGCCCGAACGGAACAGTCGTGTCGTCGCCGAAGCGGACGACGCCGGACTCCGCGCTGTCGGTCTTGCGTTCGGTGACCGTCCGTTCGTGGGCGCCGTAGCCCGCCTCCAGTTGCTGCCAGTGTGACTGGAGTCGGGCCGCGGCGACGACGTCGGGGGAGTCAGAACAGAACACCGAGTCGACGTAGACGGGGCCCTCGACGCCGCTCGCGCCGCGGCCGTACGGCCCCTCGCTGGCCGGTCGGTCGGCGCGTTCGAAGACGACGTCGAGCGCCGTCACGCTGTCGAGGAGCGCCTCGTCCGCGCCGCGGAGGTCCCAGTAGAGTCGGATCGGCTGTCCCTGCGGGGCGTGAAACGCCCGCGAGGTACGCTCGTGGGAGGGGTCACCCGCCCTCGCCGCGCCCGCGGTGACCCGTGGGGAAGCCGGTCGGCGAACCGCGGGCGGAGCGCTCGTCGCGTCGGAGCCGGAGGCGTGCGCGGACCGGCGCGTCGGTGCCCCGGAGCGACCCGGGCATCACCGTCGCTGTCAGCGACCGGTAGCGCGTGAGGTCAGTGTCTCTGATCGGTCCGGTCGTCGATATCGTCGCGCGTT
>NZ_WPCA01000041.1 GCF_009741825.1 Halapricum sp. CBA1109
CGGCGGCCGCCTCGGCGACGAGGTACAGCGGGAGCGCTATCTGGACGTCCATCGCGTTGGTCCGGCCCGTCGCCGCCACGATCTCCGGGACGGCCCGCCGGAGGTCCTCGTGGGTCGCCTCGACGACGGTGAGGTCCAGTCCCAGCGCCTCGGCCCCCGAGCGGGCGGCCTCGACGTCGTGGCTATCGGGGAAGCCGACGACGTACGCGGGCCGTTCGAGGGCGGCCGCGACCAGCGCCGAGTCGACGCCCCCGGAAAACGCCACGCCAGCCCTTCGGTGTCGATACCGTCGAGGCTGGCCGCGATGGACTCCCGGAGGTTCTCGACGGCCGCTTCCGGGTCGAGGGGGTTCGGGTCGGGTAGGGTCCAGCGCCGTTCGTCGCCCTCAGGGGTCCGGCGGTGGCCGGCCGGGACGGGGTCGGGGTCCGCAAGCGTCGTCGGATCGCTCGCCCACGTCGACGGGTCCCCGCGGTCGGTGTACAGCGGGTACCGGCCGAGCACGTCGCGGACGAGCGCCCCGTCTACCTCGCCGGCGAACCCGCGGGTCCCGGGCAGTGGTTCGCAGGTCTCGATAGCCTCGCGGACGAGGGCTGGCGACGCTCCCTCCATCATTCAAGCAGTGGTTCCAACCGTTCGCGGACGCGTCGCTTCGCCCCGCCGGCGGCCTGTCGGAAGCTGATATGCCACGGGGTCCGCCGACCTTCGATTGCGGTTCGGCCCTCCCGGATCCCCTCTAAGATGGCGTCGACGCTGCGCTCGTCGGTGTCGACGGTGGTGATGGCGCGGCCGACCATCTCGGCGATGTGGGCGTCGCTGCCGGCGGTCATCGGGATGCCGTGCTCGACGGCGAACCGCCGGGCCTGCCGGTTCGCCCGGCCGGTCAACAGCCGCGAGTTGTACACCTCGATGGCGTCGGCGCGCGCGAGGTCGACCCGCGAGATGTTGGCCATCACGCCGCTTCTGGACTCCTGAAACGGGTGGGGGACGACGGCGATGCCGCCTTGATCGTGGATCCGGTCGAGCGTCTCCCGGAACGCCAGCCCGGTCTCGACAGCCGACTCGATGCCCAACGCGAGGACGTGGCCGGCGGCGCTGGTCACTTCCATCCCCGGGATGCCGAGC
Source organism: Halapricum sp. CBA1109 (assembly GCF_009741825.1). GTDB lineage: Archaea > Halobacteriota > Halobacteria > Halobacteriales > Haloarculaceae > Halapricum. The sequence goes on from NZ_WPCA01000041.1 coordinate 1,123, forward strand.
AGTCCGTACTCCGGTGCCAGTTCACACGCCCGCCGACTCGCCTCGAACTCGTCGTGGTCGGTGACGGCCAGAGCGTCGAGCGACGCGGTCCGCGCCCGGGCCAACAGATCCTCGACCGGGTCGCGCCCGTCGTAGGACAACTCGGAGTGGGCGTGGAGTTCGACCGATTGCACAGTACTCCGTTCGTCACGACCGATGAAAAGAACCCCGGTCCGAACGTTCCCCGTCGTGTCGTTCGGCTGTCGTCTGGCCACAGACTACTTTACCAGTGGGTGTGTCTAGACGTGCCATGCACCCACCGGCGTTCGGCGGCCACCCCTCGGACGCACACCTGCTGTGGGTCGACGGCGAGAAGCGGTTCGACGAGGACCGCCTCCGGGCGTGGTGTGGCCGGCACGACCTCACCGTCGAGACGGACCAGCGAGTCGACCACGACCGGGCCGAGGAGTCCCGGAAACAGTACCGCATCGTCTGTTCGTGGTCCGAGGGCGAGTCCGAGTCCTTCGATATGGGCGACGACGAGTGGGAGTTGACCACCCAGCGGACGCCCGAGACGTTCGTCGAGATAGACAGCGAGGGCGTCGCACGAGTCGCGGCCCGCGACGGCGAGCGAATCTTGGACTTACAGGAGTTGTGGACCGACGGCCCAGTGTTGTGTTTCCGGGCCGCCGACCTGCCGGGCACCCAGCGCCTCCCCATCGAGCGCCTCCGGTAGCGACGCTTTTGGGCGTGACCACGCAAGGACCGGTATGCACGTCCGCGTCAACGCCGCGAGCAGCGTCGACGGCAAACTCTCCTCGCGCCGCCGACAACAGGTCACGATCAGTGGCCCCGAGGACTTCGACCGCGTCGACCAGTTGCGGGCCGACAGCGACGCCGTGATGGTCGGCGTCGGGACGGTACTGGCCGACGACCCGTCGCTGACCGTCGACGACGCCGACCGAATCGCCGCCCGGGAGGGCCGGGGCGACCCCGCACAACCGGCCCGCGTCGTCGCCGACTCGACGCTCCGGACGCCCGCCGACGCCCGGGTCCTCGACGACGCGGCCGAGACGTTCCTGCTCGCCGCCGACACCGTCTCGGAGACGGCCATCGAGGCGATGGAACGCGAGGGTGTGACGGTGATCACCGCCGGCGAGGACCGCGTCGAGCTGCCGGCGGCGTTCGAGCGTCTGGAGGCGGCCGGTGTCGAGGACCTGATGGTCGAGGGCGGCGGGGAACTGATATTCTCGCTGTTCGCGGCGGAGTTAGTCGACGAGCTATCGGTGTACGTGGGGTCGAAGATAATCGGCGGTCGGGAGGCCCCGACGCTCGCGGACGGGGCGGGGTTCGTCGACTCGTTCCCGGCGCTGACACTCGACGCTGTCGAACGCCTCGACGACGGTGTCCTGTTGACCTACTGTCGTTAGTGGTCGTGGCCGGTCATCTCGCCGAAAGTCGCGCCGAAGCGCTCCTCGAACAGTTCCATCGTCTCGGCCTCGGCCTCCTCGACTTCCGCGGGCGGTTGGCCCTCGGCGTGGTGGATCGCGCCGTGGATGCGCTGTGCGAGGCCGAACAGCGCGATGTCGCCGATGATTTCGGGGGCCGTCTCGCCCTCCTCCTCGCGGAGCATCCCCAAAAGCGGCTCGGGCACGGTCAGTTCGTCGGCGTCGCCGTCCTCGGACTCTATCGTCAGTGTGACTGTCTCAGCCATATCACGCCATTCGACCACCGCAGGGAAGGGTCTGTCGGGTCCGTGTGCGCCGGTATTACGCTACGACTGCCCGGTCGCCGGAACCGGTCCGTTCCATCCGGTCCTCGACGCGGGTCTTCAGTGCCTCGTTCATCGCTTCGAAACCCGCTCCGATGTCTCCCTCGTCGAGGAGGAGGCCGACGAGTAGCCCGGAGAAGTGTTCGCGGTGGACGAACCGGGTGTGGTCTTCGGCGGTGGGTTCGAGTCGGAATTCGTGTCGTCCGTCGAACAGTCCACGGACCAGCAGTCGGCCGACCCACTCTAGGTGTTCGTTCGGCACCGCTGTCGTGACCGTCGGCGAGAACGTCATCGCGCGCCCCTCCGGCGGTTCCACACGGACCGAAAGCTGCTCGCCCACCACGGCGTCACCGTCGACGGCTGTGACGAAGGGGTTCCACTCCGGATAGGCCGGGAAATCGACGAGGGTCGCCCAGACCGACGCCGGCGATGCTGCGATATCGATAGTGCGCTCTATGGTGTTCATCACCCGCTAGAGGGGCTCTCGAAGCATAAATACAGAGTGAACCGTGCTGACAGTCGGTCGTCAGTCGTCGGCTTCGGCGCTCGCCTCGGCGGCCTCGGCGGCCTCGACGCCCGCGGCTTCGAGGTACTCGTCGGCGTCCAGCGCCGCTTTCGACCCCATCCCTCCGGCGGTGATGGCCTGTTGGTAGTGGAAGTCGACCACGTCGCCCGCGCCGAAGATGCCCTCGACGCAGTCTCTGTCTGGCCGCCGCCCTTGCCGCCCGCCGTCTGCACGTAGCCCGCGTCGTCGAGTTCGACAGCGGTGTCCGCCAAGTAGCCCGTGTTGGGCGTGTGGCCGATGGCGAGGAAGGTCGCGCCGACGTCGAGGTCGAAGTGCTCGACCTCCTCGGCCCGGTCGCGTCGAGTTTCTCCGTGGGGTGGCCCTCGGGGTGGCGAACCAGCGAGACGTGGTCGACGCCGTCCTCTTTGCTGCCGTGAATCTCGACGGCCTCGGTGTTGCGGAGTATCTCCACGTCGCCGTCGTCGACTTTCTCCGTGATGCGGTCGACCCAGTAGTCCTCTGCGCGGAAGTTCTCGCGGCGGTGGGCGATGTAGACGGTGTCGGCGAACTTCGTCAGGAAGTTGGCCTCCTCCATCGCGGCGTCGCCGCCGCCGACGACGAGCATGTCCTCGCCGCGGAAGAACGCGCCGTCACAGGTCGCACACGTCGAGACGCCGTAGCCCATCAGTTCGTCCTCCCCGGGGATGCCCAGCGTCCGGGCGCTGGCTCCCGAGGCGGCGATGACGGCGTCCGCGGTCAGCGTGTCGCCGTTCGAGAGTTCGACCTCGAAGGGGCGGGTCGTGTCGTCGACGGACTCGACGACGCCGTTGGCTATCTCGGCCCCGAAGCGCTCGGCCTGCGCTTTCATGTTGTTGATCAGGTCGGGGCCACTGATGCCCTCCGGGAAGCCGGGGTAGTTGTCGACTTCGGTCGTCAGCGTGAGTTGCCCGCCGGGTTCGTCGCCCTCCAGCACGAGGGGGTCGTTGTTCGCGCGGGCGGCGTAGATGGCCGCTGTCAGCCCGGCGATGCCGGATCCGGCGATCAGCAGTTTGCGGTGGTCTCCGTCCGTTGTCATACCCTACGATACCGCCGGGCGGTGTTTGTACCTTGCGCTGTTGCGCTTTCCGCACACGACCGAAAAAGGCGTTCCGCGGGCGACCGCGCGTCTACTCCTCGTCCTCGCCGGGCATCGTACCCTCGCCGACCCGGGTCCGGTCGGGAAGTAGAACTCGTGTTCGGACTCGGTCTCGAAGCGGTCGAGCACCTCGCGCAGCGGACGGGCGTAGCGCGAGAGGTCCTCGGCGCGCTGGGTGACCTCGTTCAGTTCAGCGGCCTGTTCCTCGGCCGCGCCGGCGACGTTCTCGGCCTCGGACATCGTCTCCTCGCTGAGGTCGACGACCTCCGAGATCATGCTGGCTATCTCCTCGATTCGTTCCAGCGAGTCCCCGAACTCGACCTCGGGGTTCTCGGCCGCGAACGTGTCCAGATCGTCGGCGATCTGGTCCATCGTCTCGGATATCTCTTGGAGTTGTTCCTTCTGGTCGTAGGCGTCGTCGGAGATTTTCTGGACGGAGTCGGCGACCTGTTCGGAGGCGTCACGCACGCTCTCGGAGGAGGTCTGGACGACCTCCCCGGCGGTTTCGACCTCGTCGGCGAAGCTCTTTAGCTGGCCGGTGGTCTTCTCGAGTTCGTCGATCATCTCGTTGAACTCGGCGGCGATGCGGTCCATCGCCTCGTTCTCGCCGTCGGCCTCCATCCGCTGGGTGAGGTCCCCGGCCGCACACTGCTGCATGATCTGTGCGTACTCGTCGGCGGTCTCCTGGAGGTACGTGGACATCTCCATCGCCTCCGCCCGGGAGACCTCGGCCTCCTTGCGGGCCTGTTCGGCCTCCTGAATCTGCTGGTTCAGGGCGTCGCGCATGTTGGCGAAGCCGTCGTAGAGGCGGCCGATGTTGTCGATGCGGCCCGAGGAGAGGTCGACTTCGAGGTTGCCCTCCTCCATCTCTTCTGCCTTGCCGGTCAGGCGGTCGATGGACTTTGCGGTGTTTCGGCCAAGCGCCGCCCCGAAGAGGATGATCAGCAGGACGCCGAGGCCGGTTGCGATCAGGGCCTGATCGGCGATGCCTTGGACCTCACCGTAGGCGTCGGCGGTGCTCGTGTGGATCAACACGACCCAGTCAGAGCCTTGGACGTTCGCGCCACCGACGACGTACTCCTCGCCGGAGAGGCCGTAGTCACCGTTCGCCAAGAAGCCCTGTGCCGGCCCCTGGACGGACGCGGTCGAGTTCGCCGGTCCGGCCTCGCGGGACTCGTTGGCGAACCCAGTTGCCTCGTCGTACTGCTTCATGAAGGTGCTTCTGGCGCCCTGCTGCTCGAAGAGGATCCGGTTTTGGCCGTCGACGACCAGCGCCACACCGCTGGAGCCCTCTCCGCTGACCGCGCCGCCGCCGCTGAGGCTCCCGGTGTACGTCGCGACGGGGACGTGGTAGATGAGCGCCCTGTTGTCGACACCGCTGATCGGCGTCACGTACGCGACGTAGACGTTCTCGTCGAACTGGGTGCCGTTGATCGGTGCGGTCCGTTTGACGTCCGAGGGACCGCCCAGACTGTCCATCTGCTCGCTCGTGTTCTGGCTGATACTGCTGACACTCTGGCCTTGGTAGGCGAAATACGTGCTCGCGATGATCGTATCGCTCGACGTGTTGGCGACGGACATAAGCACGCCGGTGTCTCCGCTCTCGCCCCACGTATCCCGCGCCCTGCGCTCGTCGAGCAGGTCGGACTGGAGTTGGCTCACGTTCTCTTGGGCGAGGTCAGGGTGGCGTGAGTAGGCGAACACTTGGTCGCGGTTGTTCGTGTCCCACGTCGCCAGCGCGTCGGCCTGTGAGCTGGCGAGGTTGGAGAACTTGTCGTTGACCTCGTCCTCGAACTCCGCAGTGAGGGTCTGTGACCCGACAAACCCGACTGCGCCCACGGAGAGCCCCAACACGAGCAAGACGAGACCGAACTTGATGACGAAACTTCGCCGGATGAAATCCGGAACGATCGTCCGAACGATACCCATCAGACCGCCGCCGCTGTCGTCCTGTTGATCACTGCTCATATGTGTCTGTCACCGCCGCACTGATACGCGATTGCCGCCGACTGTACCCGAACGCTGTCATCTTGTCTCATACATAGGATGTGCCGATGTATTATATAACTGTTCGCCGTGTTCAGACGGCGAAAACGCCGGTCCCCGACCGTCTCTTCGTGGGTACCTATCACGTACCCCGTAGCGACTCATCGTGTTCGGACTCTTTCCCCACCCTCATATAAAACCTTGCGCTGTCAGTATCGCATCTGACAATTGGGCGAACAGCGACACGCTATTGAGCGAGGCCCGAGGACGTGGGGTATGGTCGACGTTCTCACGTTCGGGGAGACGATGTTACGGTTGTCCCCGCCCGGTGACGACCGCCTCGACACGGCCACCAGTTTCGACGTCGCCGTCGGCGGTGCCGAGAGCAACGTCGCCGTGGCCGCCGCCCGACTGGGACGGACCGCGGGGTGGCTCTCACGGGTCCCCGACTCGCCGATGGGACGGCGGGTGACGGACGAACTGCGACGCCACGGCGTGACGCCGTTCGTGGCGACCGAGACGGACGGCCGCCAGCCCACGTACTACCTCGAATCCGGGGACGAACCGCGCGGTACCGACGTCTACTACGACAGGGGGGACGGCCCGCTCCAGACGGCGACGCCGGCCGACCTCCCGAGCGAGCGAGTCGAGTCGGCGACGGCCGTCCACACGAGCGGTATCACCCCGGCGCTGTCGGGGACGCTCGCGGACACCACGGCGGCGCTACTGGACAGGGCGAGCGAGGCGGGCGCGACGGTGAGTTTCGACCTCAACTATCGGTCGAAGCTGTGGGACACGGACGCGGCGGGGGAGACGGTCGGGCCGCTGTTGGCGTCCGTCGATATCCTCTTTGTCCCCCAACGGGACGCCGGCCCGGTCCTCGGTATCGACGGCGACGCCACGGCCGTCGCCCGGACGGCAGCCGAGCGGTACGGTATCGGGACTGTCGTCGTGACCCGCGGGGCCGATGGCGCGCTCGCGCGGACGGACGGCCGAACCGTCGAGCAGGAAACGTATCCGGCGGGCGACGCGCACGCGGTGGGAACGGGCGACGCGTTCGTCGGCGGCTTCCTCGCGCGGTACGTCGAGACGGGGGCCGTCGACGAGGGGCTCCGGTGGGGGGCCGCGACGGCGGCACTCAAGCGCTCGATCCCCGGCGATATGGCGCTCGTGACGCCGTCGGAAGTACGAGATGTCGTTTCTGGGGACGCTACGGCGCTCGATCGCTGATTTTCAGTCTCTGGACGCTCTGGTAAGGTTCATATCCTAGGGCGGCACACGTCCGGGCATGGATAACAGCAGAAGTGCTATGCGACGGGCGAGCGGAGGCCGATAGACGATGCGGAACGCGAAGATCGTCTGTACGCTCGGTCCAGCGTCGGACGACATCGAGAGTATCACTGCACTCGCCGAGGCGGGCCTGTCGGTGGCACGCCTCAACGCGAGCCACGGAACGCCTGACCACCGCCGGGACACGATCGAACGGATCCGCGAGGTCGACGAGAAGATGGACAAGCCGGTGGCGGTTATGCACGACCTCCCGGGACCGGAGGTCCGGACGGCAGAGATCGACGAACCCATCCAACTCGTCGGCGGGTCACAGATCCGGTTTTACGAGGGCAACAACGCGAGCCCCGACGCGGTCGGGCTCTCGCTTGACATCTCGGCGGTCGAACCGGGCGACACTATTCTGCTCGACGACGGTCGGATCGAGACACGTGTCGACGAGGTCGACGGGACCGACATCTACGCCACCGTCCAGAACGGCGGGAAACTCCAGTCCCGGAAGGGCGTCAACGTCCCCGGGGTCGAACTTGGACTGCCGGTCATCACCGAGAAAGACCAGCGCGAACTCGAAGTCGCCGCCGAGAAGAACGTCGACTTCATCGCGGCGTCGTTTATCCGCGACGGCTCGGACATCCGCGAGATAGAGTCGACGCTCGACGACCTCGGTGCGGACATCCCCATCGTCGCCAAGATAGAGCGCGCGGGGGCCGTCGAGAACCTCGACGACATCATCGACGCCGCCTACGGTATTATGGTCGCCCGCGGGGACCTCGGCGTCGAACTGCCCCTCGAGGAGGTGCCGATGATCCAAAAGCGGATCATCCGGAAGTGCAACGACCGTGGCGTCCCGGTCATCACGGCGACGGAGATGCTGGACTCGATGGTCGAGTCCCGACGGCCGACACGCGCGGAGGCCTCCGACGTGGCCAACGCCGTCCTCGACGGGACGGACGCCGTGATGCTCTCAGGCGAGACGGCAATCGGGAACCACCCGGCGCGGGTCGTCTCGACGATGGCCAGCATCGTCGAACAGGTCGAAGCCAGCGGCGAGTACGACGAGATACGTGAGAATCGCGTCCCGGACGCCGACGAGACACAGGCCGACGCACTGGCGCACGCGGCTCGGTACCTCGCCGAGGACATCGACGCGGAGGCTATCGTCGCCGCCAGCGAGTCCGGCTACACGGCGCTGAAAGCCGCCAAGTTCCGCCCCGGTCTACCGATCATCGCCTCGACGCCGAACGACCGCGTCCGCCGACAGCTAGCCCTGTCGTGGGGGGTCCACCCCACATCGGCACCGTACACGACCGGCGGCGCGGACGCCATCATCCAGAACTCCGTCCAGTCGGCGCTGTCCTCCGGCATCGTCGACAGCGGCGACACCGTCGTCGTCGTCTCGGGGATGATGACCGAACTCGACGGCATCAACACCTCGAATATGCTGAAGGTCCACGTCGCGGCCGACACCATCCTCTCGGGCCAGACCGTCGTCGAGGGACTCGTCTCCGGATCGCTGTACCGCGCGACCGACGGCGACCTCTCCGCGGCCCCGGAGGGGTCGGTCGTCTTCCTCCCCGAGACGGTCTCCGAGAACCTCTCGGGCGACGCCGCGGGCGTCCGCGGCATCGTCGCCGAGAACAAGGGGATGAAAGGGCACGTCGCGGTCAAGGCCCGCGAACTCGACATCCCGATGATCGCCGGCGCGACGCTTCCGGCCGACGCCGACGACGGAATCCCGGTCACGCTGGACGCCGAACGGGGCGTCCTCTATCACGACGCCGTCAACGAGCCGCAGTAGTGTAGGCAAAAAAACACATACCGACGCGAGTAAATATGTGCAGTTAAGTACGGAGGGGTACACACTCCGATAGTATGGCCACGTACGCAGGGGTCGACCTCGGCGGGACGTACGTCCGAGCTATCGTCGGGACGGAAGCCGGCGTCGAGCGCGGGTCACACAAACAAGAGACCCCACAGGGACCGACAGGTATCGCGGTCACCGAAGCGGTACTCGAGACGCTCAGGGCCGCCTGCGACGATGCGGGCGTCGACCCGACAGTTCTCAGAGGTGTCGGTATCGGGTCTATCGGACCGCTGGACCTCGCGGAGGGCGCCGTCGAGAACCCGGCGAACCTCCCCGACAGCATCGACCGCATCCCGCTGACGGGCCCCATCTCGAACCTCGTCGAGTCCGAACAGGTGTATCTCCACAACGACACCATCGCTGGCGTCATCGGCGAGCGGTTCCACAACGACCGCAACCCCGACGACATGGCGTATCTGACCATCTCGACGGGCATCGGTGCCGGCGTCTGTGTCGACGGGCACGTCCTCTCGGGATGGGACGGCAACGCGGGCGAGGTCGGACACATGACCATCGACCCCGCGGGGACGATGGAGTGTGGCTGTGGGAAACCCGGCCACTGGGAGGCGTACTGCTCGGGGCAGAACATCCCGAAGTACGCGAGGCGACTGTACGAGGACGGCGACTGGGAGACGGACCTCCCCGTCGAGAGCGAGGGGTTCTCGGCGGTCGACATCTACGACAACGCCGGTGAAGACGCCTTCGCCGACCACGTCATCGAGAAACTCAACGTGTGGAACTCGATGGGGATGGCGAACATCATCCACTCGTACGCGCCGTTGGTCGTCTACGTCGGCGGCGGCGTGGCGCTCAACAACCCCGAACTGGTGCTGGAACCGATCCGCGAACGAATCGAGGACCGGGTGTTCATCAACATCCCGGAGATAAAACTGACGACGCTCGGTGACGACGTCGTGTTGAAAGGAGCGCTCGCGAGCGCGATGACCGAGGGGACGGGCGACCGGGCGAGACTCGACAGCTAGTTCTGAATCTCGTAGAGCCGTTCGAACACCCGTGTCGGGAACCGCGGTTCGATACGACTTGGCGGCCGTCCCTGGTCGTGTTTCCGCTCGGTTTCGACCCGTTCGACGATACCGTCCTCGGCGAGTTCGTAGAGGAACCGCCTGATGGTCCCCGCCGAGAGGTCGATTGCCGGGCGGTCCGCGAGCGCGTCGGTTATCTCGGTCACCGAACGGCCCGCGGCGTCGGGCAACTGCAGTAGTTCGTACAGCACGAGCTGTCTGTTCTCCGGGAGCGTCAGCACCCACCCCAGCGAGACGCACCGCTCGGGCACGTGGTCCATACCGGCCTGCAGGTCGGCCTCGGTCAGTTGGTCGCGGTTCTCCGCGGCGGCGGCGTCGGCCGCGCCGAAAAGCGCTGCCAGCGCGTCGTGGGCGTTCCCGCTGGCCCACGAGGCGAGCGTCCGCGCCTGTCGGTGGGTGAACGCGTCGCTCGTCAGCCCCTCCGAGGAGCGGGTCATCAACACGTCGATGAGGACCTGCTGGCCGTAGCCCGGAATCTCGATGGTCTCGACGGGCCAGGCGTCGGGCGGCGAGCGGCTGATAGTCAGCAGGGACAGCTGTGAACCGAATGGCTCGAACTGCTCTCGCACTTCGGCCGCCGACAGCGTCTGCGGTTCGCCGACGTGGTCGACGGCGACGACGGCGCTGCTGTACCTGCCCAGCCGCGACCGCAACCGCGACTGAAGCTGTTCGGTGCTGACGCCGTGTTCCGGGACCGACTCGTCGGTCAGGGCGGCCAGCGTGTCGTGGTAGAGCTGAAACCGGCTGCTGGCGGCTCTCGTGTCGAGGTAGACGAACGCGGGTGCGTCGGGCGACTGGGCCCGCGTCGTCGTGTGGACGACCGACTGTGATTGCTCGGTGCGGATCCGCAGTCGGTCGAAAAGCGCCGTCACGACGGCCGACTTCCCGGACCCCGGCGGCCCCCAGAGCGCCCCGTCTGGCGGCTTCCGGCCCTCGAACACCGGATCGAGGTGGTCGAGGACACGTTCCAGAACGGGCCCCCGTCCGGGGGGCTCTTCCACGTGGGCGACGGGACTCAACGCCTGGTAATCGACGACCAGCCGTCGGTCGTCCTGGAGTCGTTCCCGCCGTCGGATGCGCGTGTCGATGTCCATACGTGGGTGTCAGTCTGTTAGTGGCGATTTTATTCGGCGAATCAAAACAGCACCGATGCCGGAAGACGGCTGACTGCCGTGACGGGGTTTTAGAGGTACCCCGCGCTCGGCAGGACACCCGCGATGGCCAGCACGCCGACGATGACCATCGCGAGGGCGATGGCCATCGCGGGCGGGTCGACGTGGGTGCCGGAGTGGGCGTAGAACATCCGCTGAGTCACTTCACCCATCAGGCCGCTGATCGCGCCGAAGACGCCGGCTGCCACGAGCGCCGCGACGACGCCCGTCGTGCCGAGGGCACCGAGCGGGATGACCGCGCTGCCGACGTCGGCGAAGGCCGATGCCGCGACGACGGCACCGACGGACCCGAGGAGGGTGATGTGGTGGGTCACCGGAATCTTCTCGACGCCGAGGTTCAGGAACAGCAGGCTGATCGCCGAGATGGCGTAGCCGAGGAAGATGCTGCCCGTCTGCAGGTAGATGAACCCGCCCAGCACACCGCCGACGAGACCGATGGCCGTGACGCCGCTCCACTTGTACTGGTGGGGCAGCCACGGTTCGGTCGCCAGTCGGCCTTTGTGTTCTTCGGCCACTTCGCCGCCGTCCGCCATCGGGTGGGGCTCCTCACGCTCGAACGGCGACATGTCGAGGATGCCCGACCCGCGGGCCTTCCCGATGATGGGATACCCGAAGGCGATGCGAGCGAGGAACGCCGAGATGACGACCGTCAGCGCGATGCTGTCGGTGACGCCCGTGCCGTCGACGACGAGTATCGCGCCCGTCACTTGGTTGATCAACATCCCGATGAGGCCGAAGATGGCCCCCACCGCGAGGATGTCGGGCTTGGTCCCGAACGCGTAGAGGATGTTCTTCCCGAAGTGGTAGTCCCAGCCGTCGGGCTCCATCTCGGGGTACTTCTTGCCCGCGTAGGCAGTCGCGGCCACACCGCCGGCGAAGGCGATGTGCGGGCCGGTGAGGGCACCGAACCCGAGGACACCGGTGAGGCCGGCCGCGAACTCGCCTTCGGGAATTGCCGTCACGTTCGTGTTGCCGATGATGGCTCGCTGGAGGATGGCCAGTCCCTCACCGAGGAACACGACGAACCCGGTGAAGATGAAGGCCGGCAGCGCGCCGAGTGCGGCACCGAACGCCCCGCCCGCGAGGGCGGTGATGGCGAGCAGTGCAAACGTCTTCCACGGGATGTCCAGAAGCGGAACCTGAAGGATGATCTCTTCCATAGATTAGTCCTCCTGTGCCCAGTCGAGGGACTTCTCGACGGCGTCGTCCCAGCGGTCGTACATCTTGTCCGCGTCGCTGCCGGCCATCTTCGGCGTGAACTCCTTGTCGATCTGCCAGTTGTCCCGCAGTTCGTCGACGGAGTCCCAGTAGCCGACGGCGAGGCCGGCGGCGTAGGCCGATCCAAGCGCGGTGGTCTCGTCGACCTCGGGCCGGGCGATTTCGGTCTGGATGATGTCGCTCTGTAGCTGACAGAGGAAGTTGTTCTTGACCGCGCCGCCGTCGACCTTCAGCGAGGTCATCTCGACGCCGGAGTCAGCCTCCATCGCCTCGGCCACGTCGCGAGTCTGGTAGGCGATGGACTCTAGCGTCGCGCGGACGATGTGTTCACGGCGGGTACCGCGGGTCATCCCGACGATTGTCCCGCGGGCACGGCCGTCCCAGTGGGGCGCGCCGAGGCCCGTGAACGCCGGGACCATGTAGACGCCGTCCGTGGAGTCTACCGAGCGGGCGAGTTGTGCCGTCTCGGCCGGGTCGTCGATCAGGTCGACGTCCTCGAGCCACTCGATTGCCGCACCGGTGATGAAGATGGACCCCTCCAGCGCGTACTGGACCGGCTCACCCGACTTCTGGAACCCGATGGTCGTCAGCAGGCCGTGATCGGAGGTGACGGCCTCCTCGCCGGTGTTCATCAGGAAGAAACTCCCCGTCCCGTAGGTGTTTTTCGCGTCCCCCGCGTCGAAACAGGTCTGGCCGAACAGCGCGGCCTGCTGGTCACCCAGCGCCCCTGCGACCGGTACTTCGGCCCCGAGGAAGCCCTCGGCGTCCGTGTGGCCGTAGAGGTTCTCGTCGCTGGACGGTCGCACCTCCGGCACCATCGACTTGGGCACGTTGAACTCCGCTAGGAGTTCGTCGTCCCACTCCAGTTCCCGGATGTTGTACAGCATCGTCCGGGAGGCGTTGGAGACGTCCGTGATGTGGTTACCGGTGAGGTTGTAGATGAGCCACGTGTCGATGGTGCCCATCATGAGTTCGCCGGCTTTCGCCCGGTCCTGGATGTCCTCGGGCCGGGCGCGGCCGGTCTTGATTTGATCGGCGTTTTTCAGAATCCACTCGGCCTTAGTCGCCGAGAAGTACGCGTCACACTCCAGTCCGGTCTTCTCGCGGATCCACTCGACTTTGTCCTCCTCTTGGATCTCCTCGACGCGGTCGGTCGTCCGGCGGTCCTGCCAGACCAGCGCGTTGTGGACCGGCTTGCCGGTTTCGGCGTCCCACACGATCGTCGTCTCTCGCTGGTTCGTGATGCCCAGCGCGTCTAGCTGTTCGGCCCCGAGGCCGGCGTTGGCCAGCGCACGAGTGACGACCGTCTTCGTGTTCTCCCATATCTCCATCGGGTCGTGCTCGACCCACCCCGGCTCGGGGTAGATCTGCTCGTGTTTCTCGTAGGCGTTCGCGATAACTTGCCCGGCGTGGTCGAAAACCATGAACCGGGTACCTGTCGTCCCCTGGTCGATCGCACCGACGTATGTTTCCGTTGGCATTGGTGTGTCACCGTCGACGACACGTTGTTCACGGCCGGTGTCGTCTTATCCGTAACAAACATAGTGAACCATTATAAATATTCCGCAACCGAACCTCCGTTCCTCCGAGAATCGCCCGTATACCACTCTTACACCCGCATACGCGATGCGAAAATTCGAAAATCTTTGAAGTACTATTTCTTTATGGAAGACAGCGGCACCGACAATAACTATGAAGTACTCCCGGTCCGTTGGCTGAGATAACGTATGGCAGCCACACCACACGTCCTCGTCATCGGCGGGGGCTCTACCGGCGTCGGCATCGCGCGGGACCTCGCGATGCGCGAGTTCGACGTCACCCTGCTCGAGCAGGGGAACCTCACCCACGGGACGACCGGGCGGATGCACGGGCTCCTGCACAGCGGCGGCCGGTACGCCGTCGCCGACCAGGCGAGCGCGACCGAGTGCATAGAGGAGAACCGCGTCCTCCGGGACATCGCCAGTCACTGCGTCGAGATGACCGGCGGCCTGTTCGTCAAACGCCCCGAGGACGACGAGTCGTACTTCCAGGACAAACTCAGCGGCTGTGAGGAGTGTGGCATCCCCGCGGAGGTCGTCTCCGGCCGGGAAGCCCGGCAGATGGAGCCCCACCTCGCCACCGACATCGACAAGGCCATCACCGTCCCCGACGGGGCCGTCGACCCGTTCCGGCTGGTGGTCGCGAACGCCGCGAGCGCGCAGGAACACGGCGCTCGCGTCGAGACTCACTCGAAAGTCCGGGACCTGCTCGTCGAGGACGGCGAAGTCGTCGGCGTCGAGGTCGAACACGATTCGGGGCCGGGCCTGCGTGTCCACGGCGTCGAGGGCGGCCGCGAGGAGATTCGCGCCGACTACGTCGTCAACGCCACCGGGGCGTGGGCCGGCCGCATCGGCGATATGGCCGGCGTCGACATCGAGGTCCGCCCCTCGAAGGGCGTGATGACCATTATGAACGTCCGGCAGGTCGACACCGTGATCAACCGCTGTCGCCCGAAAGGCGACGCCGACATCATCGTCCCCCACGAGACGACGGCCATCCTCGGGACGACCGACGAGGAGGTAGCGGACCCGGAGGACTACCCCGAGGAGCAGTGGGAGGTCGATATGATGATCGACACGCTGAAAGAACTGGTCCCGATGCTGGAGGAGGCCCGGACCATCCGGTCGTTCTGGGGCGTGCGCCCGCTGTACGAACCGCCGGACGTCGGCAGCGAGGACCCGACGGACATCACGCGCGATTTCTTCCTGTTGGACCACGAGGAACGCGACGGCCTCCCGGGGATGACCAGCATCGTCGGCGGGAAGTTCACCACCTACCGGATGATGGGCGAGCAGATAGCCGACCACGTCTGTAACCAGTTCGGCATCGACCGAGCGTGTCGGACGGCGGACGTACCGCTTCCCGGCAGCGAGGACTTCTCTGTCCTGCGGGACTATATGGACGAGTTCGGCCTCCGGTCGCCAATCGGCCGCCGGAGCGTCGAACGCCTCGGCTCCCGTGCGGACGAGGTGCTGCAGACCGCCGGCCCGAACCCGACCGTCTGTGAGTGTGAGGGCGTCACCCGCGCGGAGGTACAGGACGCCATCGCCCAGTCTGGGTCGGACCTCAACGCCGTCCGTATCCGGACCCGCGCCTCGATGGGCAACTGTCAGGGCGGGTTCTGCTCGCACCGGCTGGCCAGCGAACTCCACGGCGAGTACGAGGAGCCGATCGCCCGGCGGGCGTGGGACGAACTCCTCCAGGAACGCTGGAAGGGCCAGCGCCACGCCCTCTGGGGCCAACAGCTCTCACAGGCCGCGCTGAACTACGCGCTGCACGCGACGACCCAGAACCGCGACCACGACCCCGCCGACGGCGAATCCCTCGACTTCTCGGCGTTCGACTCCGGCACCGACGACCGGACGACCGGTGCCGCCGGGACCGACGTCGCCGCCGACGGAGGGCACGCCGATGGCTATTGATTCGGAGTTGCTGGTCGTCGGCGGTGGCCTCGCCGGCCTCACGACGGCCGTCACCGCCGCCCGTGAGGGCGTCGACGTCCGCTTGGTGTCCTACAAGCAGTCGACGCTCCGGAACGCCTCGGGACTGGTCGACGTCCTCGGCTACACACCCGACGGCGAGGGACCGCTGACTGACCCCTTCGCGGCCATCCCGGAGTTGCCCGACGACCACCCCTACCGGACGGTGGGCGTCGACGGCGTCCGCTCGGCGATGGACGTCTTCGACGAGGTGACGGACTACCGCGGCGGCCACACCGACACGAACGCGCTGTTGCCGACCCACGGCGGGACGGTAAAGCCCACGGCGCGGTACCCGCCCGGGGCGGCCGCCGGCGTCGCTAGCGACGACCGGGACGTCCTGCTGGTCGGCCTCCAGTCGATGACGGACTTCGACGCGCCCCACGTCGCCGCCCACCTCGAGGCCGCGGGCGTCCCCTTCGACGTCAGCGGCGTGACCATCCAGTTCCCGGGCGACCTCCAGGCCGACGCGAAGGTCACCCGGTACGCGAAACTCTTAGAGACCGACCCCGCGACCCGGGACGGGTTCGTCGAGCGAATCGAGGCAAACCGGAGCGGCCAACAGCGGATCGGTCTCCCGGCGGTTCTCGGCGACGACGACCACGACCGGGTCAGGACCCACCTCGAATCCGAACTGGGCGCCGCGGTGTTCGAGGTCCCCTCCGGCCCGCCCTCGCTCCCCGGGCTGCGACTGGAGGACGCCCTGTTCTCGGCGCTGGATTCGGCCGGCGGGTCCTTCGAGACGGGCAACCCGGTCGTCGACTACGAGGGCGACGACCGTATCGACCACGTTCTGGTCGAGAAAAGCGGGACGGAGGTGCCCTACAGCGCCGACCAGTACGTCCTCGCGACGGGTGGCCTCGTCGGCAAGGGCATCGACTCCGACCGCGAGGGTGTCTACGAACCCATCTTCGACTGCCACGTCGACCACGCCGAGGACCGCTACGAGTGGTTCGACGGCGACGTGTTCGGCGACCACCCCTTTGCCCGCTACGGCGTCGACACCGACGACCGCTTGCGGGTACTCGATGCGGACGGCGACCCGCAGTTCGACAACCTCAGGGCCGCCGGCGGCGTCCTCGGGGGGTACGACTACGCGGCCGAGAAGTCCGGTAGCGGCGTCTCGATAGCGACAGGATACCACGCGGCGACTGCGGCGACGGAGGAACTATGAGTGACGCAGAAGACCCAACGACGTTCTCACCGGCGGAACCGACCACTGGCGAAGAGTTCGAACCGGTCGAGGTGTTTCCAGACAACGACGACTTCGACCTCCGACCGGGGGCAGACAACTGTTATAAGTGTTCGACCTGCGACACCAACTGTCCGGTCGCGGAAGTCGACGACGACTTCCCCGGTCCGAAGTTCCAAGGCCCCGAACAGTGGCGGCTCACCCAGACCGACGACGATTACGAGATAGACGACTCCATCACTTCCTGCTCGAACTGCCTGCGATGTGACAACGCCTGTCCCTCGGGAGTTCCGCTGAGCCAGATGCACAACACCGCCCGCGGGCGCTACGTCGACGAGCAGATGAGCAAACTCTCGGTGGAGTACATCCGCAACCGCATCCTCGCCAACTACCGCACGTCGGCGTGGCTGGCGAGCAAGGTTCCGCGGCTCTCGACGTTCGTGATGAACAATAGCGCGGTCCGGTGGGTGATGGACAAGACGATGGGTATCCCGAAAGAGCGGGACTTCCCGGCGTTCGCCACCGAGACGTTCCAGGAGTGGTGGGCAAAGCGCGGCGGTGCCGACGAGTCCCGGCGGCGCGCCCGGCAGAACCGACCCGACGACGCCGACCCCAGCGACTACAAGGTGGCGTACTTCCACGGCTGTTACTCGAACTACAACACCACCCAAGTCGGGAAGGCGATGGTCCGGGTCTACGAGGAACTGGGCTTTGAAGTCGTCGTCCCCGAACAGAAGTGTTCGGGCACGCCGATGTTCGCCAACGGGATGTTGGACGACGCCGAACGCCACGCGAAAGTGAACGTCTCCTCTATGTCCGACCTCGTCGAACAGGGATACGACGCCATCGCCTCCTGTACCTCCTGTTCGATGGCGCTGCGGCAGGAGTACCCCGAACTGTTCGACATCGACGGCATCGAGAAAGTGTCCGAAAACACCTACGACTCAGTGGAGTACCTGCGGATCCACACCGACATCGCCGACCGACTGTCCGAGGCCACCGTCGAGGGCGACCTCGCAGAGGAGTTCGCCTACCACGCGCCCTGTCACGGCCGTAACCAAGGCCTAGAGCGCCAAGCCGTCGAACTGTTCGCCGAACTCGACGGTGTCGGCATCGAGGACGTCGGGGACTCCTGTTCGGGTATCTCGGGGACCTACGGCTGGAAGTCCGAGAAGTACGAGATATCGATGGAGATCGGTCAGCCGATGTTCGACCACATGGAGGACTCCGCCGGCGAGACGGGGATGACCGAGTGTCCGACCTGCGCGATGCAGATGGAACACGGGACGGGCTACGACGTCCGTCACCCCCTCGAGTTGATCGAGGCCGCTATCGTCGAGGCCTAGGCCTCGATCTTCTGTTTTTTCTCGCGGCCGCGGACGAAGGTCACGGGGCACGGTGCCGAAAGCATAACCTCCTGTGCGAGGCTCCCGAAGACCGCCTTGCCGGTCGGCGAGCGCTTGCGGCCGCCGACGACGACGCGGTCGGCACCGGTCTGTTCGGCGAGTCGGTTGATCATCTCGGCGTGGTCGCCGACGGCGCCACGAACGGTCACGTCGACACCGTTCTCCGAGAGGCGGTCGACGATGTCGCGGACGCTCTGGTGTCGTCGTGCGACCTCGTCCGGTTCCGCGTCGTTACCCATCTCGAACTCCAACCGCTCGGCCGCCGAGTCGAACTCCTCGCGCGTGAAGACGTGACCGATGACCACATCCGCATCGGAGGGGACTGCGATCTCCGTGACTGCTTCCGCGAGTTCTTCCGCACGGTCCTTGTCCGAGGGGCCGACTGCCAGTAGTATCGTTTCGAGCGTCATTGTGTACCTAAATGTATTTACTCGGAAGTAGATAAACCCTTTGATGATTGTGGAGGTAGGTAATGTGAAATAATGAAAGATGGGTATAGATGGTGTCTATTGGGCGTTCGTGGGTATCGACTCCGCGAAACCCCTCAGGTTTTCGCCTCGATGGCGCCGATGGCCTCGGGGTTCTCGACGCTGTCGGTGTCGCCGACCGGTTCGCCGTTGTGGGCGGCCTCGACGAGACGGCGGACTATCTTGCCGGACTGGGTCTTCGGGAGGGCCTCGACGGCGTGAATCTCACGGGGTCTGAAGGGCTTGCCCAGTTGCTCGCCGACGCGGGCCCGCAACGCCGTCCGGAGGTCCTCGTCCATCGACGTGCCGTCCTCGAGGACGACGTAAGCGACGACGGCCGTTCCGGTGGTGTCGTCGGGTGTCCCGACGGCGGCGGCCTGCGTGACCGCCTCGTGGTCGACGAGGGCAGCCTCGACTTCGGCGGGGCCGACCTTCCGTCCGGCGACGTTGAGGGTGTCGTCCGCCCGGCCGTGGAGAAACCAGAAGCCGTCGGCGTCCCGTTGGGCGAAGTCGCCGTGGTCCCACAGGTCCTCCCATCGCGACCAGTAGGTGTCGAGGTATCGCTCGTCGCCGCTCCACAGCGACTTGGTCGTACTCGGACAGGAGTCCCGGGCGACGAGATACCCCTTCTCGCCCGTCTCGGCGATGGACTCGCCGGCCTCGTTCACGATGTCGATGTCCATCCCGAGGCCCGGGCCGCCGAGCGTGGTCGGTTTCAGCGGTTGGTCAGGCATCGGCATCAGGAAACAGCCGCATATCTCCGTGCCGCCGGAGATGTTGATTATCGGCGCGTCCCCGCCGCCGACAGTGTCGAGGAACCACTGCCAGGACTCGGGGTCCCACGGCTCCCCCGTCGACCCGAGCAGCCGCAACGAGGAGCGGTCGTGGCGCTGTACCCACTCGTCGCCGTGTTCCCGCCAGGGCGCGGATGGCCGTCGGGAGACGCCGAACACCGACAGGTCGTGCCGGTCGATC
>NZ_WPCA01000067.1 GCF_009741825.1 Halapricum sp. CBA1109
CGACGACGCCGTCGAGGCGGCTGTCGCGGCCCGGGACGCGGTCGACCCCGCGGTCCCGGTGTTCGTCGGCAGCGGCGTCACACCTGAGACGGTCGGGTCAGTGCTGGACCGCGCCGACGGCGCCATCGTCGGGACGGCGCTGAAGGAAGGCGGCGAGACGACCGCGCCCGTCGACCGTCAGCGGGTCGAACGGGTGGTCGAAGCGGCGAGGCGGTAGAGGATCACCGACCGGGTGAGAGCAACAGCGAGTACAGCAGTGTCACGAGGCCGGCGATCTCGAATAGCCGCTGTGACAGCGGGAGATAGAGCGTGCGGCCGTCGCTACCGACACCGACGGCCGGCCCGAGGGCCGTCACGGCGACCGACAGTGCGGTCGGAACGACGGTGAGCAGGCACAGTCCCGTCGCGAGCGCGAACATCCGCTGGCTGTCGTTGCGGCGTGCCCCCCGATAGGCGTGAAAGACGATGAACAGCGCCAGCCCCAGCGCGACCAGCGACGCGGCGAGGAGCACCAACTCACCGGTCGTCACGGCCATCAGAGCCCCTCCCACAAATCGGTGAATCGATCGCCTAGGTCGCCGACGGGCCGTTCGGTGACGCGCACGTCGACGCTGTCGGTCGAGATGCTGACCGTCAGCTCCTCGACGCGGGACTCGTACGTGCTGTAGTGGTTCCCGTCGGGCGTGGCGACGGTCCGTTCGACCAGTAGGCCACAGTCGACCAATCGGTCGGCCCGACGGTAGACCGTCGACACCGACATCCCGCAGGCGTCGCTGATCTCACTGGCGGAGAGGGCCTCTCCGCTGGTCTGCCGGAGGATGGCACGGGCGTACTCGTCGTCAAGTAGCGCGAGCACTTCGGCGACGTCCCTATCGTCGCTCACAGCTACAGCCCCCGTAGTGCCGACGCCCCGTTGTCTCTTGTGACAGCCCGCCGTCTCCGAGTGCACGCTGACATCCATCGTCAGGCACGGCGCCGGAGACGCTCGAAGGCGACAGCGAGCGCGTACTGGGCGAGGACCGTCGCGACGGTCGCGCTGGCGGCGGCCGCCGATTCGGTCACCACGGCCGAAAACAGCGCGTACGCACCGACGAACAGTCCGACGGTGACCAGCGCGGCCGACAGCGCCCAGACCGCGCCCCCGACGCGTCGTAGCTCTCGGGCCAGTGGGAGTCATAGACCCACGGGACGAACACCGCGACATCGATGGCGACGTACAGTGGTGCGTCCGTCCGACCGGTGAGAGCGGCGACGGCGAACAGGGTCGGAAGCGCAGCCAACGCGGCGGCGACACTGACCGACAGGTCGGCAGTTAGTTCCTCGGAGAGGCGGTCCCAGACCGATCCGTGTTCGGACATAGTTGCGGGTACACGCCGATTCCCTAATACTGTTTTTCGCATTCGCTGGGTCAGCGAATCGCGACACTGTTTTGTGGGCCGCTGTCGACAGTTCGGCCGTGAACAGACGGGGGATTCTCGTGTTCGTGGCCGGGCTCTGTTGTGTGCTCGGCGGGACGGGGCTGCGGTCGAGTACGTACAGCCAGTCCGTCGCCGGCGTCGACGTGGTTCCGCTGGCCAGCAGACTGCTTCTGGCGGCCGCAGTCGCCCTCCTCGCGGCCGGGTTCTACTACGTCGTCTACGGTATCGCGGTCACGCGACTGGAGAGCAAGCGCCGCCAGCACGACGTCCGCAACGTCCTGCGACTCGGGTTCGTCGGGGCCGCGCTGGTCGGCGTCTTCGGCGTCGTCACCGACCAGTGGGTCGGGCTGCTGTTCTCGCTCGGCGTCGTCGGGTTCGCGGTCACCTTCGCCCTCCAGCAACCGCTGTTCTCGCTGACCGGGTGGTTCTACATTATGCTCAAGCGCCCGTATCAGGTCGGCGACCGGGTCGCCATCGAGGGGTCGAAAGGCGACGTGGTCGAGGTCGATTTCCTCGTGACGACGCTGTGGGAGATAGAGGGTGACCTAGTCACTTCCCATCAGCCGTCGGGTCGGGTCACGACCGTCCCGAACAGCGTCGTCCTCTCCAGTCACGTCCACAACTACACCCGCGAGGAGTTCCCCTTCGTCTGGAATGAACTGGAGGTACAGGTCGCCTACGAGACTGATCTGGCGTTCGCCCGCGAGCAGATGGCCGCGGCCGCCGACGACTACCTCGGCAACCGGATGGCTGCACAGATAGAGCGCTACCGCGACCGCCTCGCGGAGACGCCGGTCGAACTGGATGTCAACTCCCGTCCGTCGGTCAACGTCGTCCAGAAGGAGTCGTGGGTGACGCTTCGGCTCCGGTATCTGGTCGACCCGCGGCGCGGCCAACGCGTGCGCAACGAACTGTACGAGGACATCCTCGCCGCGTTCAACGAACACCCCGAGCGCGTGAAGTTCCCGGTCAGCCGCAACCGGTGACAGTTTAGTGGTGGGCTCTCGCCTGGCGCTGTCGGGTGCCGGCACGACGCTCGCGGCGGGCGTCGGCGAACCCATCTCTGTCTTGGTCGTCAGGTACGTGTGATGGACGTCCTCGGGACGACGCTGATGCAGTTCTCCGGCGAGATAGAACGCGTCGTCGTCTCGCGTCTCGAAGTGAGCGCACGGTGGTCCTGCGTGAACAGACGCGTATGCCAGTCGAACTCCGGGGAGCTACCAGGCTCGTCCGCCCGTACGTGCCGAGTACACCGCTGCAGTGTCTGCCTACTGCCAAAAGTCGTAAATAGACGAGTAGTATGGTCACATTACGGGCAGTACCGTCGCCCGAGCACACCTCACCGTGTCCCCACCCCACACCGATTTCGACGCCGCGGTCGAGACAGCAATCGAGTCTGATCCACGGATCGACCGCGAGTTCGTTCGGGTCGTCACCGACGGGCCGTCACCGGTGGTCCTCGTCGGTGTCGTGCACGACCATCCCGCCAGCATCGCCCGCGTCGAGAAACTGATCGATCAGGTCGAACCGGACCTGATAGCCGTCGAGTTGCCCGACGTACTGGTCCCGGAGGTAGCAGACCCCGAACGGACGTTCGGCGGCGAGATGGCGGCCGCTGTCTCGGCCGCTCCCGGGACGCCCGCAGTCGGTATCGACGTCCCCGGACAGGGGACTGGCCGAGCACTTCTCGCGGCGGGACGCCACCGGGATGTCACTCTCGGGACGGTCGTGCAGTCGGTCCGGTCACTGGGCACGATGACGGCCCGCACGGTGTCCGGACGGCTGGCACGACTGTGGCCGTCCGTGTTGCCGTCGCTCGACGCCCTGGAGTACGGCCACGAGTACGATCTGGAACCGGAGGCCTCGCCACGTCGACAGGCCGACAACGAACTGGCCCATCTCCACCGGTCTAGGTCCCTCTTCGAGACGTTCGAACCGCCGCCGGCGACGGCGTTTCTCGACGCGGTTCGGGAGCGTCAGATGGCGAACCGCATCGAACGTCTGCGGCAAAAAGGGTCGGTGGCCGCCGTCGTCGGACACGAACACCTCGGTTCGGTCGGGACAGCACTCCGGACGGACGAGGCTTAGGCCTCGAGGCGAACCATATCGTCGGTGATCTCGGCCACGTCGGAGTGGTCCAGTTTGAACGTCTGTTCGTTCTCGTCGGTCCAGCCGAGGCGAGTACGGATGCTCTGGGCGAGTCCCGTGTCCGGTCTCACGTGGGCCGTGGATCCCTCGACAGATTCGATCTTTCCGATGTATTCGCCGTCACTGGTCTGTACTTCCATACCTTCGTCGGCGGGTGTGAAATCTCGTACCATAGGTTCTCCTGGATGCGCGCTGTTCCGCCCATCCACACTGAAGGACAGCCGACCGGGGCTTGGTAATATAGACACTACGAGGCGTTCAGCTGTGCTTATCGGGTTGTGTCGGCGGCGACCCGGCACAGCGTTTACCACCACCCCTCTCGAACCGGAGGTATGCCCAATCCGATTCCCGCCGCCGTCGAGGCGTTCGCCGAGACGGTCGGCCCGGAGGGTGACGCGGTCCTTGCGGAGATGGACGAGTACGCCGACGAGCACGGTTTCCCGACGGTCGGCCCGGCCGTCGGTGGCTGGTTCCAGGTCCTCGCCACGATGGTCGACGCCGAACGCGTCTTCGAGTTCGGGTCGGGGTACGGCTACTCCGCCTACTGGTTCGCCCGGGCACTCCCCGCCGACGGCGAGATCGTCCTCACCGAGGTCGACGCGGACGAACTCGACCTCGCGCGGGAGTACCTCGACCGCGGCGACTTCGACGCCACCGCTCACTTCGAACTCGGCGACGCTATCGAGACTATTGAGGACTACGACGGTCCCTTCGACGTAGTGTTGATCGACAACGAGAAACACCGCTACCGGGAGGCGTTCGAGGCCGTTCGGGGGAACGTCGCCCCCGGCGGGGTGGTGCTGGCTGACAACGCCGTCGCCGGCGGCACCATCGACGCCGCGGACGTCCGCCGACTGTTAGACGGCGAAGACGCCGACGCGACGGATATGAGCCGCGGCATCGCGGACTACCTCAAAGCGGTGCGCGAGGCGCCCGGCTTCGAGACGACCCTGCTCCCCGTCGGGGAGGGCGTCGCCGTCAGCCTCCGGACGGGGTGAGAGTCCGTCTCAGTCGTACTCGTAGAAGCCCTGTCCGCTCTTTTTCCCGAGGTCGCCGGCCTCGACCTTCCGTCGGAGGAGGTACGGCGGCTTGTAGCGGTCGCCCAGTTCCTCGTGGAGGGTCTCGGCGGCGTTGAGACAGATATCCAGTCCGATGTGGTCGGCGAGTTCAAGCGGGCCCATCGGCACGTTCGTCCCGAGTTTGAGGCCGCGGTCGATGTCCTCCTTCCGGGAGACGCCCTCGTCGAGGGCGCGGATGCCCTCACAGATCCACGGGATCAACACTCGGTTGACGACGAACCCCGGCTTGTCGTCGGTCCGCCACGTCTCTTTCTCGACGGACTCGGCGAAGTCGGTCGCCAGCGCGACGGTCCGAGTCGCGGTGTGCTCGCCGACGACGACTTCGACGCCCGGCATCAGCGGGACGGGATTCATGAAGTGGAGGCCGACGACCAGCGGTTCCCGGTCGGTCGCGGCGGCGATAGAGGTCACCGACAGCGTCGAGGTGTTGGTCGCCAACACAACGCCCGGCGGGACTATCCCGTCCAGTCGCTCGAAGATGTCCTGTTTTATTCCCATCTCCTCGGGGGCGGCCTCGACGACGATGTCGGCCTCGGCCATCGCTTCGAGGTCGGTCGTCCCGGTGATCCGGTCCCGAATCGAGGCCGCTTCGCTGTCGGTCAGGCGGTTGCTGTCGACGAACTGGTCGAGGCTCTCCCGGATGGCGTCGGACCCGGACGCGAGCGCCGCTTGGTCGACGTCGCGCAGGAGCACCTCGTAGCCGTTGGTCGCGGCGACCTGTGCGATGCCGCTACCCATCGTCCCCGCGCCGACGACGCCGACGGTGTGGATATCGTCGAGTTCGCGCATACTCGGTGGTCGTCGGGGCGGCCGGTAAGCGTGCCGGTGGGTTCGGCTACTCCGGCCGGGGCATCGACTCTATCTCGCTATCTCGCCCGTCTTCTCGACGCGGTCGTACTGGCGGCGCCACGCCGCGGCCGGGAACAGGTCGTTTCGGTCGAACAGCCGTCGGGCCGCGTCGGTGAGGCGGTAGAACTTGTAGGGGTAGCCGCGGACGCGTTCGCCCGGCGGGACCACCGCCTCCTCGACGACGCCGACCTCCCGGAGGATTCGGAGGTGTCGTCGAACGGTGTCCTCCTCCATATCCGGGTTCATGTAGTCCAGTTCGCGGACGCTGGGCGCGCCCTCGGGATGGCCGACGATATCCGCGAGGAGGTTCGCTCGCGGCGTGTCCGTCGCCTTCTGGAGGGCCGTCCACGTGTCGAACCCGCCGGCGTCCTCACCGCTGGTCGTGTCCGGTCGCATACGTGTCCATACGGCCCCGTTCCGCATAAACACTTGGGAGTTAGAATAAGATAGTTCCTCAGATAGTCAATTAAACAGTTCCATAACTGTTTCCGCGGGTCGTTCCGTGGGAGTTAGATACTGGGGCTCCGAGGGTGACCGTATGACCGACGGTTCCGAGGGCGGGGACGAGGCGACGCCGGCGCACCTTTCGGGGATCGAGGCGGACGCGGTCGAGTCGGGCGACTCCCTGCGGTTGACGCCCGAGCAACATCAAAAACTGAAAGACCAACTGCACGGCAGCGACCGGTTCGACGACCTGCGGCGGGCCGACCGGCGGTATCTGGTCGTCGGGCGCGGCGGCGACGGCGGCCCGGGCGAGCGCCGCCGGATGGTCCGGGACAGACTCGACCGGCGGTCCGGAGCGGTCGCCGTCCGCCTCGAAGCGTTCGGGTTCACCGGCGAGGACATCGACCTGTGGGCGCCGGCGTTCGACATCCTCGCGGCGATGGCGACTCACGTCGTCGGGGTGTTAGAGGACTTCGACGGCGGCCACGTCTGGGAACTCGGGGTCCTCTACCACCGGCAGGTCCACGTCCGGGACAGCCTCTGGTTGCTCAAGCGCGTCTACGGGACGGCGGCGGCGATGCACGACCACTACGACAACGGGATGGCGGCCTCCCACCTCGCGGCGCTCGAACGCGCGGCCGGCGACCGGGTGCTGGAGTGGCGCGACCGCGAGAGCCTGCGGTCGGCGGTCGATTCCATCCCGTAACTCCGGATCACGGTCGTCATAGTGTTTCTTGTAGGTCATTTCGGTATCGACCGCCCGGAATCGGGCGGTCGAACCGGTACACAGCTACAAGAAACACTATCAAGCGTGCTGGAGGCGGGCGACTACTTCGTCCATCCACTCCGGGAGCGGGACATCCGCGAGTTGTCCCTCGTCCCACGTGGTGACGACGTCGACGGAGCCGTCCCGACCAACGTCGAGACGCCACCGCTTGCCCTCGGCGGCGATGTCGAACCGCGCGCCGCCGCTTGGCAACGCCTCGACGTGTTCGACTTCGACTTCTGTCCCCTCGCCGACGGTCACTGTGCCGACCATACCCGGCCGGAGGGGCGCCGACCCAATAACGCCGTGGGTCGGTATCAAAACGCCCTTGCCCTCCCGGGGAGGAGTCCCGACTACCGAGGGACACCCGTGACCGACAAACGCGAATACACCGGCGACTATCAGGACAAGACGCTCTACCTCCCCGGTCCGACCGAGGTCCGAGAGGACGTCATCGACGCGATGGCCGAACCGATGTTCGGCCACCGTATGGACCGGATGACCGACCTCTACACGACCATCGTCGAGGACACCCGCGAGTTCCTCGACACCGACGACGACGTCATCGTCCTCACGGCTTCGGGGACGGAGTTCTGGGAGGCGACGACGCTCAACCTCGTCGAGGACCGACTGCTCGTGCCAACCTCCGGCAGTTTCAGCGAGCGACAGGCAAACGTCGCCGAACGGCTCGGAAAGGACGTCGACCGTCTCACCTACGAGTGGGGACAGGCGGTCAAACCCGACGACGTCCGGGCGCAACTGGAGGAGACCGACGGTGGCTACGACGTCGTCGCGATGGTGATGAACGAGACGTCGACGGGCGTGCGCAACCCCGTCGAAGAGATCGGCGACGTGGTCGCCGAGTACCCTGACACGCTGTTCGTCGTCGACGCCATCTCCTGTCTCGGCGGCGACTACGTCGACATCGACGCCCACGGCATCGACGCCATCTTCACCTCCACGCAGAAGGCCTTCGCGATGCCGCCGGGCCTTGCGGTCTGTACCGTCAGCGAGGATGCCTACGACCGCGAAGTCGAGAGCGAGTCGGCCTCGTGGTACGGGGGCTTCCAGCGCTGTCTGGACTACTACGACCGGAAAGGCCAGACCCACTCGACGCCGGCCATCCCGCTAATGCTGGCCTACCGAACGCAGATGAAGCATATGCTCGAAGAGAGCCACGAACAGCGTGACCAGCGCCACCGCGAGATGGCCGAATACACCCGCGAGTGGGCCCGCGAGCACTTCGGCCTCTTCGCCGAGGAGGGCTATCGCTCCCAGACGGTGACCTGCGTCGAGAACACGCAGGGTATCGACGTCGCCGAGACCATCGAAGCCGTCTCCGAGGAGTACGATATGGTCTTCTCCAACGGCTACGGCGATATCGCCGAAGACACTTTCCGCATCGGTCATATGGGCGAACACACCGTCGAGAGCGTCAAGGAACTGACCGACGCTATCGAGGACGCCGCGGGTCTGTAGCACGCCACCGCGTGACGATGACACCGGTGTCACCCGGTGTCGTTCGTGTCCGCGAGCGTACATATGGCTGGGGGCAGTAGGTACACCCGATGACCCAGACACCCCGTGACGCGCAGTCGAGTCTCCGGGAAGAAGTCGCCGCGAACCGGACACCCGACCACGACGTTGATCCGCTGTTCGTCAACCGCTGGTCGCCGCGGGCGATGACCGGCGAGTCCCTGCCCGAGTCGGATTTTCTCCCGCTGTTCGAGGCCGCCCGGTGGGCACCGTCGGCGTACAACAACCAGCACTGGCGGTTCGTTTACGCGACCCGCGAGGACGACGAGTGGGACACGTTCGTCGAGTTGCTGAACGAGGCCAATCAGGCGTGGGCGACGAACGCGGCCGTCCTCGTCGGCGTCTTCTCGAAGACGACCATCGAGGGCAGCGGCGACCCGGCCGCGACGCGGTCGTTCGACACCGGCGCGGCTTTCCAGAACCTCGCGCTGGAGGGCACCCGCCGCGGCCTCGCGGTCCACCCGATGGCCGGCTTCGACTGGGCGTCCATCCACGAGGCCCTCGGCGTGCCCGAGGACGAGTTCGACGCCGAGGCGATGATCGCTATCGGCGAGCGAGCGGACCCCGAGACGCTGCCCGAGGAGTTACAGGAGCGGGAGGTCCCGAGCGACCGCAAGGACGTCTCCGAGATAACCCGGCGCGGGAGCTTCGAGTAGACCGCAGGGTTCTTTCTCCACGCGCCCGCCGCTACTGCTATGACAGACGCCGTCGAGCGACCGGACAACCCCTACGTCGAGGAGCCGCCGACCGCCTTCGAACTCGCCGAGGCCCTCGACGAGGACCGCGCCCGCGAGCAGGCCGCCGACCTGCGCGAGGCCATCCGGTACCACGATTACCGCTACTACGTGCTGGCCGACCCGGAGATTCCGGACCGAACCTACGACGCGCTGTTCTCGCGGCTCCAGCGGCTGGAGTCGGCGTTCGACCTCGACACCGCGGACAGCCCGACCCAGCGGGTGGGGGGCGAACCGGTCGAGGAGCTAGACACCGTCTCCCACGTCGCGCCGATGCGCTCTATCGATCAGGGCGACGAGGAAGCCGAGGTCAGGGAGTTCGACCGCCGGGTCCGCGAGCGACTCGGCGAGGCGGGCTACGACGGCGAGGTACGCTACCACTGCGAGCCGAAGTTCGACGGCCTCTCTATCGAAATCGTCTACGAGGAGGGTCGCTTCCAGCGGGCGGTGACCCGCGGGGACGGCGAGGAAGGCGACGACGTGACCGCGAACGTCCGCACCATCCCGGCGGTGCCCGAGCGCCTGCGCGGGGACTACCCCGAGTGGCTGGTCGTTCGCGGTGAGGTGTATATGCCGCGGGAGGCGTTCAATGCGTACAACCGCGAGCGAGTCGAACGCGGCGACGAGCCGTTTGCCAACCCCCGCAACGCCGCCGCGGGGACGCTCCGGCAACTGGACCCGTCGATCACCGCCGAGCGGCCGCTGTCGATATTCTTCTTCGGCGTCCTCGAATCGAGTACCGACTTCGACACGCAGGCCGCGATGTACGACCGCTTCCCCGAGTGGGGCCTGCGCGTCAGCGACGAGACGGAACTGGTCGGCGACATCGAGGGTGCCATCGACTACCGCGACCGGATGCTTGAGGCACGGGACGACCTCGACTTCGAGATAGACGGGACGGTGCTCAAAGTCGACGACCGCGAGGCCTGTGATCTGCTGGGCCACACTGCCCGCGCGCCGCGGTGGGCGTTCGCCTACAAGTTCCCCGCTCGCAAGGAGACGACGACGTTGCGGGACGTGGTGGTCCAAGTCGGCCGGACGGGACGGCTGACGCCGGTTGCACTGCTCGACCCCGTCGAAGTCGGCGGCGTCACCGTCTCGCGGGCGTCGCTGCACAACCCCGAGGAGATCGAACGCCTCGGCGTCGGCGTCGGCGATCAGGTCCGGATCCAGCGGGCCGGCGACGTGATCCCGCAGGTCGTCGAGGTGACTGAGGACAACACCGACGGGACGGTCGAGTTCCCCGAGACGTGTCCGGTCTGTGGCACCGAGGTCCTGCGGGACGGGCCGATGGCGTTCTGTCCCGCCGGGTTGGGCTGTGAGGCCCAGCGGGAACAGGCGGTCGTCCACTACGCCTCCCGCGCGGGGCTGGACATCGAGGGACTGGGCGAGCAACGGGTCCAGCAACTGCTCGACGCCGACCTCGTCGAGACCATCCCTGATCTCTACGAACTGGACGCCGAGGCGCTCTCGGAGTTAGAGGGGTGGGGCGAGACGAGCGCCGAGAATCTGCTAGCGGAACTGGCGGCCAGCCGCGAGCCCACACTGGACGAGTTCCTCGCGGCGTTGGGCATCCCCGACGTGGGAGACACGACGGCCGCGGCGCTGGCCCGGGAGTTCGAGGATATCGAGACGCTGCGGGCGTCGCCGAGGACGGCGACACCGACCGCTTGCAGGCGGTCGAGGACGTGGGGCCTGTCGTGGCCGAGAGCATCGTCGAGTTCTTCCGCAACGAGACGACCGCCCGGATACTCGACCGCCTGCTGGCGACGGTCGACCCCCAACCTGCCGACGTCGAGGGCGGTGACGAACTGGCGGGGTTGACCATCGTCTTCACCGGGTCACTGTCGGGCTACACCCGCAGCGAGGCACAGGACCTCGTCGAGGCCCACGGCGCGTCAGCGACCAGTAGCGTCTCGGGCAACACCGACTACCTCGTCGCCGGCGAGAGCCCCGGCCAGCGCAAGACCGACGCGGCCGCCGACAACGACGTCGAGGTACTGGACGAATCGGGGTTCGCGGACCTCCTACAGCGCCACGGGATCTAGAGGTCGGCGCCGGCCAACCGGTAGTAGCCGGCCGTCACCGGGAGGACGACCCAGACGAGGACGACCACGGCACCGAAGAGCGGGCCAGTGAACACCGGTTCTGACTCGGGAATCTGCGCGGCGTAGGGGGCGAACGCGGAGGCGATGTCGGGCGCGACGCCGTGGACGGCGTTGCGGATGGCGGCGATAGGCGAGAGGTGGCCCCACGCGACTTCCCACGTCGGCGGCGGTCCGGAGGGGAACTCGAAGCCGTTGGTGAAAAACCGGGCGGCGAAGGGGAGGAGGTCCCACAACCGGAAGAGGATGAGGATGAACAACCCGAACGCGCCCACGGAGGCCCGGGAGGTGTCCTTGCTCGCCGCCGAGAGGCCGACCGAGACGGAGACGAAGACGGCGACGACGGTGAGTACTGCCGCGGCCGCCGCGAGCGTCGGGACGGCACCGACCGGCGTCCCGCGGGCCGCGGCGACGACGACGGTCGTTCCGAGCGACAACAGCGAAACCGCCCCGACGAGGACGAACCGGCCGATCAGCGTCCCGTAGACGAGTTCGAACCGCGAGAACGGGAGGCCGAGCAGGACCCTGAGTTCCCCGGAGGCGCGCTTGCCGACGATCTGATTATACGACAGCGCGATGGCGCTGATCACGCCGAGAAAGATCAACAGCGCGAGCGAGAACCGCGGCACTGCGCTCGGGGATGCGTCAGGTGGCCCGCCGCCGAATAGGTACCCCAGCAGTCCCCCGACGAGGACGAACAGCGCACCGACGAAGTACGCCTGCCGGTCCCGGAAGGAGTCCAGCACGTCCTTTTTGACGACCAGCGGGAGGCGACTCATCAGCGGGCACCTCCCGTGTAGGAGACGAAGATGTCCTCCAGCGAAGCCTCGGTGGTCTCGACGTCGCGGACGGTCCCGGCCTCGAAACACCGGTTGATCACTGCCGCCTTCGCGCCGTCCTCACACCCGACGACGAGGTCGGTGCCCTCGGCGGTCACCGAGGCGACGCCCTCGACGCTCGCCACTGCGTCGGCGAGTCCGTCGGGAACCGACTCGAAAGAGACCCGGAGCTGGCCGGTCGACCCCGCCGTCTCCCGCAGGTCGTCGATGCTGTCGACGGCGACGAGTCGGCCCTGATTGAGGATGCCGACGCGGTCACAGACGGCCTCGACCTGTTCGAGGATGTGGCTGGAGAAAAAGACCGTCGCGCCGCGGTCGCGTTCGGCCTCGACTATCTCGCGCATCCGGCGGGCGCCGTTGGGGTCTAAACCGGTCGTCGGCTCGTCCAGCAACAGGAGGTCCGGTTCGCCGGCGACGGCCATCCCGAGCATCAGGCGCTGGGCCATCCCCTTCGAGTAGGCCGTCGCCTTGCGGTCGGCGGCGTGTGCGATGCCGACCCGTTCGAGGACGGCGTCGACGTCGCCGTCGGCGTTCTTGGCCTCGAAGGCGAACTCGACGTGTTCCCGGCCGGTCATCACGCCGAGGGTCCCGTACCCGTCGGGGAGGACGCCGGTCCGTTCGCGGACGGCGACGGAGTCGGCTTGGGCGTCGAGGCCGAACACCTCGGCGCTGCCGGCCGTGGGCCGGACCTGATCGAGGAGGATGTCGATGGTCGTGGACTTGCCGGCGCCGTTCGGGCCGAGGAAGCCGAACACCTCGCCGTCCGCCACCGTCAGGTCCACGTTCTGGAGGGCTGTGACGTCACCGTAGGTCTTGGTGAGGTCGTCGAGTTTGATCGCAGTCACATCGGCGAAACACGCCGACGGGACAAATAGTTCCCTACTGGTCGGGGCTGTAGTTCGGCGCCTCGTCGGTGATCATCACGTCGTGGGGGTGGCTCTCCTGCTGGCCGGCCGCGGAGACGCGGACGAACTCGGAGCGCTCTTTGAACCCGGGGACGGTCTCGGCACCGACGTAGCCCATCCCGGATTTCATCCCGCCGACGAGTTGGTGGAGTTCCGACTGGAGCGAGCCCTTGTACGGCGTCGCGGCCTCGACGCCCTCGGGGACGTAGTCCTCCTCGGCGTCGTCCTCGACGTCTTTGAGGTAGCGCTCGCCGCCGCCCGATTTCATCGCACCGACGCTGCCCATCCCGCGGTACTGCTTGTACTTTTTGCCCTGCATCGTGATGACGCGGCCGGGGGCCTCGTCGGTGCCGGCGAAGTACGATCCGAGCATCACGGCGTCGGCGCCGGCCGCGATGGCCTTGATGGCGTCCCCGGAGTAGCGGATGCCGCCGTCGGCGATGACGGGCACGTCGTGTTCGACGGCCACGTCGGCCACCTCGGAGACGGCGGTGATCTGGGGCATCCCGGCGCCGGAGACGACGCGAGTGGTACAGATCGACCCCGGGCCGATGCCGACCTTGAGGCCGTCGGCGAAGTCGACGAGGTCCTCGGCGGCCTCGCGGGTCCCGACGTTCCCGACGACCACGTCGGCCTCGACCGTCTCTTTGATCTCCCGGGCGCTCTCGACGACATCGAGGTTGTGCGCGTGGGCGCAGTCGATGAAGACGATGTCCGCACCGGCCTCGTCGGCGGCGACGGCGCGGTCCTGCTCGAACGGGCCGACGGCGACGCCACAGCGGAGGTGGCCGTTCTCGTCGCGGGCGGCGTTGTCGTACTCTCGTCGCTGGAGAATGCCCTGCATCGTGACGAGGCCGACCAGACGGTCCTCGCTGTCGACGATGGGGACGCGCTCTATCTTGTGGTCGTACATCAACTCCAGCGCGTCACGGGCGGTGACGTCTTCGGTGGCGGTGACGACCTCGTCGGTCATCGCCTCGCTGACGGCGTCGCTCTCGCCGACTTCCAGATACGGCCGGATGTCGGTGCCGGAGATGATGCCGAGCACCTCGTCGTCCTCGCCGACGACGGGCGCGCCGGAGACGCCCTCGGTGGACATCATCCGGTCTACCTCCTCGACGGTCTGGTCGGGGTTAGCTGTCACCACGTCGCGGATGATGAGTTCGTCGGCCTGTTTGACTCGCTCTATCTCGACGGCCATCCGGTCGACGTCCATGTTGCGGTGGATGACGCCGAGGCCGCCCCGACGGGCCATCGCGATGGCCATCTCGCTCTCGGTGACGGTGTCCATCGCCGCCGTGAGAACGGGCACGTTCAGGTCGACGTTCGTCGAGACCCGCGTCGACATATCCGCTTCGTCGGGCTCGACGCGGCTCTCTTTGGGCTTGAGCAACACGTCGTCGAACGTCAACGCTTCCGGTACCTCTAGCTTCGCCGAGAACTGATTCGAAGGGTTCGCCATGTAATTCGTCGGTCTGTGGACCGGAAAAACGTTGCGAGATACGCCCGGTGTGGAGATTAGTCACATTCGGCCCGCCACGACCCGCTGGACATTAAAGATCGTTATATTACCGGAGTAGGAATTGAAAAGCAAAACCGATACGCGAACGTGTGGTCTTCTACCGCACGATTACACGCGTATTGACCTTTGGTGTACAGTATCACACAACCCTTTTGACACTACCCTGCGAACAGTTAGATATGTTCTCCGTCACTCCCACCCGAGCGGACGACAGCGGTCAGGCAGCGGCAGCCGCCTGCACGGCGACAAAGTGGTCGTGGGGAGTGTCAAATTTCGGGGCACACTCGGAGTTTACGGACGTGCTCGGTCGGTATCGCCGGCGCGTACGAACGCCCCTACAGGCCACGGGTGACGGCCCTCGTACCTGATGAGTAGTTCCCAACACCCGGTCGCGCTCGCGCTGGAACGCCGAGTCGGCGGTGCGACCAGACTCCTGGCGACGGTGATGGCCCTGCCGCTGGTCGACGGCCTGTTCCCGGCGCTGATACTCGCCGGCGCCGTCGACGGCCCCCTCGGCATCCTCGAAGTCGGCCTGCTGGTCTTCGGCGGGAGCGCCACCGTGGCGGTCATCCTCGCGGATATGGACGGCGGCCCGCGGAAGCAGGTCCCCGCAATCCTCGGTGTCGGCGCCGTCCTCCTGGTCGTCGCCGCTATCGAGGCAGCGCTGGCGCCGACGCTCGCCAGCGTGCTGAACCTCGATATCTTCCAGCGGTTCGCGGCCGTCGTCATCCTCGCCGTCGCGGCCCGAACCGCCAGCGCTCGCATCGGTGAGTTGCTCCCGCGGCCGGCCGTCATCGTCGTCCTCGGCCTCCTCGCCAGCCTCGACGTCAGCAACGCCGAACTCGTCGTCTCGACGGACCTCGGGCTGGTCGCCCGCGGGACGGCCGCTGCCGGCGTCGGCGTCCTCTTCGCGCTTGCCGTCTCGCTTTCCGGCCCGGCCATCCGCTCGATGGTCGACCTCGACCGGTTCCGGTTCGGGAGCT
>NZ_WPCA01000127.1 GCF_009741825.1 Halapricum sp. CBA1109
CCAGCGACGCCGCATGCTCGCCGAGGTCGTAGACGAGGACGGCGGCCGCGATGGCGACGAAGACGACCAGCGGCGTGACGCCCTGAACGGCGGCGACGACGCCGCCGAGGCCGACGCCGATGGCGCCGAGCCGCGCCCCGACCCCGTGGCGACCGACGAGCCCCGTCCGGGTGACGCCGTCGGTGAGGACGACACCGGTGACCGGGAGCAACAGCCAACCGAGCATCGTCGCCGCGCCCACGACAATGAGTACCGCCGGGGACACGGAGAAGCCGACCACGGCGACGACGACGCCGACGAGAAGCGTCGCCGACAGCGCACCGGCCGCCCGCGCCGCCGCGCGGGAGGGGCGCGTCGACAGCCACGTCACTGATAGCTCGTAGACGGTCGCCACGGCGAGCACCGCGACGCCGGTCGCGACGACTATACCGACGAGGACGTGGAGGAGGCCGCTCGTCACCGTCCAGAGCAGCGCTGGCCCGAAGACGGGGACGCTCTCGACGGCCGGGTCGAGCAGCCTCGGCGCCGCGGCGGCGGCGAGATACACGCCGAACAGCACCGCCCACAGCGGGAGCAGACTCCGGTCGCCGGGCCGGACTCTGAACGTCTCCTCGCGGCGCGCGCCGAGCGACCGCTGGGTCCGCGGAATCACGGACAGCGCGAGGCCGACGAGCACACTCAGGACGGTCAGGCTCGCCAGGAGCCCACCCCGGACCCACTCGACGACCACGCCGGCCAAAAAACGCCACCGCGACGTGGAGGTCGACGGCGACGAGCAAGGCCCAGAACAGCGCGAACGCGAACACGTCGCGGCTCCGCGCGCTGACGCGTCTGACCTCCGTGCCCTTCCTCGCGTCGAGCGATCCGGTGCCGCCAAGCCCCACGAATACCGTCCCGAGCAGCGACGGGACGAGCACGGGCGTGTCGGGGACGGCCCAGACGAACACCCTGACCACGCCAAACAGGCCGCCGACGAACGCGACGCTGCCCCACAGCCGGCGGATGTTCGTCGCCGGCCCGCCGCTCAGCAGTTCGCTCCCCCCCGACCAGCACGGCGACGGCCGCGAGGCCGGCGAGCGTCGCCCACGGCGCGCCAGCCGTCCACCCGAGCAGTCCCGTCGCCACTGCCGCGACGAGAACGGCCAGCGCCGACCCGACCGCAGTCGGTCGGCTCCCCGTCATCGCGACCACCGCTCCCGTGCCCGCGACACCGCGACCGACAGCGGCCGGTCGGTCGGCCAGTCGACGACGCCGATGCCCCGGTCCCGGAGCGCGCGCTGTCGTCGCCGCCGCCGCAATCGTGCTATCGCGCTCCCGGGCGTCTCGGCCGCCGTCACGTCCGGGCACAGCAGTCTGACCTGATTACCTTCGGCGGCGAGCCGACGCGCAAGGGAAACCGGTTCGTCGTCCAGCAACGGCGTCACCACGAGGACCTGCGTGTCGGCGTCGAGCCGTCGCCGGAGCCACCGCACCCGACCCCCGTCGGCGACGTACTCCCGTCCGAACGCGAACGCGGGCATCTCGCCCTCGTCGTCCGTGTCCTCGTCGAAGGCGGGATTGGTGAAAAACCGGGCGCTGGTGCGTTCGTACGTCGAGTCGGCCTCGTCGGACTCCTCGTGTGCCCGCCGCCACAGCGCCTCGATTCGCTCGTGCTGGGCGCTCCCCCGCCGCGGTTGCTCGACGGTCCGGGCGGCCATCGAGGCGGCCCCGACGGCGTTGTCGGCCGCGAGCAGTTCCTCGGCGACGCGTGACCCCGCGAACCGGCCGAGCACCACGGCGTCGAGCGACCACTCGTGGCGTCGCTTCCGGGCCACGTCCCGGTCGTCGAGGACGACCAGCACCTTCGCCGCTCGGGTCTGACGGAACTCGATGGTTCGGGGTTCGCCGGTCTTGGCCCAGTGGTTGAAATCGACCTGACTGAGCGGGTCCTCGGCGTGGTACTCCCGGGTCGCGTAGAACTCGATACCGGGGCCGCCGGCGTCGGTCGGCACCCGCCCGCTCACCGTCGTCGTCACGCCGTTCGCCGGCATCGCCGACAGCGGGTCCCGGCAGGTCACCGGCGTCTCCGGGGCGGCCGTGACCGACCACGTGTCGCCCGCTGCGACACCGGCCGTCCGAATCTCTACCGGGTCGAACTCGTGGTCGCCCCGCAGGGCCGAGACGGTGTAGCTGACCGTCGTCGACTCGCCGGGTTCGAGCGTCGCACACCCGGCCGTCGGCCCGGCAAGCAGGCGAAGCCGTTCGGGGACGCCGTCGGTGACGACCAGCGACGGCACCGGCCGGTCGCCGACGTTCTCGACAGCCACCTCGACCCGGACCGTCTCGCCGGGGGCGGGCATCCCGTCCGTCAGGTCCCGCTTCACAGACAGCACCGGTTCCGGGGCCCGTGTCGCGTAGCCGTAGGCGGCGTACGAGAGCGGAATCACGCTCGCCGCGACCAGCGTCGGCGTGGCGGTCAGAAAGCCGATACCGCTGAGCGCGAACGCCCCGAGGACCGTCAGCACCCACCGGTCGCCTCGCTCGCTGTCGCCGTCGTCTGGCCGGACGGTCACCGAATCGGTCCGCGCGTCGTCCGTTCGGGGCACCCGCTCGTCGGACTCGTCGCTCCCCCGTGAGACGTCGAGTTCGCTCCGCTGTGCGATTGCCTCGACGGTCGCCCACACCTGCCGTTCGACGGTCGCGCCGTCGATCCAGTCGGCCAACCGCGCCTGCAACGGGGCCGGCGGCGTCGACTCGCCGAGGAACGCGGCCGCCCGTCTGTCGTCGGTCCACGCGCCGGTGTCGACGCGCTCCGTCGCCGTGTCGTGAGAGACGTCGCTCCCCTCGGTGATCGCTTCTATCGCCGCCGCCCGGAGCTTCGACCGGACCTGCCGGCGGTTGCCCAGCGTGTCGGTGTCGCCGTCCTCGTCGATCAGCGACCGGTAGGCGTCGTCTATCACCGAACCGACCCGCCCGGCCCCGCCGTCGGCGTCCGTATCGCCGTCGTCCTCGGTCGCTCGCTCGCGCCACGTGTAGCCGAGCCAGATTCCCGCGAGGGCGACGGCGACAGCCAGCAGGAGGACGACCGATTCGCTCCCCAACAGGCTCGCCGGCCCGGCTATCGCCCCCCGAGAGCCCGGGGACGACTGCGACGGCGACGCCGACGGCCGCGACGACGCCGACCGTCGCGGCCAGATTCCGTCGGACGGCTCCGAGGTCAGTCATCGTCACCTCCGAGCGCGCTCCGGACCCGCTGGAGGGCGCTTTGGGCCTGCTCGTTGCGCTCGTCGGTCTGCTCGTAGCCGCCGTAGCGCACGCGCCGGAACAGGGCCGTCAACCGCTCGACCGGCCCGCTCGGGTAGCCGGCGTCGACGGCCGACCGGGCTATCTCGCCGGCCGTCGCCGCCTCGCCGTTCCGCACCGGGACGGCCGACTGGAGCCACGCGAACGCCGCCCGGACCGTCCGCGGCGGCCCCGACGATTCGTCTTCGGCCGCCGGGGCCGCCGTCTCGTCCGCCCGCGGGTCCGTCTCCGGCGTCGTCGCGGCCGTGCCGCCCCGCGAGGGCCACAGCGGACAGGTCGCCCAGCGCGGCGGCGAGACTCCCGAACCCGCGACCGAGCGACCCCAGCGCCGCGACGGGCGCGACCAGCGCCGCCACGACGAGGCCGACGACGGCGAGACTGGCCAGTAGCAACTGTCGGCGGTCGACCGACGACCCCCCGTCGGTCCCGCTCACGACTCACCACCACCCAGCGCCGCCACGACCCCGAAGTCGGCGTCGTACTGCATTCGGTTACACTGAACGTTCAGTAGTAATGAATGTCCGGGTCACGGAGTTGCGCCGGGAGCACAGCGACGGCGACCGGCAGGAGGACGATGGTCGACACGAGGAGCGCGTTCCCGACGATCAAAAGCGCCGGCGACGCCACCGCCCCGAGGAGGCCGTCGAGAGCGAGGACTGTCCCCACGCCGAGGACGACCAACAGGCCCGCCTCGACGCGGGATTCGGGGTCCGGGACGCGGTCGAGGACCGCCCCACCGAGGAGGCCGCCGACGCTCCCGCCGAGAGCGAGGAGACTCTCGGGCGCGCCGACGGCGACGGCGACCGCTCCGACCGCCGACGCGAACGCGAACACCCGGAGCGGATCCCGGCCGACCGCGACCCACAGCCCCGATACCAGCACGGCCCCGAGAGCGGCGCCCACGAGGACGTCACCGAGGTAGTGGACGCCGAGGACGACCCGCGAGAGGGCGATAGCCGCGACGGCGACGCCGACGGCACCGAGCATCCGCGCGTCCAGTCGCTCGTAGACGACCGCCGCGCCGCCGTAGACGACCGCCGCCGCCGTGGCGTGACCGCTCGGGAAGCCGTACGGGTCACCCTCGTAGGGCGTCCCCGCCGGCGGACGGGGCGCGCCGATAAGCGTCTTCAAGAGGAGGACGGTGCCCAGCGCCACGAACGCGTAGCCGACGAGCGTCAACACTCGCCGTCGGTCGCCCACCCAGTAGGCCACCGAGAGGACGAACAGCAGCGCCGTCGCGCCGCCGAACAGCGTCACCACGCCCGCGGCGTCGACCAGCGCCGGCGGCGTCCCCTCCCGAATCGCCCGACTAATCCCGGTCAATCTGTACATATCCGCCGGGACACCACAATCGATCAAAAAGCCGCCGGATCAGCGCGCCCACGCGACCATCTCGGCGTAGGTGTCGTCGCTGGAGAGGGCGTCGGCGTCGCCGACCAGTACCAGCGCCTTCTTCGCCCGCGTCAGCGCGACGTTGATACGGCGGTAGTCCTCGAATATCGGCCCCTCCAGAGTCCCGCTGGCGACGAACGAGACGACGATGACCTGCTTGCTCGACCCCTGAAACCGGTCGACGGTGTCGACGGCGACGCCCTCGGGGACGTGGCGACCGATTTCGGCGACCTGCGCGCGGTAGGGCGCGATGACGCCGATGTCCTCGTGGGCGACGCCCGCCGCGGCGTACGTCTCGACCACCTCCGCGACCGTCCGGGCCTCGGTGGGGTTGGTGTTGCCCTCGGCCGCACCGCGGGAGTTCAGGAACACGACCGGGTCCCGGAACGCCGCCGGCAGTGCCTCGCAGTCGACGCCCGGGAGGGCCTCGATTCGTTGGCCGGCCACCTCGCCGGTCGCCGGGCGCAGTTGCCCGTCGTAGAACGCCCGCGAGGGGAACGCCTGAATGCGCTGGGCCATCCGGTACTGGCGGTCCAGCATCACGCCTGCCTCCGGATACGCTTCGATGAGGCGCTCGAACAGCGATTGGGAGAGGTCGGCCGCGCCCTCGCCAGTGTCCTCCGCGCGGA
The DNA here is from genome assembly GCF_009741825.1 of Halapricum sp. CBA1109. Lineage (GTDB taxonomy): Archaea > Halobacteriota > Halobacteria > Halobacteriales > Haloarculaceae > Halapricum. The sequence goes on from NZ_WPCA01000127.1 coordinate 5,304, forward strand.
CGACGGGCGGGAGTTGCTGGTGGTCGCCGATGAGGACGAACCGCTCGGCGAGCGTCGTCGCCGCCAGCGTGCCGGGTTCGGTCAACTGGCCCGCCTCGTCGACGACGGCCGTGTCGAAAACTCCGCTCGCGGACGACCCGAGACCCACAGGAGGCCGTCGTCGCCGCCACGACCGACGCATCCGCCAAGGTGGCCGCTCGCTCGTCGGGGTCGCCGCGCTGGTCGAGTCTGAACCGCTGCATATCCTCCCGGACACCGCTTTCAGTCCCGACGCGGACGATGTCCTCGAATCCCTGCTCGACCAGCGCCTCGATGGCGTTGTCGACGGCGCGGTTGGTAAACGCCGACAGCAGGACCTGCTCGCCGTCGTCGACCAGCGCCCGGACGATGCGGGCAAGCGTGTACGTCTTGCCCGTCCCGGGCGGACCGTGGACGAGCGCGAAGTCCTCGGCGCCGACGGCCATCCCCACAGCCTCGTCCTGTGCGTCGTTGTTGTCGATGAACGTCTCCTCGACGGTCTCGAAGGAGGGTTCGCGCCGGCCGAACAGGACGTCTTTCTCGGGGGCGGACTGCTTGAGCACCGCGTCGTGCAGCGCAGTCAGCAGACGGTCGGTCGTCAACTCCGAGGGGTAGATGTCCAGCCGCCGGAGCTCGACCGGTTCGTCGGCGGTGACCACCACCTCGTCGGTCGTGAGTCGCTCGACGCGGGCGAGTTCGGCCTCGCCCCGGATGGGGTGGCCGTCGCTGGCCAGCACCACGTCGCCCTCGCGTATCTTCGAGGTGGCCGCCGTCCCCTCGGCGGTCAGTTCCCAGCGGCCGCCCTCGACCTGCCTTTGGCCGGTCGGGTCGAGGTCGACCAGCGCCCGGTCGTCCTCGGCGCGTTCGGTCGCTCCCTGCTCCCAGAGTTTGGCGTACTCGCGGTGGACCTCCCGGCGTTCGGCCTCGATGGCGCGGTAGAACCGGTCGAAGTAGTCGCGTTCGGCCTCGGGGATGGCCGGGATGGTCGAGTCGCCGTCGAGCACCTTCGACTCCTGGGCGAGCCGGCCCGAGACGGCCGTACAGGTGTCCTGCTCGAAACAGTACTCACACTTGGCGCTGCCTCGTAGCCCGTCGGGACGGACATATCGTACTCCATCGCCGCTATCTCGTTGCGCGCCCGGACGACGAACTGGAGCAGCCCCGGTCCGATGGAGAACTCCTTGGCCGGCGAGAGGTCGCCGTCTTCCTCGTTGCGGTCGACGGCGGCGTTTTTTCGTGTACAGCAACGTCCCGGTGTCCGGTGCGGCCGACAACGGCGACTGGGCCTCGGTCCCGCCGTCGGCAACCGCGTCCGCCGCCGCGGTGTCGCGGGCCGCGCGCTCGCCCAACACCAGCGCGTACGCCGCGGCCTGAATCTTGTCGTGAAAGCGCGGTTCGCGCTTGGTGTTTTTCCCGGTCTTGAGTTCGACCGGCATCCCGCGGCGGACGGCGTCGGCCCGCCCTTTGATGCCGTAGCGCTCGCTGACGAGCGTCATCTCCGAGCGCCAGCTATCGGTGTCGCCGAGCGTCCCCTGTGCCAGCCACCCCTCGATGGCGCTGGCGTGGTCGTCGACGTCCTCGCGGACCGACTCGGCGTCCCGGCCGAGCAGTCCCAGTTCGAGTCCCGCCGCCTCGACCTGGTCGTCGACGGCCGTCTCGCGGTCCCGGCCCCGGAGGAGGTCACCGAACACCTCGTGGACGATGGTCCCCTTGACGACGGGGTAGACCAGCGGGAGGCCGCTGATCTTGTTGAGGTAGTACATCCGCGGGCACTGGACCCACGACCGCACGTCGGTCACGTCGACGAGGAAGTCCGGTTCGACGACGACGGTGGTGTCGCTGCCGGTCGTGTACTGCGTCTCGCCCTGATAGGTGCGCTCCTCGGCGTCGTAGACGGCCAGTTCCATCCCCGGTTCGAGCAGTTCCCCGCTCTCGACCCAGTCGCCCCACAGCGTCACCGTCGTCGGTTCGCCCCGACCCCGGTCGGGCCGGACCGTCACCTCGCACAGCTCGCGCTCGCCGTACTGCGTGCTGACGGTCTTCGGTTCGTCCGCGCCGACGACGACACCCCGTACGTTCACGGGACAGGGCAGGGCCGCCGCGCGAAAAACGTTGTCGGTGGGTTCAGTTGTAGTATTCAGACAACCACCGAGTAAAGGGCCTGTTTCTGCCGGTCAACCAACTGAATCCTGGCGGACTGAAAGGGCGAGGGCAGTTCCGGGAACCCCGGCGATGCAAGCACTACACCGAGCGAAGCGAGGGAAGCGCGTGGTCCGAGAGAGCCGAAGCTCTCTCGTCATCTCGAATCTTCGATTTCCGGCGACAGCGAGCCGCGGGACCGGAACTGCCCCGAGGGCTTTCTATCGCTTCTCAGCTCTTTTTTGAGCATCATAGGCTCATGCTCCCGTGTCACTA
>NZ_WPCA01000212.1 GCF_009741825.1 Halapricum sp. CBA1109
TCGAACACCTGCTCGCGTTGCTCATCGGGGATTCCCGGGGCCGTCGTCGGCGACGGCAAAGCCAGAACGGTCCGGTAGCGTCTCGACGGACACGTCGACGTCGGGACCGGCGTGTTCGACGGCGTTCCGAAAGAGGTTGACGAGCAACTCCCGGAGGCGGTCGGGGTCGGCCGACAGCGTCGTCTCGGCGTCGACGGTCAGCGTCGCCGCCGGCGACTGGACCTGCTCCCACGCGTCCCGGGCGGCGTCCGACAGCGGCGTCGACTCGGGTTCGCCGACGGTCCGGCCCTGCCGGGCCAGCGTCAGCAGGTCCTCGATCAGCGTCTCCATCCGGTCGGCGGCCTGAACGATACCGTCGACGTGCTCGACCGAACCGGTCTCTTTTGCCAGTTGCGCCCGCCCGGTGATGACGTTCAGCGGCGACTGCAGGTCGTGGCTGACGACGCTGGCGAACTTCTGGAGGCGCTTCTCGCGGCGCTTTCGCTCGGAGATGTCCCGGATGACGCCGGCGGTCCCCCGGTGGCCGTCCTCGTCTTCGAGGAGCGCGATGTGGTTCTCCGTCGGCACAGTGTCGCCGTCGGCCGTGTGGATGTCCACCTCGAAGGTGACGTACGACACCGACTCGTCGCTGCGCAACTGCTCGATGTACTCGGCGCTGCGCTCGAAGTCCGCCGCCGAGACGACGGTCGTCGCGTGCTCGCCCCGGAGGTCCTCGGGGTCGTACCCCGCCAGTTCGGTGACGGCGTCGTTGACGAATGTGAAGTAGCCGTCGTCGTCGAGCGCGTACACCGGATCTCCGACCGCTTGGATGATGGTCTCGTAGCGCCGGAGTTCCCGTTCGCGTTCCTTCCGCGTCGAGATATCGCGCATCACGCCGACCGAGCCGACGTACTCCCCGGAGTCGTCTGTCAGAACGGCTATCTTGTCCTCGTTGATCGACCGGGAGCCGTCGGCGTGGACCGTCTCCATCTCGAAAGTCGCCCACGTGTCCTCGCCCTCGATCGAGGCGCCTGACCGTCTCCGTCCCCGTCTGTACGTCGGATTCGGGCATAAACATCGACGCGTGCGAGCCGACTATCTCCTCGCGGTCGTAGCCCAGATGGTCGGCCATCGCCTCGTTGACCATCGTTATCGTCGCCTCCGTGTCGAGGACGTACATCGGGTCGCCGACGTTCTCGACCAGCGTCCGGTAGCGTTCGAGTTCGGTCGACCGCTCGCGCCGGTCGGTGATGTCCCGGGCGTACAGCGACGCACCGTCCTCTGCGGGGTAGATGTTGAGTTCGATCCACCGGTCGCTGCTGGGGTACCGCGTCTCCGAGCGGACCGGATCACCGGTCGCTATCGACTGCTCGAGCTGGCTCCGGAGAGTGTCGTCGTAGCCGTCCGGGACCACCGTACACAGGTCGGTCCCGACGATGGAGTCGGGTGCCATCCCCAGCAACTCGCCGGCGGCCTCGTTGGCGTAGGTCACCGTCCGGTCGGCGTCGACGGCGACGAACGCGTCGTCGATCCGTTCGACGGCCGCCTCGAACCGAGCGGACCGGACCGCCGCAGACCCGTCCTCGTCCGAGAGCCGGGTCGCCTGCCGCACCGCCGGGCTGTCGATGTGGAGGATGATTCCCTCAAGTGCGATCAGGTCGCCGTCCTCGTAGACGCCCTGTCCCTGCTCCCAGACGCGTTTTGTCTCCCCGTCGGCCGTCCGGATGCGGTAGGTCACCTCGAAGGACTCACCGGAGTCCAGCGCCGCCTGCACCGTCTCCCACAGGCGCTTTAAGTCCTCCTCCAGCAGGACGTCCTCGGCCCAGACAACGTCGCTATCGACTAGTTCCTCGGGGTCGTAGCCGGTCAGGTCCCGACAGCCGTCGCTGACGTACTCCATCGGCCAGTCGGGCGCGTTCCGACACCGGTAGGCCATCCCCGGGAGGTTGCTGACCAGCGTCGACAGCATCCGCTCGCTCTCCTCTAAGGCGTCTTTCGCCCGGTAGGCCTCGACCGCTCGCTCGATGCGGTTGGCGAGGACGGTGTACTGGTCGGTCCCGGACTCCTTCTGGAGGTACTCGGTGACGCCCGCGGAGATAGCGTCGCTCGCTATCTCCTCGCTGCCCTTGCCCGTGAACAGCACGAACGGCAGGTCTGGGTACTCCTCGCGGACGGCCCGCAGGAACTCCAGCCCGTCCATCTCGGGCATATCGAGGTCGCTGACGATACAGTCGACCCGGTGTTCGTCGAGGCGGTCCAGTCCCTCCGGGGCCGACGTCGCGGTCACGACCGAGAAGGCGTCGTTCGCCCGTTCGAGGTACGTCGCCACCAAGTCCGCGAAGTTCGGCTCGTCGTCGACGTGCAAGACACGTATCGCCTGCCCGTCGTCGCCACTCATAGGGCTCGATTCTATCTCCACGGTAATAAATCCGAGAGCAGTGGTCGGCGGGAACAGCGCGCGTCAGTAGAAGGTATCCGCACAGTCGAAGACGACGCCGTGTTCCGGGCAGACGTACTTGCAGTGGCGGTGGTACATCGGCCGGTCACACTGCGGACACGGGCGGCCGCCTGACTCGTCCATACGCGGATTCGGACGGGCAGGCGCTTTAGTATTGTGACCCAATTCTAGTCCCAGTTTGTCCCGAGTTGGAAAAACGGCTTTAGTGAGTTGTATCCTCTGTACTGTCAACGATGACCGCAATCCGCAAGCATCTCCCGGCCGTCGCCGTCGCGCTTTCGGCCGGCGTCGGTGCGGTGGCGTCGTCGTACGCCGTCGCCGCGAACCCACAGCAGTTGGTCGTCTCGCCCGTCGAAGACATCCTGCGGGCGGTCGTCCCGGGCGACCTCATCTTCTTTATGATACAGAACTTCGGGAGCGGGGCCCAGCAGTTCAACTACGCGCTGGCCGTCGTCCTGTCCGTCGTCGCCTTCGGCGGCCTCGCCGCCTTCGCCCGCGCTGTCGGCCACAAGAGCGGTACCGACGGCCTCGCCATCCCGGTCGCGGTCGTCTCGGGGTGGCTGGTCGCCGCGGCCCTCACGGCCGCACCGCTCCGCTCGGTCGGCGTCGGCCTCGGGACCGGTATCGTCGTCGCGTCGTCACCATCGCCGGCCGGGACATCTCGCTGTCGGCCGTGCCGATGGACCCCGGCCGCCGGCAGGTCGTCGGCGGCGGCGTCGCGGCG
>NZ_WPCA01000146.1 GCF_009741825.1 Halapricum sp. CBA1109
GGGGGTTTCCGCAGCGAAGCGAGGAAACCCCCGATCTGTAAAAAGTGGGTTTCTACATATCCGGCCAGGCCTTCACCGCGCGCTTGACGCCGGCGATGTCGGCGATCCAGCGCGCGGCGATGCCCTTCTTTAGCACCTTCGCCGGGAGGCCGCCGAACGTCTCGATGGGGAAGAACATCACGTCGTGGCCGATGGCGCTTCGCCGATGGAGATGGCCGTCCCCTTGTCCTTGAACGTCCAGCTTTGCAGGGGCTGGCCGCGCATCTGTCGGGCGACGTTCTCGCCGACCACTTCGGCGGCCTGCCAGGCGGCCTGTGCGGTCGGCGGCGCGGGCTCGCCGTCCGGTTGGTCGACCAGCGCGCAGTCGCCGATGGCGAACACGCGTTCGTCGTCGGTCTGGAAGTCCGTCTCGGCGTTGATGCGGTGGGAGCGCTCGTCTTTCTCCAACTCGACCTCTGCCATACACTCGTGGCCGGTGACCCCGCCGGTCCAGACCAGCACGTCGTAGTCGAGTTCGGTCTCCTCGCCGACGTACACCGTCTGCTCGTCCACTTCGCCGATGAACTCGCCGGTCAGGATGTCGATGTCGCGGGCTTCGAGGCGGCGCTGGATCGCGCCCTGGAGTTCGGGGTCGTTGTTGGGGAAGACGTTGTCCAGCCCTTCGACGAGGTGGATGTCGATGGGCGCGCGGTTGTCGTCGCGGAACTCGGCTATCTCGCCGGCGACCTGGATGCCCGAGAGGCCGGCCCCGCCGACGACGACCTGTGCGGGGTCGCTCTGGGTTGCCTCGCGGGCGGCCTCGCGCACGTCGTCGTGGATGCCGAGGGCGTCGTCGAGGCTCTTCATCGTGTGTGCGTGTTCGCGGAGGCCGTCGATACCGAAGAAGGCCGTCCGGCTTCCGATACAGGTGACGAGGTAGTCGTAGGCGACCGTCGAGTCGTCGGCGAGGGATATCTCGCGGTCCGCGACGTCGATGTCTTCGACGCGCCCCTCGATGAATCGTGTGCCGGAGGATTTGACTTCTTCGACCGGGATTGTGACTTTCTCCTGTATGGAGGGGTCTTTGATACAGCGATGTGTCTCGTGGAGCACGAGGTGGTAGTCGACGTTCGAAATCCACGTGATGTCCGCGTCCGACCCCAACTCGGATTCCAGACTCTGGACGGCACCAGCCCCTGCGTACCCGGACCCGAGAACGACGACGGTGTCAGTCATACCGGCCCTTCAGGTTCGGCCCGATACAAACCTGTTGGATTCGCGCTCGTCTGGCCGTTGGGAGGGGACTATTCCCTTCTCCTATCAGTCGACGGACAATGCAAGCCTGCCCACACGTGGGGGAACAATAATTACAGAGGGGGTGATAAACACAGAATAATGAGTGACGAGGATTCGGTTCCGGACAACGCGCTCTTCGATCTGTACCGCGAGTACATCGGCGAGCCGGACACCCGGACGGACGTGTACCTCGGATTCGGGCTGTTCTTCGTCGGTATCCTGCTCGCGGGCGTGGGACTCGTCCTGTTCCTGTACAGCGGGACGTTCCAGTACGACACCGGCGTCTTCTGGGCGTGGCGCGAACCGGCCTACGCCCTCGGGATGGTGTCGCTGCCGACAGCGCTTCTGGGCGTGCTGGTACTGCTCCCGGTGAAGCGACGGGCCGTCTACGCCGGCGCGGCCGGGTCCGTGGTGACGTTCGTCGCCGTCGTGTGGTTCTCGGTACTGTACCCCTACGACTGGAACGTCGCGGGCAGTGACGCCAGCGGCCCGGTCGTGTTGCTGTACGGACTGGGGCTTGCCGTCGTGTTGGCCGCGACGGGCGCGGCGCTGGTCGCCCACCAGATCCAGCGGTACAAGCCCGGTCCAGCGGACATCGAGCCGATGGAGGAAGACGAACCCGAGGAGACGATCAGCGACGAGGAGATAGAGCGGGACATAGAGGAGGCGATGGCCGACGTGGACATCACGTGGGGCGGGGTCGAACGCGACGAGGGGACCTCCCTGTCGCTGAACATCGACGAGTCCGAGATAGACACCTCGGGGCTACAGACCGACTCCGTCGAGGTCACTCGCTCGGAGAGCACCGACGCGCAAGTGCAGGGACTGAAAGCGCTGAAGGGCGGCGAGAAGAAAGAGCAGCGCTCGACGTCGACTGTCGACGACCAGAGTTCGGCGCTGACCGAACTCAAACAGCGCCGCGAGGAAGAAAAGAAACAACAGGCCGCGGCGACGCCGAGTCGGGGCTCGTGGATAAATTCAAATCCTTCCTCGGGTTGTCCTAACTCCCCGACAGTGAGGGCCTTAGGCACTCTTTTTCAGCCGATAAATAGTTCCAGCGATTATCTATATGGTGTCTTTCACATAGTTTTATTAAACCACCATTAGTTGTGAAGAACATGGCGAAAGGACTCGACGTTGGTACGATGAACATCCTTTCCGCACAGCAGGAAGGTAACGAAACCGTGTTCGTCCAGCAGCGGAACTCGTTCGTGGAGATCGAGTACTCCGATATGGCCGAACAGATGCTGTCGCGGAGCGATGTACTGCACATCCGGAAAGACGACAAGGTGTACGTTGTCGGCGACGACGCGCTGAACTTTGCGAACATCTTCAACAAGGAGACACGCCGTCCGATGAAACACGGCATCCTCTCAAGCGACGAGAAGTCGGCCATCCCGATGATGAAGCTCATCGTCGAGCAGGTGGTCGGGTCCCCGAACTACCCCAACGAGAAGCTGTACTTCTCCTCGCCGGCCGACCCCATCGACTCGGAGCTCTCGACGCTGTACCACGAGAAGACCATCGGGAGCTTCCTCGACGACATGGGCTACGACGCCCAACCGATCAACGAGGGGATGTCCGTCATCTACTCCGAGCTGGCCGACAACGACTTCACCGGCTTGGGCATCAGCTTCGGCGCGGGGATGACCAACGTCTGTCTGGCCTACTACGCGGTGCCGGTGATGAAGTTCTCGGTCGCCCGCGGCGGCGACTGGGTCGACGAGCAGGCCGCACAGGCCACGGGCACGCCCGTCGACAAGGTCACCTCGATCAAAGAGGAGGACTTCGAACTCGACTTCCAGACCGACGTCGGCGGCGTCGAGGGCGCCCTGTCCATCTACTACGAGAACCTGCTCGACTACGTCATCGAGAACATCACCAAGGAGATAGACGAGGAGGACATCGAGGAAGGGCTTGACGTGCCGGTCGTCGTCACCGGCGGTACCTCGATGCCCGACGGCTTCACGAAACTGTTCGAGCGCCACCTCGAGGAAGCCAACATCCCGTTCTCGATCAGCGGCGTCACCCACGCCGAGGAGCCGATGTACTCCGTCGCCCGCGGTGGGCTGGTCGCGGCCCGCAGCGACGAGGACGAGGCCGGCACCGGCGACGACCAGGCAGAGGCCGACGACGAAGCCGAGGCCGCCTCCGCCGAGGACTGACGCACCGACCACCCCGGAGTTTCTTTCGCACTCGACCGACAGCCACGGCGCCGCCGGCGTCAGACGTATGGTAAAACCTTATTTGGGCCGCACTCGGTGGGAACTGTATGGGATTTATGGACAAGCTCATCGGGGACTCGGGGGGCTCCCGCCGAACCGATGACTACGTCGAACTGGACGGACAGATGGCCGAGGGCGAAGCGCCCGAGGCGGACACGACGGTCCGTATCGCACGCATCGGCGACAAACAGGACATCATGGAGATCAAAGACGCCGTCTACGACGGCGACATCGTCATCGCGGACATCACGCGACACACGACCAAAGACCAGACGATGGAACACATCACGGACGAACTCAAGCGCGTCGCTCGGGAAGTCGGCGGCGACATCGTCCAGAAAGACGACGACCAACTGATCATCACGCCCTCGGGCGTCTCGATCAGCCGCGAGCGACTGGGTCGTTAGACGTCGTCGACTTCGTCGGGTTCGTCCTCGACGGCGCGTTTCATCGAGTCCCGGCGGGCCTTGGCGTCACGACCGGTCGCCTCCAGCAGGAACTCGTTTTTGGCGCTGACGGCGTCCTCGGCCGCGTCGGTGAGGCCCTCCGCGATGATCTTCTCGGCCGGGCGCTCCTCGATGTCCAGCGCGAGTTTGTCCTTCTTGCTGCTGTACTCGATTGCGCCGACGGTGACGCGGTCGAACACCGGGTTGTCCGGGTCCGCGATGACGTAGAGGTCGTTGCCGTTGTACTCCTCGGTCCCGGTGATGGGGCCGAAGTAGTCCTCGACGGTCGCTTCCATATCGGGGATGCGGTCGCTGAGGTGCTCCCCTCGGCGCATCTTGTACTCTTCCATATGGACGTGCTTTACTCGGGGTCCGGTATACCCGTTTCCCTTCGCCGTGGTCACTCTCTGACCTGTTCGAGTGTCTCCTTGTGACACTCCGGGCAGAAGTCGCCCGCCCGAAGCGACGAGGACTCCACGGGCGTCGAGAATCCGCAGTTGCCACAGACGAACTCCCCGTCGGGGACAGTGACGGCTCCCGGTCCGGTCGGTTGGCCGTTCTCATCGGCGCCCTCCTGCTCGGAGGGCCAAGCGTTGGTCCGGGCGGCCGACTGCTCGGCCGGTTCGTCGTCACCGTCGTCGATGAACTCCGCGTCGCCGTCGTCGTCGATGAACTCCGCGTCGTCGCCCTCGACGACCGCCGCGTCTTCGGGGTCGTCCTCGACGTAGCCGTACTGGTCGAAGTCCTCGTCCTCGGCGGTGTCGGGGTCGGCCTCCTGTGGCCACTGGCCGGGTTCGCGGTCGGTGTCGTCCTCCTCGTCGTCGTCGAGAATCTCGGCGTCGTCGGTGACAGGCGGTTCCTCGGTCGTCTCCTCGGTCGGTTCCTCGACGGTCGGGACGGTCTTGTCGTCGGTCGACTCGGCTTCCGGGACCGGGTCGGGCTCCGGGTCCGGTTCGGGCGGTGTCGGCTCGGCCCCGACGTCGTCCGGCGTTTCGAGGGTCGTCACTTCCTTGTTCTCCGAGACGACGCGTTCCTGGCCACAGCGCGTGCAGGTCTCGGTCTCACGGATCGTGATGACGACCTCACTCCCCTGTTCTTCGCGCTCGCGTTCGACGGTGCCGTCGTCGAAGCTGTGTCCGAGAAGCGAACACTTGATACCCATTGTCAATACGTGGCTCCGTTCGGATTATAAGCGTACTGGATGGGCCACTCCCGGACCGGTCCAATCCTATAAGACGACTGCAGTCCAACGCAACGGTATGAGAGCGAAGGAGGAGTATCGTGACCGGGACGACGCGGAGGTGGCGCTGCTCGACGCGTTGGCAGACCGGGCCGAGGAGGGACTGACGGTGTTCGAACTTCGCTCGCACGTCGACGTCGAGATAGATACTATCGAGGACGCGCTGGCGAGACTGAAAGCCGACGGCCTCATCGAGGTCCACAACGACAGCCAGCGGACGGTCATCGTCCCCGACGAGGGCGTGATCACGACCGGCGAACCGCCCGATGAGGACTCGCTTCTCGACGACATCCGGGACCGGTTCCCGTTCTAGCCGGCCGCGCAGTTGTTCGGCCCGAGTTCCAGTTCCAGAGCCGTCTCGCGGTCGACCGAGCGGTGTCCGAGGTTGATCGCGATTATTTCGGTGTCGTTGGCCGGGCGCGGGCCGATACCGGACGTGATCCGGTCGACGAACGCGGCCTCGGGGAGCCCGTACAGCGCCAGCGTCTCCCGGAGCGTCCCCAGCGTCGCGGTGTAACTCCCGTCATTACCGGGAGTGACGCCCTCGCCGTGGTGGCCGGGCGCGACGAGCGTCCCGTCCTCGAAGGCCCCAAAGCGGTCGTGCAGCGTCGCGTAGAGCTCTCGCGCGAGGTCCGCGACGCCGTCGTCGTCCACCTCCAGATCCGGCCGCGCGACGCTCTCGACGAACACGCTGTCGCCGGCCAGCAGGACGCCTCCGACGAGGAACGCCGTCATATCGGTCGTGTGGCCGGGTGCGTAGACCGCTTCGACGGCCGTCCCGCCAACGTCGAGGGTGTCGCCGTCGCCGACGGTCGCCGCCTCGAATCCGAGGCCGCGCTCGCGTGCTCGCTCGGGGACGACGGCCGTCGCGTCCGTGGCCTCGGCCAGTTCCCGCACGCCCGAGACGTGGTCGGCGTGGACGTGCGTGTCCACGGCGAATTGGACGGTCGCACCCCTCTCCTCGCCGTCGGCGACATAGCGGTCGACGAACGCCGCGAGTGGGTCGAGGACGAGGGCCGCGTCGCCGTCGACGATCATATAGCTCAGACAGCCACTGGAGGGGCGCTGGTACTGGAGGACGGTCGGGTCGGCGTCGAGTTCCACGGCCTCGTACAGGCGTGCGCACCCTTCCATCCCCTCGGTGAGGTTCCGCGCGTCGTGGCCCGCCTCGCGGAGGAACGCGGCCACCTCGTCGCTCGCACGCCCCTCCGCGCAGACGACGGTGATCGGTCCCTCGCCCTCAATGTCGGCGACCACGTCCTCGAGCGTCTCGGTCGCCTTCGCCTGGAGGAGTTTCGCCCGCGGGACGTGAGTGAACGCGACGGCGTCGCCGTCGAGTCGCCACTGGTCGACGGCGGGGCGGTCGCGG
>NZ_WPCA01000119.1 GCF_009741825.1 Halapricum sp. CBA1109
GGCGACGGCGAGTCGGCCGAGCGGACACCGGACGAGGAGTCGCCGGCCCCGCCACCGCCGCCGGAGGCCCCGCCCGCCGAGACGGACACACCGGCGGCAGCCGAGACGTCGACCGACGGCGGCGAGTCGACGGAAAGCGGCACGGCCGATGCCGTGCCGACGGAAAGCGGCGCGGCCGGTGACGCGCCGACTGATCCAGCCTTGAACGAGGGTGGCGACTCCGTGCCCCCATCGGACGGGCACGCGGTCGAACGAACGACGGTTCGGATCACCGACGACGTGGGACCGATCTACGGCGTCGACGACCGCGAGTACGACCTCTCGCGGGACGACGTGGTCACGCTTCCCGAGGCGAACGTCGGACCGCTGCTCGACAGCGGGGCCGCAGAAGAGTTCTGATCAGGGCACGGGCCGTTCGCCGATGGTCAACTGGACCGTCCGGCGCTCGCCGTCGCGGATTATCTCGATGTCTATTTCCTGTCCGGGCGAGGTTTCGAGCGCGAGAAAACTCGACAGCGCCTGCTGGGTCGAGATCAGCGTCCCGTCCATCCGCTTGATCACGTCGCCGCCGGTGGGGACCCGCTGGTCGTACACCGTCTCGCTGCCGGTCGATCCTTCGAGGACGCCCTCGGCCGGCGTGCCCGAGACCACTTCGTGGACGTAGATGCCGCGGGCGACGTCTAAGCCGTTGGCCTGCGCGAGCGCCGGCGTCACCTCGTCGAGCCTGATTCCGAGGTAGGGATGGCTGTACTCGCCGTCTTCGACCAGTGCCGGGACGATCCGGTCGACCAGCGCACCCGAGATGGCGAAGCCGATATTGTCCCCACCGCCGGAGTTGATGACACCGACGACGTCGCCGTCCAGATTCACTAGCGGGCCGCCGCTGTTGCCGGGGTTGACCGGCGCGTCGGTCTGGATGGCGTCGGGGATGGAGAAGTTGTTCGGGGCCGGCAGCGTCCGGTTGACGCCGCTGACGATGCCCGAGGAGACCGACCCGGAGAGCCCGAAGGGGTTGCCGATGGCCAGCACTTCGGTCCCGACGGCGGGGTCGGTCGTCCGCAGCGCGAGCGGTTCCGTCGCGTCCGGTTGGTCCTCGACCGACAGCACTGCGAGGTCGCTGTAGACGTCGGTCCCGACGATGTCGGCCTCGATCCAACCGCTCGACCGGAACCGGACGAACACGCGCTGTGCGCCCTCGACGACGTGCTCGTTCGTGACGATGTGGCCGTCGTCGACGACCCACCCGGTGCCGCTCCCGCCCGACGTCGCAGTCCGGACTCTGACTTGGACCACCGCGTCCCGCGCCTCGCGGAACACCTCGGCGAAGCGCTCTCCCGATACCGACGCTCTATCGATGTCCTCGGTATCGTCGGGGGAGCCGAGTTGGAAGTCGCTGTCTCCCGGTTCGTCCGTCTCCTCGTTCGTGCTGACCGCACACCCCGCTAGTGCGGCGGTCGTCGCCGCCCCGGCGAGGCCGAGAAACCGCCGGCGAGAGAGGTTGTCTGACATACCTGAGGCCAAGGGCGAGACGTGGATAAACGTACTGCCCGGAGCGAAACCGTTTTTCGCTCGCCCGTGATACCGCCACGCAGGGCGTGTGGCCTAGCGGACAGGGCGAGAGGTTCCTAACCTCTAGATCGCGGGTTCGAATCCCGTCACGCCCGTCTTCGCTCCCTCCGGCCGCTCGACGAGCGTGACGTAGCTCGCGAAACCTCCGGTTTCGCTCACCCCCGCCACGCCCGTTCTGCGACGAGCGGACGCGAGGAGCGAACCGGACGACTACCTGTCCCGGGAACCGTTTTGCCCCTGCCGGACGACCGCTCTACCGTGGCCGTCGACTACCGGGCGTACCTGTACGCGCTGGCTCCGCTCACAGCCGTTGCTCTCGCGGCCATATTGAGCGGTGCGGACCCGCTGGCGGGCGATATCGGTATCGCCGGACTGTTCGGAGCGTTCCCGGTCGCTGCCGGCCTCGCCATCGTCGCGTGGGCCGTCCACACCTTCGCCCGGGCCGGGGTGACGCCGGCCCCGGAGACGACGCCGGACCGACTCGTCACCGACGGACCGCTCGCGTACACCCGCAATCCGCTGTATCTCGGGACAGTGCTGGGTGCCGGCGGGGTGGCGATACTGTCGGCCTCGCCGCTGGCCGGCGGGTACGCCGCGCTGATGGCCGTGATCTATCACCTCGTCGTCGTCTACCGCGAGGAGCCGCGACTCACCGAGGCGATGGGTAACGAGTACGAGCGCTACTGTTCGTCGGTACCGCGGTGGGTCGGCCGGCGAGCGTGAGCCGATATCACCGCACGCGGTAGGGGTCCTCACCGGGCAGGAATCGCCCGAGGTCGACCTCCTGTCGGTAGTCGCGGCTCTTGACGCCCTCGATGGCCGCGACGAGGCGGTCGTGGTCGCCGTCGACCCACTCCGCCGGCTCCTTGATGGGGATGATGAGCCAGCCGGCACCCTGGAGTTCGCGGCCGTGCATCGCGTCCATATCGACGGCCGTCTCGCGGGCGGAGTAGTTCTCCAGTACGGTCCGGGTCGCGCGCTCGCCGACCGGCAGCAGGACGTGGGCGGTGATTGCTCGCAACTCCGAGTCGAAAAAGCGCTCGAGGTCGTCGTAGTCGCCATCGGTCGGGTCGCCCTCGGTGACGCACATACAGAGATACGAGAGGTACGTCTGTTCGACGGTCGGCGGCGTGCCCGTCTCGGCCAGCAGGTTCGCCTCGAAGAGGGCGTCCTGCAGGCGCTCGGCCGCCGGCGTGTCCGTGAAGGGGACGCCCGAGTCGGCCCCGCCGTGGACGCCGGGGTGGTCCCCGATGACGTGGAAGTGGGCGTTCGCGTCGCCGTAGCCGGGGACGGAGGACGCACAGTCCGGTTCCATCCCGAATGGGTTCGATGTCCGGGTGGTGACGTTCTTCACGACCGGAGGGTGGCACTACCCAGAAAAAACTCCAGCGGTCTGCGGCGGTATTTGTCATCCTGGCGGCTCTGTCGAAATCCTCCGTGGCTGATAGGAACCTCCTGCGAGATACAGAGAGTGTATTTAGCACCGACACCGAGCGTGACCTAATACGGTTGGAAGTCTCAGTCCGCGATCGACACCTATCAGTGAATCCGTCATCTTCGTTACCGGTATGGAAGAGAGCATCTGGCAATATCTCGTTGGAGCCGTGTGGATTGTTTTGGCTCTCGCTCAGGCGGGTCTGGGGGTCTTGGAGAGCGATCTGTGGTTAGCCACTATGTGGGCTGGCCTCAGCATTGCAAGCACGCTGCTCGGGGCTGCGTATCTCTGGCACGACCGATTCACCGTCTCGCAGTAGGAAGCAAGCACGTTACGAAACCCGAAAGCCGCTCAAAGTCGAATGACCATTCGGCCCCCGTCTGTCGGTAGCCGAGTCCATTCACGAGAATATCGACACCGACGGGGTGAACGAGGCCTTCCGTTCGCTCGAAGAGCTCTATCTCTCGATTGTAGATTGTCTCTTCGGAAGGAACCTCGAGTTCGTCCGTTCGCTCGAACTGATGGTCCTCGAGAAAGCTCACGAGTTTATCGTAGTCATCTGGTGCGATAACGAGATCCAAATCGGTCGAAAACCGTGTCTCGAATTGGCTGATGGCGTATCCACCGACCAACACAAACGGAATACCGGACTGTTCGAGTTCGGTGAGGACCTCGATGAGGGCCTCGCTTCGTTCTTCTTGACTCATATTCAGGCTGGTCCCATTCGGTATTGCGTATCAGTGTCGACATCTTCGTACATCCGGTCGAGCATATCGAGAGCCGACTGAAACGTCGCGTAGTGGTCCTGCGCAAACGCGAGCGTCTCGTCCAAGGAGACGACCGGCCGACCGTCGACGGAGTCGCCCTCGACTGTCTCACGTGCCTCCAAGACGTACTGGATCGGTCCATCGACTTCGTCCGGTGGTCGACGTTCCTGTGCGACCGGAATATCGAATCGCTTGAAGAACCGCTCCCATTCGTCGAAATCAGCCTCGTCAACGGCAATGAAGAGTGGATAGTCCTCCGGATCACGAGCGACTTGGTATCCACCACGCGTCCAGACGTAGACAGCGTCGATGGAGGTGTACGCGAAGTCCAGACCGGCGAAATGCGGGAGGACATACGCTTCAGAAATCGACGGCGGAGACACCGCTGCCGACGCCGTGAGAAAGGAGAGTCCCGCTTCGCGGACTGCTGGAGAAACAACAGAAAGCCCTCAATCGTACTGGACGTAGCCTGCCTCTTCGAGCGAGTTGACTACACGGCGAATCGTCTCGCGGTTTTCGTCTATCTTGCGGGCGACCCCTGAAATCGAGTCACCGGACTCGATCGCAAGGAGCGTCTTGAGCGCGTTTTCAGTACAGGGCTCGAACATCTGTTTCTCTATAGTTACACAAATATGTGTAACAGTATAATTCTTTACCATTCTGCAGGACTAACAGTAATTGTCACAGGCGGAGGGTTTCGACAGCGCCACTCCGGCGGGCAACCCTTTTTTGACCCTCCCCCGTTGTGCCGACTATGACTGACGGGCGGGATCGGCCGTGACCGACGACGACGCCATCGAAGACCTCCGCGAGCGGAAGGCCCGCGCCCGGACGGGCGGCGGCGAGGACCGCATCGAGGCCCAGCACGACCGCGGGAAGATGACCGCCCGCGAGCGCATCGACTACTTCCTTGACGATGGAAGCTTCACCGAAGTCGACGCCTCCGGGAGCACCGCTGTACGAACTTCGATATGGACGAGCAGACGATTCCCGGAGACGGCGTCGTCGTCGGCCACGGCGAGGTCGAGGGCCGCAAAGTGTTCGTCTTCGCCCACGACTTCACCGTCTTCGGCGGGTCGCTCGGCGAGGTGTTCGCCGAGAAGGTGGTCAAGATTATGGATCAAGCGCTGGAGGTCGGCGCGCCGATAATCGGCCTGAACGACTCGGCCGGCGCGCGCATCCAAGAGGGCGTGGACTCGCTGGCGGGCTACGGCGATATCTTCCACCGGAACCAACTCGCCAGCGGCGTCGTCCCACAGATATCGGCGATTATGGGGCCCTGCGCCGGCGGGGCCGTCTACTCCCCAGCCATCACCGACTTCGTGTTCATGGTCGAGGACACCAGCCACATGTTCATCACCGGGCCGGACGTCATCGAGACGGTCACCGGCGAGGAGGTGAGCTTCGACGAACTGGGCGGCGCGAGCACTCACGGCGGCGAGAGTGGCGTCGCTCACTTCACGCCCGCCGCCGAGGATCAGGCGCTTGACGACATCCGACACCTCCTGTCGTACCTCCCCCAGAACAACGTCGAGGACCCACCCCGCGTCGACCCGTGGGACGACCCCGAGCGGGACTGTCAAGAGGCCAGCGACGCGGTCCCCGCGGCCCCGCAGAAGCCATACGACGTGACGACTGTCGTCGGTGACGTACTGGACGAGGACTCCTTTTTCGAGGTGGCGGAGGACTACGCCCGGAACATCGTCACCGGGTTCGGTCGCCTCGACGGCCACAGCGTCGGCGTCGTCGGCAACCAACCGCGGGTCAACGCCGGGACACTGGACATCGACGCCTCGCTGAAGGGGTCGCGGTTCGTCCGCTTCTGTGATGCGTTCAACATCCCGATCGTCACGTTCGTCGACGTCCCGGGGTTTATGCCCGGGACCGACCAGGAGAAACGCGGCATCATCAAACACGGCGCGAAACTGCTGTACGCCTACTCGGAGGCGACGGTACCGCTGGTGACGGTCATCACCCGGAAGGCCTACGGCGGGGCCTACGACGTGATGGCCTCGAAACACGTCGGTGCGGACCGCAACTACGCGTGGCCCGGCGCCGAAATCGCCGTGATGGGGCCAAAGGGCGCGGTGAACGTCCTCTACGACGACGAACTCGATGCGGCCGAGGACGTCGAAGCCAAGCGCGAGGAACTGATCGAGGAGTACCGCGACGCCTTCGCTAACCCCTACACCGCCGCCGACCGGGGGTATCTCGACGACGTGATCGAACCGGCCGAGACGCGCCGACGGATCGTCGAGGACCTCGATATGCTCCGGAGCAAGCGCGTCGACCACCCCGACCGGAAACACGGGAACATCCCGCTATGACCGGCGAGGATATCGCCGCGGCAGTGGCGGCGTCCGCTCCCGACGCCGACGAGGCGGAGACGGCGGCCATCGTCGCGGCCGTGCGGACGCATCTGGCCGAGCAAGCGGCCGCAGTCGCGGCCGACGAGGAGTCCGGGAGCGAGGGCACCGACGACCGCGGGAGTCGCCGCTGGCAGTACGCGGGCCGTATCGAGGGCCTCCAGCACCGAACCGTCCGCGTGCCCGACGGCGCGCCCGACGACGACTGGGCGGCGTCGGGACGGACCGAGCGGTTCTGAGCGGCCCGCCATCGGCCGGTCGTCTCGTCGCTGGCGACCGACGAGGGCTGACCGCGCACAGTTTTTATACTGTACCCGGTCCCTCGTAGGGGTATGTTCGAGAGGGTCCTCGTCGCCAACCGCGGGGAGATAGCGGTGCGCGTGATGCGCGCCTGCGAGGAGTTAGGCATCGACACCGTCGCCGTCTACTCGGAGGCCGACAAGCACGCGGGCCACGTCCGCTACGCCGACGAGGCCTACAACGTCGGGCCCGCCCGCGCGGCCGACTCCTACCTCGACGGCGCGGCCATCGTCGAGGCCGCCCGGAAGGCCGACGCCGACGCTATCCATCCCGGCTACGGCTTCCTCGCGGAGAACGCCGACTTCGCCGCGCGCGTCCAGGACACAGCGGGCATCACGTGGGTCGGGCCCACGAGCGACGCGATGGGAACGCTGGGGGAGAAGACCCGCGCCCGGAACGTGATGGACGAGGCTGACGTGCCAATCGTCCCCGGGACGACCGACCCTGTCGAGGACCCCGAGGAAGTGGTCGCCTTCGGCGAGGAACACGGCTATCCGGTGGCGATTAAGGCCGAGGGCGGCGGCGGCGGCCGCGGGATGAAGATAGTCGAGAGCGCTGACGACGCCGCGGAGAAACTCACGAGCGCGAAACGCGAGGGCGAGGCCTACTTCGACAACGACTCGGTGTACCTCGAACGCTACCTCCAGTCCCCGCGGCACATCGAGGTCCAGATACTCGCCGACCACCACGGCAACGTCCGCCACCTCGGCGAACGGGACTGCTCGCTACAACGGCGCCACCAGAAAGTAATCGAGGAGGGCCCCAGTCCCGCCATCGACGACGAGATGCGCGAGTCGCTGGGCGAGGCCGCCAGACGGGGGGTCGCCGCCGCCGACTACACCAACGCCGGCACCGTCGAGTTCCTCGTCGTCGACGAGGAATTTTACTTCCTCGAGGTCAACACCCGCATTCAGGTCGAACACACCGTCACCGAACAGATAACGGGCATCGACATCGTGAAGTGGCAACTCCGGGTCGCCGCCGGGGAGGAACTGGCCTTCGAACAGGACGACGTGTCCGTCGCGGGCCACGCGATGGAGTTTCGGATCAACGCCGAGAACGCCGCCGACGAGTTCGCCCCCCAGACCGGGACGCTCGCGACGTACGACCCGCCAGGGGGTATCGGCGTCCGCGTCGACGACGCCCTCCGGCAGGGCGACACTGTCGGCGGCGACTACGACTCGATGATAGCGAAACTGATCGTCGAGGGGAGCGACCGCGAGGAGTGTCTCGCCCGTTCGCGGCGCGCCCTCGCCGAGTTCGACATCGAGGGGCTAGTGACCATCGTTCCCTTCCACCGCCTGATGCTCGACGACGACCGCTTCTGTGCCGGCGAGCACACGACGGACTACCTCGACGAGCATCTCGACGAGGACCGCATCGCCGACGCACAACAGCGCTGGGGGACCGAACCGACCGGGGAGACCGACGCCGAGGAGGCCGTCGAACGGGAGTTCACGGTCGAGGTCAACGGCAAGCGCTTCGAGGTGACACTGGAGGACCGCGGTGGTCTGGCGGTCCCCACCGACAGCGGCGACGCGGACGACGCGCCGGGACCGCGGCGGGACTCCGGCGGGGACGACGGGGGCGGCGGGAGCGATCACGACGGGGCCGGTGAGGCCGTCACTGCGGATATGCAGGGGACTATCCTCGGGGTGAACGTCGCCGAGGGCGAGGACGTGGCGAGCGGCGACGTGCTCGCGGTGCTGGAGGCGATGAAGATGGAGAACGACGTGGTCGCGCCCCGCGGCGGGACGATAGCGGAAGTGGGCGTCGCCGAGGGCGACAGCGTCGATATGGGCGAGACGCTGTTCGTTATCGAGTAGGCGTCAGGACCCGAGTTGTCCGGACCGAATCTGGGTCTTCAGGGTGTTCGCCGACACCCGGACCATAGACCCGACGTCGTCGTCGTTGGCGATCTGATCGAACACCGACAGCGCGTCCTCCTTGCTGAGTGTCCGCCGGGCACTGACGCCCGCTTCGGTGGTCGCTCGCTCGATCATCTGTTCGGCTTTCTGTTCGCCGACTGCTTCGCTGAACGCGTCGACGAGTTCGTGTTTTCGTAGCTCCATGGTATCACTCCGGGAAGACGAGCAGCGACGAGGTGGTGTTGTGGTAGGCGCGCATATCGCCTTCTTGCATCCCGATTTCGCCGTAGGTCTGCATCCCCGCGAGGGGAGCGCCGAGTTCGGCGGCCATCCGGTCGACGGCGTCGCCGAACCGGTCGCCCAAGATGTTCCCC
>NZ_WPCA01000201.1 GCF_009741825.1 Halapricum sp. CBA1109
GACGGCGGGGACGTGTTCGAACAGTTCTGAACTCAGTCCGGGCGCTCCCGACGGGCGTCGCTCTCACGGCGGTCCCGCGGCCGGTCCGCCCTCCGCCGGCCGTCCAGCGCGCGGATCACGGCGACGGCGAGCAACACCGGGACCGCGAGCCACAGCCCCATCCAGAGCAGGCCGCCGTACAGACCGCCGCCGGCCATCCCGCCGCCCATCGCGCCGCCGCCCATCCCGCTACCGTGTGCGGCGGCCGTTCCGCTCGCGACCACCAGCACGGCGACCGTCGACAGGGTGACTCGACGCGCGAGACGCGACAGCACGGAGTCGTCTGGCGTCATCAGTGACACCCCCACGCGCCGTGACCGCCCGCCGTCGCGTTCCCGACAGTGTTGTTCGCGGCAGGCACTGCGGTTCCGTTCGCGGCGACACCGTGGGCGTGCGTCACGTTCCCGGTCGCGTTCCAGCCACTCACTGCACCGTGTGCGTGCGTGCCGTTCGGGACGGCGCCGCCAGCGTGGTACTGGCCACCAGCTTGATGCTGACCATCAGCGTGGTGACTGGCGCCGTCAACGTGGTGACCGCCGCCGGCAGCGTGACCCTCGGCGGCGCCGTGCATCGGTCCGCCGGGTCCGTGGTGGCCGGTCGCCGCTCCGGGGTGGTCACCGCGGGGGTCGTCAGTCACGGACGCCCCGTCCCCGTGGGCGCTGACCAGCGGCACGGCCAGCGCGATAGCGAGGACGACGAGTCCGACGAGCAACCATCGGTCGACGGATAGATCGGTCATCGTGGTTCTCCTCACCCGGTTATACCACCCCCGAGCGGTTATCCTCGTGGGCGTGAACTGAACGAGGGGAGCGTCCGAGAACGTTTATAGACGGTTCTAACCGTGTTTGAGAACAGAGACCGTTCGTGGCTCACGATTCCGGGGCGTCCCCGTCGGTGAGGTCCTCGCTTGGGTAGACACGGTAGGTCCGGCCCTGCGGTTCCCGATAGAGTAGACCTCGCTGTTCGAGGTCGCTCACCGTCTGGCTCACCTTGCTCTTGGAGAACTCCGCGCGGTCGCGGAGTTCGATCTGTGTGAGTCCCGGCGAGTCGACGACCGGCCCGAGCACGCGGCGTTCGTCCTCGGGGAGGAGGTCGAGGACGCGGTCGGCGGGCGCCGCCGTGGGCGGGTCGTCGTTCGCGGCGGCGACACCGGCCTCGTCGTTCCCGCTGTCGGGGTCGGCCGCAGTCTCGGTCGGATCGGGGTCCCCGCCGCTCTCGCTTGCCGTCGTCGCTTGCGCCTCGGGGGACGATCCGCCGTTCGCCGCTTGCGCCGCGGAGGCCGACGTGTCGCTCGCCGCCGCCGAGGCCGTCCGCTCGGTCCCACCGTTGGACTGCTCGTCGCGGACGAGGAGATAGCCGACGACGACGAGAGCGGCGAGCAGTACGGTCCCGAAGGCGTACGCGACCGGCGCGGGACCGGCGGTACCGCCCATCGGCGAGTGCATCCCCGATCCCATCATCCCGGATTGGGGGGTCGCTCGCCACGTTAGCACGCCGCCGACCAGCAGTGTCGCCGCGACGACGACGGCGACGAGGCGGTCGCTGCGGTTCATCCGATCACCCGCGGAGGCGAACTGTCCATACTCGAAGTACCGTCACCGGCGGCGAGTCCTTTTCGGTTCGGGACAGGTCAACACCACTCCTCGTACTGGTAGACCCGAGCGCGGTTCAGCGCCTCCGGTTCGCGGTTAGACCCGGCGTGCTAGGAAGGTAGAAGTATCGCCTAAGAGACTCAGTTCATCGCGGCGAGTTTGGCGATATACACCATACTCAGGAGGTGGTCGTCGACATCGAGGCCGTCGGCGTCGGGCGCGGACTGGTCGTCGATACCGAGGAGGTAGTCCCGCAGGTCGTCAGAGACGTCTTCGGTGACCCACTCGACGGACTCGTAGTACTCTAAGGCGTTCTGTGCGCCCCGGAACCCGCCGTGGAGGAGGAGAAACTCGAGCCACTCGAAGACCAGAAACTCCGCGGCGTGGGTTTCGGGGAGCGTCGAGAGATAGGGCTTCTCGTCGTCGCCGGCGGCCGCCAGCGGCAGCAACTCCCGGTAGAGACGGGCGCGGAAGCCGTCGTCGGCCCCCGACTCCGCCTCCTCGAAGGGGTCCCACTCGACGTCCGGGTCCGGCCCGACGGCGTCGCCCTCGTCGGGTCTGGGGTCGCCGGACCCGCGCTCGCGAGCCATCTTCCGGAGTTCGTCGAGGTCGTAGTCCTTGGGGTTGATGGTCATAGCTGTTGTCTCGTAGATACCGCCTACACCGTGTTAAAGGTTTCAGACGGGTCAGACGGTCGTCTGACGCGTCCGATTTTCCGATTTGATACCCCGGAGCGTATTTTTATAACGTGTCGTCCCAGAGTGTCCCCCAACGGTGGCAATGAGTTCCAACGGACCCCCGCGCGTGTGTGTGACGAACGCCAAAGGCGGGACCGGCAAGACGACGATAGCGATCAACGTCGCCGGCGCGCTCAACGAACGGGGTCGGGACGTGCTGTTCGTCGACCTCGACCCGCAGGGCAACGCCACCGAAGGACTGGGGTTGCTCGACGCCTACGACAGGGCGCCCCCGACGTTCTTCGACGTCCTGACGGACCCGACACGCCACGACCAAGTCGGCGAGTTGATCGTCTCCCACGAGGAGATGGACGTCCTGCCGAGCAACATCGACCTGCTGCAGGCCGAACACGAACTGACCATCGCCGACCTGATGGCCCGCGTCGAGACTGACCCCGAACTGGGTATCGACCCGGCGACGCTGACCCCGCTTGCGATCAACGCGACGCCGGCGCTGGTGTCGGGCTCTCACGCACTGGACGTCCTCGACACCGTCCTCTCGAAGGTCGAGTCCGAGTACGACTACGTGATCATCGACTCGCCGCCCTTCTACGGGAAGTTGACCGACACCGGTATCTACGCCGCCCAGCACATCCTGATCCCGGCGCTGACCGAGGCCAGTTCCGAGCGAGCCATCGAGTTGCTGATCGACCAGATGGCCGCGCTGGAAGGCCAGACCGGCATCACCGTCGAGACGGTCGGTATCGTCGCCAACCGCGTCGAGAAGACCAACGAGGACCGGGAGATGCTGGCGTGGCTGAGCGAGGTGTTCGACGGCTTCCCCATCTGGGAGGTCCGCAAGCGTGTGGCCCTCCAGCGGGCGTTCTCGGCGGGAGAATCCATCTTCGGCTACGACCCGAGCAGCGATATGGCCGACGTGTTCCTGTCGATAGCGGAGACGTTCGACGAGCGGTTCGGCTACGCCGACCAGACCAAGGTGACACCATGAGTGACGACGACAGAATGGACCGCGCGCGCCGGATCCGGCAGATGCGCGAAGGCCAGCGGAACGGCGACGACGAGGCCGCGGGCCACTCCGGCGACGAGGCACAGGACGACGACCAACGCGACGACGGCCCGAGCGAGACGGACGACGACGCGACCCCCGAGGAGCGGTCGAACCAATCGCCCGACGACGGGGCCGATGGCGGCGAAACGGCCACCGGGAACGGTGGCGACGAGACGGCCACCGAGGAGGAAGGAATCGAGGCCGACGACACCCCGACCGAAGCGGCCGAGGCAGACCCCACCGACGACGAGTCGGCGTGGTTCGACGACGACGCCGACGAGG
>NZ_WPCA01000076.1 GCF_009741825.1 Halapricum sp. CBA1109
GCCGGCCCCGACGACGACCGCCGACCCCGAGAGGTCGACGCCGTGGTCTTCGAGTGCTCGGACGGCACCGATAGCGTCGGTGTTGTGCCCGGTCGGTCGGTCGCCGGAGAAGTCGATGGTGTTGACGGCGCCGATGCGACGGGCGAGGTCGTCGGCCTCGACGGCGTCGAGGACGTCCTGTTTGAACGGGACGGTGACGTTCAGCCCCGAGATGCCGAGCGTCTCGGCGGCCGCGACAGCCTCAGCGGCGGCGTCGCGGTCCGGTTCGAAGGTGACGTACCGGGCGTCGATGCCGCGTTCGTCGTACCCTGCCTCGTGCATCGGCGGCGACAGCGAGTGCTCGACCGGGTTGCCGAGCAGTCCGTACACGTCCATGCCAGTCCGGTCAGTGCCACCCGACATAAGCGTTTCAGTCCCCGCAGACGCAAGACTTTCCAGCAGCGCGCCGGAGTCGGAAGTAGTGAGTCGTCTCAGCCATCCGCTCGTGCAGGTCGATGCCGCGGTTCCGTCGCCGCCCCCGTGGATCGAGTCCCGGATAGCCGGTGTCTCCCTCGGAACCCGCTCGACGGTCGTCGGAGTGTTCACGCGCGCCGGCAACCCCGCGCGGACGGCGGTCGGGCGCGACCCCGTGGCAGTGGAGGTGGCGGACTGATGCTCGCAATCGTCGTCTCCGAGGCCGACGACGCGTCCGTCCACGTCGGCGAGCAACTGCGGGCGGTCGCGGACTGGGAGACACACGTCGACGATAGTCGCCCCGAGAGCGACGGCGGCGGCACCGTCTACCGCACCGACGGCGCCGAACTCCGGACGTTGAGGGGAGCCACCTGGACGTCGTCGACGCCGCCGACGCCTTCGCCGACCCCGCGTTGCTGGTGTTCGCCTCGAAACACGCCGGCGAAACCGGGAGACTGCTGACCGCCCACCACACCGGGAACTTCGGTCCGGCCGAGTACGGCGGCGCGGACGGCGAGTTCGCCCGCGCCTGTCCGGCCGCCCACGACCGCGTCCTCTCGGCGCTCGACGCCCACGCACCGCCCGACTACGATGTCGGAATGGAGTGTACCCACCACGGCCCGACCGAGGTGGGCGTCCCGTCGATGTTCGTCGAAGTCGGCAGCGACCGACCCCAGTGGGACGACCCCGACGCGGCCCGGGCGGTCGCGGAGGCGATTCTGGACCTCCGCGGAGTCGCGCCCGACGCCCCTGCCGACGACGGGACGAACCGCCACGTCGTCGGGTTCGGCGGCGGCCACTACGCCCCGCGGTTCGAGCGCATCGTCCGGGAGACGGACTGGGCGGTTGGCCACCTTGGGCCGACTGGTGTCTCGCGCGATGGCGACCCCGCCGAGAACCGCGTTGTCCTCCGGCGGGCGTTCGAGGCGAGAGCGGCCACGCGGGCCGTCGTCGCCGGCGAGAACCCCGAGGTCCGAGAGGCCGTCGCGTCGATGGGCTACCGCGTCGTCGGCGAGGACTGGCTTCGGGCGACCACGGGCGTCCCGCTGTCGGTCGTCGAGGCCGTCGAGGACCGCCTTGGACCTGTCGCCGACGGCGTCGCCCTCGGCGACCGAGCGGCCGCCCTCGACGCTCGCGAGTTCGACGTGGTCGACCTCCCGGCGGAACTGGCCGACGCGGCCCAAGGCGTCGACACTGACGCCGCCCGCGCGGCCGTGACGGACGTGGCGGTGGCCGTCGAGACCAGCGAGGGCGGGACGCGCCTCGGCGCGCGCGCCGCCGTCGCCAACCCGGGCGACCGCCGACAAATCGTCGAGAGCCTCGCGGACGTACTGGCCGAACACCGGCAGGCGGTGGCAATCGAGGACGACGCCGTCGTCGTCACCGAGTGGACCTTCGACCCCGAAAAGGCACAGACGCTGGGCATCTCGGAGGGGCCGGCGTTCGGGAAACTATCGGCGGGCCAGTCCGTCGAAGTGAACGGCCGGACTATCGACCCCGAAGTCGTCCACACCGAACAGGTCCACCGATATCCCTACTGAGCCCCCACCGTTTCCTCTCCAGATTCTTTCGAGTGGGTGCTATCGCCGCTCCCGTCCGATTTCGCGGGCGTCGGCCGGTTCTCTCCGGCCGGGTCGACCGCGAAACTCGTCAGACGAGCGTCAGACAGTAGGCAAAGAATAATAACGGAGGGTACGCAATCGGTGTTTAAATATGGATTCGATAATCGACGACGCCATGGAGGAGGCCGAACAGGAGGACCCGGCGTCGGACGCTGGCGAGGAGGAGCCAGCGTCGACACGGGAGGACGTGTCCACGTCGGGGCAGATGACCGACGAGGAACTCTCGGACGTCGTCAAGGACTTAGAGACGAAGATAACGGTTTTCGGCTGTGGTGGCGCGGGTGGTAACACCGTCACCCGGATGATGGAAGAGGGGATTCACGGTGCCAAACTTGTCGCGGCCAACACCGACGCCCAGCACCTCGCCGACGAGGTCAAGGCGGACACGAAGATACTGATCGGCCGCAAGCGGACCGGGGGCCGGGGCGCGGGGTCGGTCCCGAAAATCGGCGAGGAAGCGGCCCAGGAGAACATCGAGGACATCCAGCAGTCCATCGACGGCTCGGACATGGTGTTCGTCACCGCTGGTCTCGGCGGCGGAACGGGGACAGGATCGGCCCCCGTCATCGCACAGGCCGCACAGGAGCAGGGTGCCCTCACTATCTCTATCGTCACGATTCCGTTCACCGCGGAGGGCGAGCGCCGCCGTGCCAACGCCGACGCCGGCCTCGAACGCCTGCGCGCCGTCTCGGACACCGTCATCGTCGTCCCGAACGACCGCCTGCTGGACTACGCCCCGTCGATGCCCCTGCAGGACGCGTTCAAGATCTGTGACCGCGTGCTGATGCGCTCGGTCAAGGGAATGACGGAACTGATCACCAAGCCGGCTGGTCAACGTCGACTTCGCCGACGTTCGGACCATCATGGAGAACGGCGGCGTCGCGATGATCGGTCTGGGCGAGTCCGACAGCGAGAACAAGGCCCAAGACTCCATCCGGTCGGCGCTGCGCTCGCCACTGCTGGACGTGGAGTTCGACGGCGCCAACTCCGCGCTGGTCAACGTCGTCGGCGGCCCCGATATGTCCATCGAGGAGGCCGAGGGCGTCGTCGAGGAGATTTACGACCGTATCGACCCCGACGCCCGCATCATCTGGGGCGCCTCCGTCGACCAGGACTTCGAGGGGAAGATGGAGACGATGATCGTCGTCACCGGCGTCGAGAGCCCGCAGATCTACGGCAAAAGCGAGGCCGAACAGGAGAAGTCGGCCCAGCAACTCGGCGAAGACATCGACTACGTCGAGTAGTCCCCGCAAACGTTTATTTTGGCGTCCTGACGTAGGGAGTGTATGGAGCGACCGTCGCGCCGGCAACTACTGTACGGTGGCGGCGCCGCCGGCGGTGTCGCCGCCGCCGGCGCGTTTGGGTGGCTGGATTTCCTCCCGTTTCTCGGCCCCGAGCCGGCCGACCAGCCCGAAATCGGGCCGGTGCCCGCCGACGCGAACCTCCTGATACAGGCCGACGGCGAGGCGCTACGGAACGACGAGGGCCTCCGGTCGGTCGTCAGCGCCGGCATCGACGCCCGGACCGGCGACGGACAGGACCCCAGCGACGTGGCCGGGTTGTTCGCGGCGACAGCGGAAGGGTGGGGGCTAGACCCGTCGGCCATCACACGGGCGACCATCTTCGCCCGAATCGAGCGGGCGACGCTCGGCGAGTCGATGGTCGGTGCGGTCGTCGAGGCCGACTGGGACCCCGACGGTATCGCGGCCGCCATCGACGCGACGGTGTACGCGACGACCGACCGGGAGATAGCGGGCGTCACCGTCCACGGCGTCGACGGGACGGGGACCGAGATAGCGGCGCTGGGCGACGGCCGGTTCGCCCTCGGCGTCACCGGCGCCGTCGAGGGCGTCCTCGCTATCACGGAAGCGGAAGTGGACCGACTGTCGGGGGACCTGCTGTCGGCGCTGGGACAGGCCCCGGAGAGCCAAGTCCGGTTCGCGGCCGCAATGTCGCCGCTGACGGACGGCCTCGCCACGCTGTTGCCCTTCGACGACGAGTTGATCCGCGACCAGTTGCTCTCGGATTTGGAGTACCTCCACGGGACCGTCTACGCCGACGGCGACCGGCGGGGCATCGACGTGTCGGTGAGGGCGGGCGACGACCGGGCCGCCGAAGACTTCGCGTTACAGGTCAAGGCGACACGGTCGATCTTCGCCCAGCAGGCCCCCGAGACGGCCGCGCTTCCCGACGCAGTCAACTCGATAACGGTCGAGCAGGACGGCGACCGGGTCGACGTGTCGTTCTCGGGGTCGGTCGGACGGCTCACGGAGCTCGCGCCGCCGGTCGTCGAGTGGTTGCTGGGGACCGGCGGCGTCGTCGTCCCGACCGAAGCGGAGTCCTAAGCGGTGTCGGAAGATAGAAAAGCGCTCGGGGGAAAGGACGGAATATGAACGTCCCACTCGATCTCACGTCGTACGTGCGCGTGCTCAGACTAGCGAGCACGCCCTCCTGGGAGGAGTTCTCCCAGATCTCGAAGATCGCAGGGGCCGGGATCGCCCTCGTCGGCTTCCTCGGCTTCCTGATCTACATGATTATGACAGTCGTGCCGGGTGGTCCGTGATGGCTATCTTCGCCGTCAAGACCACTGCGAGCCAAGAGCGGACGGTCGCGGATATGATTATGAACCGCGAGGAGGACTCGATCCACGCGGCGCTGGCCCCGGACAGCCTCACTTCCTACGTGATGGTCGAGGCCGACGACGCCTCCGTGTTCGAGCGCATCATGGACGAGATACCCCACGCCAACGGCGTCGTGCAGGGGAAATCCTCCATCGCCGAGGTCGAGCACTTCCTCTCGCCAAAGCCGGACGTCGAAGGGATCGCCGAGGGGGACATCGTCGAACTCATCGCCGGGCCGTTCAAAGGCGAGAAGGCACAGGTCCAGCGCATCGACGAGGGCAAAGATCAGGTCACCGTCGAACTGTACGAGGCGACGGTCCCGATTCCGGTCACGGTTCGTGGGGATCAGATCCGGGTGCTGGACAGCGAGGAACGGTAGTTCTCGGACCACGGGAGCGGGCGCACTGCGCCCGCGAACAGATAGTGAGGAGCGCTGAACGTAGTGAAGCGGTCCTCGGGAAATCGAGCGGCGGAGCCGCGAGATAGCGAGGAACGGTAGTTCTGCAGCCCTCTCGTGCGGGCATATCGGCTCGCGAGACAGCGACGCGTCTCGACGGGAGTCAGAACTCCTCGACGTGCGGGCGGACGTCGAGTTCCAGCGTCCAGGCGCTGCGGTCCTGTTCGACCAGGTGCCAGTAGCTCTCGGCGATAGTGTCGGGATCGAGGAACTCCGATTCATCGCGGTCGCCGGGACCGTCCGGCGGGAGAATCTGGCCGTCGATGACGACGTGAGCGACGTGGACGCCCTCGGGGCCGAGTTCCCGGGCCATCGACTCGGCCATTCCGCGGGTGGCGAACTTCGCGGCCGAGAACCCGATGGATCCCGCCCGCCCGCGGACCGAGGTAGTCGCGCCGGTGAAGATGATCGTCCCGTCGCCCGCAGTTTCGAGGATGTCCTCGACGGCTTCCTGCGAGCAGTGGAGTGCCGCCCGCGGTCCGACGTCGAGTGCGCCTTGGAACTCCTCGTCGGAGATGGCCTGCAGGCCTTTCCAGGGAGCGGCGCTGGCGTGGTTGACCAGGACGTCCACGGGGCCGAACGCCTCGCGGACGTCGGCGAACGCCGCCTCGATGTCGGTCGGGTCAGCGAGGTCACACGGGACGGCGACGGCGTCGCCGGCCGTCTCCGAGAGGGTGTCCGCGAGTGACTCGATGAACGACTCGCTGCGGGCCAGGAGGCCGACGTTCAATCCTTCCGAGGCGAACTGTTCGGCGACCGACGCCCCGAGGCCGGGGCCAACGCCGGCGACGACTGCGGTTCGTGCCATAGTGTCGACACCGGGTGCGAGGCTGTTATAGGTCGCCCCTCGTACCGCCCGTGGGCAGGGAGCGGCAGCGCGACCGTGTCTTCGAGTCCGTGTGGCGACACTGCCCACCCGGTGACCGGTCGAACCACTGTCCGGGCAGTGTGACGAAGCAAGGGAGTGAGGGGAGTCGGTCGTGTCGGCCGCGGCAAGGCAGCGGCCGTCAGGAGCCCGAATCGGGAGCCCGAGAGCTGTCCTCGACGAACTTCTCACACGTCAAGCAGTACTCGCGTTCCGATTCGAGTTCCGTCGGGTCGACGATCGTAAACCGATGCCGAGATCCCTCACGTGTCGGGTATCGTGGCATATAATTATTTTTGATTAACTTTACGCACTAATACCTGTCGCCGGTGTTTGGGAGTGGTGGGAGACCGGAGTACCAGCGAGTGGTCCCTGGGAGAGACGGTCCCGGGTCCTCAAAAACCCAGCCGTTCGCCCGGCGAGGTCGAACTGTCGCCGGTGTGGGCCTCGGCGGGGCCCATCGACTCGAACGTGAACGACTCGTCGGTGAGATACACGGCGTCGTCCGCGACAGTGACGTCGACGTCGTTGAGAAAGGCGCCCTCGCAGGGGCCGAACGTGCACTCCCCGGAGGTGCGGTCGAAGGTGGCGGCGTGGCGGCGGCAGGCTATCTCGCCGCCGCGCATCGGCGCGCCGTCGCCGGTGTCCAAGCGCACGTCGGTCCAGTGTTGGCAGTAGTTCAACCACGCGGCGACGCTGCCGTCGGCGAGTCGGGTCAGAATGGCTTCGCGCTGTTCGTCCTCGTCCGTCGACTGGAGGGTCACCAGCAGGGTGCCGTCGTCGGGAACCGCCGACGCGTCGGCGATACGGGCCGCCTCGTCCATACCCGGGACTTGGCCGCGAACGGTTTGAAAGGCGCGGTTCCCGCGAACGTCGGCACCGGCCGCACAACTTTTAGGACGGCGACTGCCGAACTCCGAGTGTGACACAGTGGCTCATCTACGGCGCGTACGGATACACCGGGGAACTGATCGCGCGCGAAGCCGTCGACCGGGGGAAGACACCGATTCTGGCCGGCCGCACCGAGTCGAAGGTGACGGCGCTGTCGGATGAGTTGGGCTGTGAGGCGCGGGCCTTCGACCTCTCGGATGAAGTGGTCGTGGAGGCGAACCTCGACGACGTGGATCTAGTGCTCAACTGCGCCGGCCCCTTCGCCGAGACGTACGAACCGATGGTCGAGGCGGCACTCTCGACCGGGACCGACTACCTCGACATCACGGGGGAAATCGGAGTGTTCGAGGCAATCGCCGGCTACGACGGGCAGGCGACCGACGCGGACGTGACGCTGCTCCCGGGCGTCGGATTCGACGTGGTGCCGACCGACTGTCTGGCGGCCCACCTCGCGGAGCGTCTCCCCGAGGCCGACTCGCTGGCGATGGGCTTTCGCGCCGAGGGTGGGTTCTCCCCGGGGACGATGAAGACCGCCGTCTCGGGGCTGGGCGACGGCGGGATGGTCCGGGAGAACGGTCGGATCACGTCGGTGCCGGCGGCCCACCGGACCCGCGAGATAGATTTCGGGACGGGGCCGACGACGGCCACGACGTTCCCGTGGGGCGACGTCTCGACGGCCTACCACACGACCGGTATCGGGAACATCGAGTTCTATCTGGCGCTCCCGAAATCGACCATCGACCGGATGCGCTACCAGCGGTATCTCGCGCCGGTCCTCGGTCTGGGGCCGGTCCAGTCGCTGTTGCGGACGCTGGTCGACCGGCGAGTCGACGGACCGGACGAACAGACCCGAAAGGAGACGCGGGCGTACATCTGGGGCGAGGCGAGCGCCGGGACGGAGACGGTCGTCTCGCGGCTGGAGACGCCCAACACCTACACGCTGACCGTCGAGACGGCACTGGAGACGGTCGAGCGGACTCTCGACGGGGCGGCACCGACCGGGTTCCAGACGCCGGCGGGCGCGTTCGGGCCGGACCTGATCACGGACGTCGAGGGCGTCGAGCGAACGGACGAGTGATAGTGTTTCTTGTCGGTCATTTCGGCATCGACCGCCCGATTTCGGTCGGTCTGCCGTACACAGCGACAAGAAACACTATGAGTTATCGAGTGACCGTCACGGGGACGGGCGACCGGCGGACGACGGTTTCGGCGACGCTGCCGAGCAGGATGCGCGAGACGCCCGACCGGCCGTGGCTCCCCATCACGATCTGATCGACGCCGTTCTCGCCAGCGTACTCGACGATGACGCGCGTCGGCTTGCCGACTTCGACGGTCGTCTCGACGTCCTGGTCGGGGAAGTACTCGGCCGAGAGGTCCTCGAAGATGGACTCGGCGTTGTCCTTCTGGGCCTCGTACCACTCCTCGGAGGCAGACGGGAGGCTGGCCTCGATGCTGTAGCCAGCCTCGGCGGGGTTGATCACGTGGATGAGCGTGACGGCGGCGTCGGGGAACTCCTCGGCGACGAAGGCGCAGGCGTTGCCGGCCTGTTCGGAACCGTCGACTGGGACGAGAATGTGCGTGCCCATACCGACGACAACGACGCCCCCGCTAGTGAACGTTTGGGGTCAGTAGAAGGCGATGGGTTTGCCCGCGGTGTCGTCGTCCTGTTCGACCTTCTCGATGGCGTCCTCGAAGTCGGCCATCGTGACCTCGGTACGGTCGTCGCGGATGGCGAACATCCCCGCCTCCGTCGAGAGGCTCTCCAGTTCCGCGCCGCTGAAGCGCTCGGTCGCGTCGTCAGCGCGGTGAAGTCGACGGTGTCGGCGAGGTTCATGTCGCGGGTGTGGATCTCGAGGATACGCTCGCGGCCCTCGGCATCGGGCTTGGGGACCTCGATGAGTCGGTCGAAGCGGCCGGGGCGGAGGATGGCGCGGTCGAGCATGTCAAAGCGGTTGGTCGCGGCGATGATCCGTATCTCGCCGCGGTTCTCGAAGCCGTCCATCTCGCTGAGCAGTTGCATCATCGTCCGCTGGACCTCGGCGTCGCCGGAGGTCTTCGATTCGGTCCGTTTCGAGGCGATGGCGTCTATCTCGTCGATGAAGATGATGGCCGGTTCGCGCTCCTCGGCCAACTCGAAGAGGTCCCGGACCAGTTTCGCGCCCTCGCCGATGAACTTCTGGACCAACTCCGAGCCAGCCATCCGGATGAACGTCGCGTCGGTCTGGTTGGCGACGGCTTTGGCCATCATCGTCTTGCCCGTCCCGGGCGGGCCGTGCAGGAGGACGCCCGCCGGCGGGTCGATACCGACCTCGCGGAACTGCTCGGCGTTGATCAGCGGTTGCTCGACCGCCTCCCGGACCTCCCGAATCTGTTCCTCGAGGCCGCCGATGTCCTCGTACTCGACGCCGGGCGAGGCGTCGATCTCCATCGCTTGGGCGCGGGCGTCCTTCTCGCTGTCGAGAGTCGTCTTCACCGTGAACGAGTCGTTGATGGCGACGCGGTCGCCGGCCTCCATCTCCTCGCGCAGTTGCGGGGAGACTTCGGTCAGGACCTCCTGGTTGTTGCCGTGCTGTTTGACGACGACGCCGTCGTCGAGCATCTCCTGTGCGGTAGCGACGTACAGCGAGGAGGTCTTCAGGGTCTCGTTTTGTCGTTCGAGGCGGTCGACCTGCTCTGTGAGTTCGCCCTGGCGCTGCTGGGCGGCCGAGAGCTGTTGTTTGAGTTCGCGGTTCACCCTGACGACTTCGGTGAAGTGATTCTCCAGCGCCGTCAGTCGCTCTGACGGGGACATATCGGGGTCGAGGTCGAGCGACGGGCGCTCAGGGAGCGAGGGGCTACGGGACATCTGGTTACTCACTGTTATTGGGTCAGGGAAAAAGTGCCTTTGGGTCCGGTTTCCACGTCCGATAGCGGTCCCGCGACCGAGACGCGGGGGAGGCGCGCGCTCAGACCAGCGATTCCATCTCGTCGAGGTAGTCGGCGTAGACGTCCAGCGCGGACTCGACAGTGGCCGCGTCGGTCATATCGACGCCGGCGTCGTCGAGCAACTCCAGCGGGTAGGCCGCGGAGCCACGGGAGAGGAAGTCGACGTAGCGGTCGGCGGCCCCGGGGTCGTCGTCGTCCATAATCCCCTCGACCAGCGCGACGGCCGCCGAGATGCCCGTGGCGTACTGGTAGACGTAGAACGAGCGGTAGAAATGGGGGATGCGCATCCACTCGCGGGCGATGCGGTCGTCCAGCACCGCCGGTTCGTAGTAGTCGCCTTTCAGGTCCGCGTAGAGGTCGTCCAGTCGGTCCGGGGTCAGCGGTTCGCCCGCCGCCGACTGCTCGTGGGCGCGGTGCTCGAACTCCGCGAACATCGTCTGCCGGTAGAGCGTCGACCGGAAGCGTTCGAGGTACTGGTTGAGGATGTGTCGCCGCAGGCGGTCGTCCTCGACCGTATCCAGTAGGTGGTGGGTCAACAGCGTCTCGTTGACCGTCGAGGCCACCTCGGCGACGAATATCTCGTAGTCGCTGTAGACGTACGGTTGCTCCTCGCTCGTGTACTCGCTGTGCAGCGAGTGGCCCAGTTCGTGGGCCAGCGTGTACATCGACTCCACGTCGTCCTGGTAGTTCATCAGGATGTACGGCTGGGAGTCGTAGGTGCCGCCGGAGTAGGCGCCCGACTGCTTCCCGCGGGTCTCGTAGACGTCGACCCAGCGGGACTCGAGGCCCTCCGCGACCCGGCTCTGGTAGTCCTCCCCGAGCGGTGCGACCGCGTCGACGATGTACTCACAGGCCTGCTCGTACTCGATGTCGGGACTCTCGGTCTCGGTCAGCGGAACGTAGAGGTCCCACATCCGCAGTTCATCGCCGCCGACGACTTCGTGTTTCAGTTCGGCGTGGCGGTGGAGGTTGTCGAGGTTGTTCCGGACCGTCTCCAGCAGAGTGTCGTACACCTCGACGGGGACGTTCGGGCCGTCCATCGCCATCTCGCGGGCGCTGTCGTAGTCCCGAATTAGCGCGGTCTTCTCGTCGGTCTTGACGGCGTTTTTGTATGCCGTCCCGACGGCGTTGCGGACCGTCTCCCACTCGTCGTAGAAGGCCTCGTAGACGTCCTGTCGGAACTGTCGGTCTTGACGCTGCTGGAGGGTCGTGAAGTTGTTGAGCGTTATCTCCACAGCATCGCCGTCGGGGTCTTCGACGGTCGGGAACTCCATATCGGCGTTGGCGAGCATATTGTACACCTCGCCCGGCGCGCCGGTCACCTCGCCCAGTTCGGCCAGCACCTCCTCGACTTCGGCCGAGCGGGTGTGGTCGGCCATCCGCAACACGTCGTCGAAGTAGTGGTCGTAGACCGCCAGTTCGGGCTCGGCGTCGGCCATCGAGTCGATGTCCGCCCGGTCCAGCGCCTGCAGTTCCGGCTCGAGGAAGCTCGCGGCGCTCGAGGCCTCCGAGGACAGCGACTGCGCCCGGGCGAGCAGCGCCTGATAGGTGTCCTCGCGGGTGTCCTCGTCGCGACGCATCCGCGCGTAGGAGCCGACGTTCGAGACGGTCCGCATCAACTCCTCGTACGTCTCGAGAGTCTCGAGCAGCGTCTCGGCGTCGTCGGTCGCCTGCCCCTCGTAGGCGCCGAGGTCAGCGGTCAGTTCCTGTGCGCGCTCGAAGGCGGCCTCCCAGTCGTCGTCGCTGGCGTAGAGGCTTTCGAGGTCCCACGTGTACTCGGTGTCGACGTCCTCGCGTTCGGGAACGGAACTCATAGGGGGCGGTTGGGGGGGCGGCCTCCTAAACGTTCGGCGCCTATCGTCGGGTACTGTTCACAGGAGGACGATTCGGTTAGAGACACCTCGAAAGTCCCACCCTGAAGCGGCCGGTCAGCCAGCCGAAGCGGGTGGGACTGAAAGGGGCCGGCGTCTCGGCGTCCCCGGACGACGCAAGCACCGCAACGCAGTGCGGAGCGCAGCGAGTCCCGGGAGTCGAGACGCCGGGGGCTTTCGAGGTGGTCCCAATTTCAGCTGCATATCTGAACCCTCCCCCACCGTCGAGACCGGACGCTTTTGCCCGTCGGCGTCGGCTATCGGAGTATGCGAACGCTCGCGTTCGACGGTCGGGTCGGGGCCAGCGGCGATATGCTCCTCGGGGCGCTGATCGCCGCCGGGGCCGACCCCGCCGTCCTCTCACCGGTCGAGGACGCACTTCCGATCAGCTACGCCGTCCGCGACGTGACGACGGCCGGCCTCGCCGCCACCGCCGTCGACGTCCGCTACGAGAGCGACGCCGAGGCGGACGGTCACGACCATCAAGGGGACGACGCAGAGGGAGACAGTCACGACCACCACGGGGACGACAGCGGCGGGCACGACCACACGCCCGCAGAGGGACACGGACCGAACCGCTCGTACGCCGAGGTCCGGGACATCGTCGCCGGGATGGACCTCCCCGAGGGCGTCGAGTCGCGGGCGACGGCTATCTTCCGACGACTCGGCGAGGCCGAGGCGGCCGTCCACGGGACCGATATCGAGTCGATCCACTTCCACGAAGTCGGGGCCGACGACGCCATCGCCGACGTAGTCGGGGGCTGTCTCCTGCTGGCGGACCTCGACGTCGAACAGGTCGTGACGACGCCGGTGTCGGCCGGCGGCGGGACCGTCGAGATGAGCCACGGAACCTACCCCGTCCCGACGCCGGCAGTCGTCGAGATAGCCGGCGACGCCGACTGGTCGCTGGTCGGCGGTCCACACGACCGGGAACTACTCACGCCGACGGGAGCGGCAATCCTCGCCGAGATAGCCGAGGGCGTCGACTCGCTCCCGGAGATGGACCTCGACGCGTCGGGCTACGGCGCCGGCGGCTACGACCTAGGCGACACGCCGAACGCCCTGCGGGCGCTTCTCGGGACGGCCGCGGGCGGCCTCCGCCGGGAACCGATCACCGTCCTCGAGACGAACCTCGACGACGCGACTCCCGAGGTGCTCGGCGGCCTCCAAGAGACGCTGAAAGCGGCTGGCGCGCGGGACGTGTCGATACTCCCCCGCGACGATGAAGAAGTCCCGGCCGGGCCACCTCCTGAAGGTGATCGTCCGGCCGGCGGACGCCGACCGCGTCGCCCGCAAACTGGCCGAAGAGACCGGGACGCTCGGTGTCCGTGAACACGGGGCCGGCCACCGCTGGGTCGCCGACCGCGAGCGCGAGACGGTGACGCTCTCGGTCGACGGGCAGGACCACGAAGTCACGGTGAAGGTGGCGACGGACACCGACGGCTCGGTGATCGACGTCTCGACGGAGTACGACGACGCGGCCGCCGTCGCCGCGGCGACCGACCGGCCGATCCGTGACGTGATCGCACTCGCGGAGGCGCGTTGGCGGGAAGAGTGATCACTCGCTGGCGTGTTCGGCAAGCGCCTCCTCGACGGTGAGGT
>NZ_WPCA01000245.1 GCF_009741825.1 Halapricum sp. CBA1109
CGGACACGACGCCGAGTTCGAACTGTACGGAGGGACGAGGGCGGACAGTACCGCTGGCGACTCGTCCACGACAACGGGAACGTCATCGCCGACGGCGGCGAGGGCTACGCCAGCAAGTAGAACGCCCGGAAGGGCATCGAGAGCGTCAAGCGCAACGCCGACCCGGCGTCGTATCTCCAGTTCGACCCCACCTCCTTCGAGATATACCGCGACGCGGCCGGCGAGTGGCGGTTCCGACTGGTCCACAAGAACGGGAACATCCTCGCGGCGGCCAGCGAGGGGTACACCCGCCGGCGCGACGCCAAGCGAGCGGTCGAGACGGTCCGTGACACCCTCGACGACGACCGCTTCGAGGTGTACGAGGACAACCGCGGGGAGTACCGCTGGCGGCTGACGGCCGCGAACAACGAGGTCATCGCCACCAGCGGCGAGGGCTACACCGACCGCGGGGCGGCCGAAGAGGCCGTCGAGCGGATACAGGAGTACGCGCCCGACGCCGACGCCCTCGACGTCGGCTTCGCCGCCTTCGAGGTGTACGAGGACGCCGCCGAACAGTGGCGCTGGCGCCTGCGCCACCGCAACGGCAACCTCATCGCCGACGGCGGCGAGGGCTACAGTGAGCGTACGGCCGCACAGGACGGCATCGAGAGCGTCAAGCGCAACGCTCCCGGTGCCGACGTCGTCGAGAACTGAGTCGCGGTCGCTTTTTTATCGGGCGACGACGTCCTCGTCGGTCGGGCCGCGGCTGTCGAACTCAGCGACGAACGCGTCCAGTTCGGCCGGGTCCTCGACGCCCGGGAGCGTCCGGTCGGCGGTCGAACAGTCGGCGTCGACGCCGAGGCGGTCACAGACCATATCCGCCGCCGAGGCGGCCATCTGCCGGTAGGTCGTCAGCTTTCCCCCGACGATAGTGAGCGCGTTGTCGACGCCGTCCCGAGCGTGGTCTAACTGGACGAAGTCCCGGGAGATGCCGCGGCCGCCGCGTTCGTCCTCGTCTGGAGCGTACAGCGGTCTGACGCCCCACCACGACCGGACGACGGGCGCGTCCGCGACGGCCGGGAGCATCGCCGCACACTCCTCGGTCGTGCGGTCTATCTCCCACTCCGGTTGTTCGTACTCGTCGGGGTCCTCAACGGCGACACTTGTCGTCCCGAGGACGACTTCCGACTCGTGGGGAACGACGATGTCGCCGTCGTCGGGGCTCCGACAACGGTTGAGGACCGGCCCGAGACGGTCGTACTCGACGGAGACCATCACGCCGCGGGTCGGCCGCATCGAGACGCCCAACTCAGCCATATCGGCTATCTCGCCGGCCCACGCACCGGCCGCGTTGACGACGTACTCGGGGCTGACCGTCTCCCCGACCTCACCGCCGAGTTCGACGCTGTCGACGCGGCCGTCGGCCACGGTGATGTCCTCGACCGGTGTGTGGGTGTGGATACTCGCGCCGTTGTCCCGCGCGTCGGCGGCGTTGGCCGCGACCAACCGCGAGGGGTAGATCACCGCGTCCGGTACTTCGAACGCCCGAACGACGTCGTCGGTCACCTCGGGAACCATCTCCGCGACGGTTTCGGCGTCGTGGATCTCGGTGGGGATGCCGACCGACTCGCAGGCCTCGCGCTTCTCCTCGAAATACTCGGGGTCGTCCGACGCCAACTGGACGAACAGGCCGCTCGTGTCCCGAATGCACTCCCCGGCGATATCCCGGAGGACGCGGTTCTCGGCGATGCACTCCTCTGCTCCGGCGGGGTCGGCCTCTGCGTAGCGCGCGCCGCTGTGCAACAGGCCGTGAGAGCGACTCGACGTTCCGCTGGAGAGGCCGCCGCGGTCGACGAGGGCGACGTCG
>NZ_WPCA01000082.1 GCF_009741825.1 Halapricum sp. CBA1109
CCCCCACGCCGCGCGGGCCGTCTCGGCCAGCGACACCGGCCGGCGCTCCGTGACGTCCTCGCCCTCCGTCGCGAGGGTAAGCAGGCCGTCGATGAGGCGCTCCATCCGGTCGTGAGCGCGTTCGGCGCGGTCGAAGTGGGTCGGGTCCCCACTCTCGCGGGCGAGTTGCATCGACCCCGAGGCGACGTTCAGCGGGTTCCGGAGGTCGTGGCTGACGACGCCGGCGAAGCGGTCGAGTTGCTCGTTGCGGCGCTGGAGCGTCATCGCCCGCTGTTTGCGCTCGGTGACGTCGTGAACGACAAGCACCGTCCCGATGCGTTCGTTCCGGATGTCGGTCAGCGGTGACGCCTCGACCGAGAGATGCCGGTCGCGGTGTCGACACTCGGCGGACTGTTCAGTCTCGGTCGAGAGCAGCGAGAGACAGCGCGACTGCAGCGCCGAGTCCTCCGGGAGGACAGACGAGAGGTGTCGTCCGACCGGTGTCGACCCGTCGTCGGTGTCCAGAAGCCACTCGGCCGCGGGGTTGCTGTCGACGACCGTTCCGGTCGCGTCGACGACGACGACCGCGTCGTTGATGCTGTCGACGACGGCGTCCCGCGCAATCGGCGTGATGTCCAGCACGCGGCCCCGGAGAACGACCCACGCGACGCCGACGGACGTGAGCGTGAACGCGACCGGCGTCGGGTCGATGGCGACGACGTCGGCGACGAAGAGGACGTTACTGACCCACGGGGCGGCCAGTGAGCCGATAATGACGACGACCTGTCGCTGGTAGAGGCGGTCGGAGCCGAGGACGAACCGGACGATGAGCACCGTCGCGGCGGCCATCAGCGCGTAGGAGTAGGCGGTGTGGAGCAAAAACAGCGGACCGAAGGTAATCTCCCAGCCGATACGGGCGGTCGTGCCGGCTGGCTGTGTGGCCGAGAGAAACTGCCCGTGGAACGGGTTGGTCCACGCTGCGAGGTTGACCAGAATCGGCTCGACGGCGACCAGCGCGTACGTCCGGGGGGTGAGCCACTCGTCGCGGCCGGTGTAGACGAGAGCGAACACGAACAGGCCGGCCGCGGCGACTGGCGCGAACAGGTACGTGAGGTACGCCGACGCGAGCGCGAGGTCGGTGAGACGCGTCAGCGACCCCAACAGCGCGGTTCCGATCCAACCGGCGTCGGCGAGTAGCGTGACCGTGATGACGACCGCCCCCGGTCGGTGGCGGCGTCGCCACGTGTACGTTGCGACGAGCGTCGTCACCACCAACCCGAGGACGAGAATCCCCTCGTAGACCCCGAACTGGACGGCCATCTACCCCATATTGTACAACCTCCCAGTTGAAGCTTCGGGCGACGAAACGGGGCATTTAGGCCGGGGACCACCGAACGGTCGCCTATGCCACGAGAACGTGCGACGTTCGACGACCTGCGACCACTCGAGTTCCGCGAACCGCAGGCGGTGCTGGACGAAGACAAGATGTACACCATCTACGAGATAGGGCGACTCCTCCAGGGGCTGGACCCGGAGGCCGACCTCGACATCGAGACGGAGAACGTCCTGCTGGATTGGGCCATCCCGTGGATGCTCTCCCACAGCGAGTCGTTCGTCTTCGCCGAACCCGACAGCGACGACGAACCGGGCTACTACGGACTCGCCGCCGAATGAGAGTCCTCGTCGCCGGCGGAACGGAACTGGACGCCGGGAAGACGACGTTCTCGGTCGGCCTCGTCGAGAGAACCGGCGCGACGGGGTTCAAGCCCCGCGCCGGCAACGACTACTGGTACAGCCACGACGACGTGCTGACGGCCGCCGAGGAGGGGGCGCTCTACGGCAAGGACGCCGCGCGACTCGCGGCCGCCAGCGGAGCCGACCCGACCGACATAAACGCGATTCACCGGCTCTGGCACCCGGTCCCCGGCCACGTCGGGTCCATCTTAGAACAGGACGGGCGGGAGTTCCTGCTGGACCGGGCGGGCGACACCTACGTCGTCAACGCGACGACCACCCTGCCCGAGCGGGTCCGGTCTGCGTTCCCCCTCGAAGACGCCCACCGCGTCGAGAGCCTGCAGGAGGCGAACGAGGTGATGGAGCGCCACTATCGGCCGGCGCAGGCGGCCCTCGCCGAGCGAATCGAGGACTCGGCGCTCGCAGTCGTCGAGTCCTACGGCGACGTGGCCCGGCCGTTGCAGGACCTCTCTCACGACGCCGTGGCCGTCGTCGACCCCGGGCGCGTGCGGGTCTACGACGGCGACCGCTACGACAAGGGCTGTGCGGTCGCAAGCGGCGCGCCGGACGCCCAGAGCGGCCGACTGGAGGAACGAGTCGGGGACGTGACCGATCTGATCGACCCAGTCGAGACGCACCCCCTGCCGCCGCTGACGAGCAAGGAGCGGTCGGACCCCGACGCCGTCGCCGACGCGTACGGCGAGGCCTACGACGCGGTGCTCGCCGCGGCGGGCGAGTAGTCACCCGAACCGGGCGGCCTGTGCCGCCAGTTCGACGTGGTGGGAGGCGTCGCTTTCGACGCTGGGGCCGTGGCCGCAGTGCAGCGCCGAGAGGGAGTCGTCGACAGCGTCCTGTACCCGGTCGATACTGTCGACCAGCAACTCGCGGTCGCCCTCTTCGAGGTCCGTTCGGCCGAACCCGCCGTTGGCGAAGATCAGGTCGCCGGCGAAGAGGATACCGGGCCCGCGGGCGTACAGGCAGACGTGGTCGTTCTTGTGTCCGGGCGTGTGCATCACGGTGTAGTCGTGGTCGCCGAGAGCGACAGTGTCCTCGTCCGCGATAGCGTGGTCGACGCCGGCGGCGTCGGTATCGTACCCCCACACGTCCACGTCGAAGGCGTCGACTACCTCAGAGAGCGTTCCGACGTGGTCGGGGTGGGTGTGCGTGAGGACGACGGCGTCGACATCCGGGACGCTCTCTTCGACGGCGCTGACGACGTCGAAGTCGTTGCCCACGTCGACGAGGACGGTGCGGTCACCCTCGACCAGAAAGACGTTGCTGGTGAACACCTGCTGGCCGGCCGCGAGGTTCCGTATCATACCTCGGGGTAGGACCACCGGCCGCTTGTGCGTGTCGCTGTACTTCTGACAGATGTTGAATACGTGTAGCGGTTCGGGGGCGGTTCGTGGAGGAACGCGCGCGTCGAGAGCCTCGGACGAGCGGCCGGTGTCGGGACCCTGTGTCCCGGATGCGTTCGCGGGAGCGGTCGTCGGTGATGCGCCGACGGTCCGGCGGCCGCGACCTCTCGGAACACTGGGAGTTCGGGCTACCCACAGTGATATGTACGTGGAGGGTAAACAGACCGTAGAGAGTCGATGTCAGATTCCGACGCACCTGCGTACTTATCGTCGAAGACGAACCGGACGTCGCCGAGACGTACAACCTCTGGCTCCGGGACGAGTACGAGGTACGGATGGCCCAGAACGGCGACGAGGCCTTGGAGATGCTCGACGAGGCAGTCGACGTGGTGCTACTCGACAGGATGATGCCCGGGCTCTCGGGCGACGAGGTGCTCGAACGGATCCGGGACAGCGGCTTCGAGTGCCGGGTGGCGATGGTGACGGCCGTCGAACCGGACTTCGACATCCTCGAGATGGGGTTCGATTCCTACCTGACGAAACCCATCCGGAGCGAACAACTCCACGAGACGGTCGGCAACCTCCTCGAGCGGTCGACGTACGACGGGTTACTACAGGAGTACTACTCGCTGGTCGAGAAGCAGGCGACACTGGAGGCGACGAAATCGAGCGCCGAACTGGCCGAGAGCGAGGAGTACGCGAATCTGACCGAGCGGATCGACAACTTACAGGACGATTTATCACAGACGCTGGGGGGCATCGAGGACGACGAGGACTTCATCGCGACGCTTCGGGGACTTGGCAATGGCGACGAACACTGATCAATCCGAGACAATGTACGATCTAACGAATATACTCGATATCGACGCGCTCGAGTCGGTGCGGCCGGGATCGAACATCCTCATCTCAGGCCCAGCAATGACTGGCAAGGACGCCCTGGCGTTCGACATTCTCGCGGACGGGACCAGGCAACAGCAGGGGGCCGTCATCGTCTCGACGGGGGACCGCGCGGAGAACGTCATCGCCGACTACCGCGACCGCGCCGGGACCGACACGGTGCGTCTGGGCGTCGTCGACTGCGTCTCCGACGGCGGCGGCAACGCCCAGAGCGGCGACGGCATCTACGTCCACAACGTCTCCTCGCCCGGTGACCTCACCGGCATCGGCATCGGCATCACGAAGGCCTTGGAGGGCCTCCACGAGAGCGGGGCCGACCGGGGACGGCTCGCGCTCTCGTCGCTGTCGACGATGCTCACCTACACCGACCGCAAGACGGTGTTCAAGTTCTGCCACGTCCTCTCCTCGCGGCTGGACGCCGCGGAGTATCTGGGCCTGTTCACCATCGACTCCGGCGCCCACGACGACCAGACCCTACAGGTCATCAAGCAGGCGTTCGACGGGATGATCGAGGTCCGAGAAGTCGACGGCACCCGCGAGGCGCGCGCGGTCGGTCTGTCGGACTCACCCTCAGAGTGGGTCG
Source organism: Halapricum sp. CBA1109 (assembly GCF_009741825.1). GTDB lineage: Archaea > Halobacteriota > Halobacteria > Halobacteriales > Haloarculaceae > Halapricum. Next base: position 4,552 of record NZ_WPCA01000082.1, read on the forward strand.
AGTTCTAGCGCAACTGGTCGAGAAACGAGACCCAGCGCTTGTTGCTCTTGACGGTCTGTTCGTGTTTGTGTTCGTCGAGGTCCGGCTCTTTGAGGCTCTTCAGCGCCGTTATCGCGCGGTCGATGCCGACGATGCTCTGGGCCAGTCGCTCGCCCTCCGCGACGGTGAGGTCGGCCTCGGCCAGTCGCTCCTTTCGCCGGTCGCGTTCGCGTTTGAGCCGACTTCGGACCGACTGAACCCTCTCGCGGTACTCCGGCGGGACGACGCCCTGGCGCTTGGTCTCCCAGACGAACGACTTCAGTTCGATGGTCTCCTCGCCCACCTCGACCGTCTCGGGGATGGACTGGCCGATTGTCGCCGTGCGGCGCGAGACGCGGTCGAGCAGTTCCTCGCGTCGCTTCTCCCCCAACTGGGTCGCTCCGTCGTCTGGCATACGCGGTCGTTGTCGGTCCCGGCAGGGGAGTCTTTCGGTCCGTGGCAAAAGTTGGGGAACGCATAGCGGGATTTATCATCGTCGGCCCCCGCGTGGCGCGTATGGACGTCCGCCTGCTCGAAGCGACCGACGACCCCGAGGAGTTGATCTGTCGGGCCGCGCGCAACGACTACATGTCGGAGTTCGTCGCCGACCAGACCTTCCCGGAGACGATGGCCGAGATAGACGGGGAGACGACCCGCGAGAAACAGGAGACGCTCATCTCCCACCTGCTGGACCACGGCCACTTCGGTCCGTTCGAACACCCCCACGCAACCTTCGCCATCGAGGGCGTCAGCCGGTCGTGTATGGCTCAGTTGACCCGCCACCGCCACGTCTCCTTCGACGTCCAGTCGATGCGGTACGTCTCCTTCGACCACGTCGACCCCGACGCCGTCCGCGAGGGCGAACTCGTCGTCTTCCCGCCGTCGGCGACAGACCCCGACTGGGTCGGCCGCAACCAGAAGACCGGACAGGTCGACGAGGAGACAGTAGAGAAGCGCGAGGAGATCTTCGCCGACACCGTCGCCGACGCCGTCGAGTCCTATCAGGAACTGCTGGAGTTGGGGATGCCGCCCGAGGACGCCCGCTTCGTCCTCCCCATCGGGACGAAAGTGAACATCGTGATGACGATGAACGCCCGGATGCTGATGCACGTGGCCGATATGAGGGCTGCAGCGGACGCCCAATGGGAGATTCGCGGGATGACCGAGGACGTCCTCGACCTCGCCGCCGAGTGGTGTCCGATCACGTTCGAACACTACGAGGAGCACATGCGAAACCGGAAGAACCGCCTCTCACCCTAGTACTCGGCGCGTTCGTCGACGCTGGTTATCTCGAACCGGGCGCCGCCGTCGCCGCTCTCGGTGACGTCGATGTCCCAGTCGTGGGCGTCGACGACGGCCTGTGTGACGTAGAGGCCGTAACCGGTGTCGCTGTCCCCGGTCGTATAGGCCGCCTCGAAGAGGTCGGGGTCCGAGGGGATACCGCGGCCGTCGTCCTCGACGTAGAACCCGGGGCGGTCCGGGAGCGACCCGACGGTGGCGACGGCCTCGTCGCCGGCGTGGTCGACGACGTTCTCAAGCAGGAACTCGAACATCCCGACGAGCGCGCTCCGGTTCGCGTCGACTGTCACAGTGGAGTCCACGGACAGCGTCGTGCCGCGATTGTCGATGGTCCGCCACGCTGCCGTCGCGGCGTTCTCGACGTCGACCCACTCGCGCTGGTGGGGGACGCTGCCGGTCCGGGCCAGTTGAAGGAGCTGTTCCAGCAGGCGGTCGATGCGGTCGAGCGTCGCCACGGAGCGCTCCAGCCGCGGGTCGTCGTACTCCTCGTGGGCGTCGGTGACGTTGCCGACGACGACCTGCAGTTTGTTCCGGAGTTCGTGTGAACCCAGTGTGGCGAACTCCTCGATGCGCCGGGTGGTCTCCGTGAGTTGGCGCTCGCGCTCGGCGCGGTCAAGCGCCGCCTCGACGTTCGCGGTGAACACGCTGACCATCCGGTCGACGAACGCCTCCGAGGCCGGCGTACCGGACTGGTGGTAGCCCAACACCCCGTATTCGCCGATGGGAACGACCCGACAGGACGTTCCGTCGACGTCGTCGGCGACCCCGGTGGCGAACACCGCCTCGAACGTCTCGCGGTGGTCCGCGAACAACTGCGAGATGTCGCCGCTCGTCGCTGTCGGTGCCAGTCCGCTGCCGGTGTCGAGAGCGACCTCGGCGTGGGCGAACGGCTCCGTCTCGGCCGCTATCTCGACGGCGGTCGTCGCCACGTCGGCCTTGGTTTTCGCCCGGGCGAGCCGTTGGCTGGCCTCGTGGAGGTCGGCCAGCAACTGCTCCTGTTTCTTCGCAGGCGTGATGTACTGCGTTCCGCCGACGATGCCGACGACGTTCCCGTCGTCGTCGTACCGCGGGACCTTCGTCGTACTCACCCACTGGTCGTTACCGTCGTCGTCGACGTAGTGTTCGACCTTGTCGAGCAGCGGCCGGTCACCGCCGATGATCGCCTGTTCCTCCTCGTAGTTCTCGGCGGCCAGTTCCGCGGGGAGTATCTCGAAGTCGGTTTTGCCGATCAGCGACGCCCGGTCGTAGCCGTAGTCGCCGGCGGTCTGCGTCGTGATGTTGGCGAAGCGGCTGTCGGTGTCCTTGACGAACAGCGTGTGTGGATAGCTCCGCAGCAGCGACCGGAACTGCTCGCCGTCGCTGTCGAACGTCGACCCCTCGGTCGTCGCGGCCTCGATACGACGCCGGAGGAGAGAACCGTACCGCGGCGGGACCCGAACCACGTCGTCGACACCGGCCGCGAGCGGTCGCTGGATAGATCGTGAGCCTTCCCTGCCGGTATAGACGACCGTCGCGACGCCGGAGTCGGAAACGGAGTCGAGGACCCCCTTCCAGTCGCTCCCGTCGTAGTCACCGAGGACGAGACAGTCAACGTCGCCCGTCACCGCCGTCTCGACGCCCTCGGCGGTCCGCGTGCGGTCGATCCGGAACCCACAGTCCGCGAGGGCGTCATCGAGGGCGCCGAGTCGGTCGTCCGGGTCGTACAGACAGATCGAGATGGAGTCGTCACTGACCACTGTGACCACCCCAGCGTGTGCGTAACGGCGACGATGCCACTGTAGGTACCTTGTCGATTTATGCTACTAAACTGTGCTGGCTGATTTCCGGACGTGAATACGTCGGGGTCGCGTACACTGCCGCGGGACGGTGAGAAGAGTCGTGGGTTTAATCTCGGTCGGGCCGAAGGACCGGGTAATGGGAGCTATGGACGAGCTCGGTCAGTCCGGGCCGCCGGTCGACCCGGCGTCGGACGGACGAGCCAACTACGACTACGTTTCCGGTGACGTCGACCGACCAGGGCTGGTCGCGGACCTCGAAGACCGCGTCGAGGGCCAAGTGCGCTTCGACGAGTACACGCGACAGCTCTACGCGACTGACGCCTCCGCCTACGAGGTGACGCCCATCGGCGTCGTCTTCCCGGCGTCGACAGAGGACGTGGCAAGCGTGATGCACTACTGTGCCGAGCGGGAGATTCCCGTGTTACCGCGCGGCGGCGGCACGTCGCTGGCGGGCCAGACGGTCAACCGCGCCGTCGTGCTCGACTTCTCGCGGCACATGACCGACTTGGTCGAGGTAGACACCGACGCCGAGACCGCCCGCGTCCAGTGTGGGACCTACATCGGCGACATCAACGCCGAACTGGAGGCGGCGGGCCTGAAGTTCGCGCCCGATCCCGCGTGGCGGGACAAAAGCGCTATCGGCGGCGCTATCGGGAACAACTCCTCGGGGTCGCACTCGCTGGTCTACGGGATGACCGCGGCCTACGTCGAGTCCGCCGAGGCCGTCCTCGCCGACGGGAGCGTCGTCGAGTTCGGCGACATCACCGTCGAGGAACTCGACGCCCGCGCCGACCCCGACGGCGACCTCGAAGCGCAGATATACGCGACGGTCCAGCGCCTCGTCGAGGAGGAAGGCGACGCGATTCTGGACGCCTTCCCGAAACTCAAGCGCAACGTCTCGGGGTACGATCTGGACCGACTGGTCGAACGCGCCCGCGAAGAGGGGCGAGTCAACGTCGCAAAACTGCTCTGTGGGAGCGAGGGGACGCTGGCGACGGTCACCGAGGCGACAATCGGGTTGGAGGCTATCCCCGAGACGAAGTCGGTCGCCCTCCTCTTCTACGACGATCTGATCGACGCGATGGAGGACGTCTCCATCATCCTCGAACACGACCCGGCGGCCGTCGAGGTGCTGGACAGCGTCCTGCTCGACCTCTCTGCCGACACCGAGGAGTTCGGGGACCTCGTCGACGAAATCGTCCCCGAGGGCACCGGCGCGACGCTGCTCGTGGAGTTCTACGCCGAGGACGACGCCGAGGGCAAACAGAAGGTGGCGAACCTGCTCGCCGACCGCACGGCGGGCGTCGACACGATGGTCGACCCCGAGGAAGGTGCCGAGGACATCACGACCGAGGCTCCCATCGCCTTCGCGGCGCGGGAGGCCCACGACGACGACCAGCGCAAGCGCTTCTGGAAGCTACGGAAGTCCGGCCTCCCCATCCTGCTGGGCCGGACGACCGACGAGAAACACATCTCCTTCATCGAGGACATGGCCGTCCCGCCGGAGAACCTCCCCGGGTTCGTCAGCGACTTCCGGGACGTACTGGAGGACAACGGGACCATCGCGTCCATCTACGCCCACGCGGGACCGGGCTGTCTCCACATCCGCCCGCTGGTCAACACGAAGACCCTCGACGGCGTCGAACAGATGCGCTCTATCGCCGAGGACGCGACCGACCTCGTCGTCGAGTACGGCGGCAGCGTCTCGGGCGAACACGGCGACGGCCGCGCCCGCAGCCAGTGGAACGAGAAGCTCTACGGCGAGCACGTCTGGTCGCTGTTCCGGGACCTCAAATCGGCGTTCGACCCCGACTGGCTGCTCAACCCGAGTCAGGTCTGTGGCTACAGCGCCGACGAGGAGATTCCCGAGGGCGTCCCCGAACGCGCCCGCGTGGCCGATATGGCCGAGAACCTGCGGTTCGACCCCGACTATGACCTCGATATGGGGTTCGAGCCGACGCTGAACTGGGACAACGACAACGGGATGGAGGGGATGGTCGAACTCTGTCACGGCTGTGGTGGCTGTCGCGGCCCCCAAGGGACGACCGGCGGCGTGATGTGTCCGACCTACCGGGCCGCAAACGAGGAGATTCAGGCCACCCGCGGCCGGGCGAACATGCTCCGGCAGGCGATGAGCGGCGACTTGCCCGACGACCCCACCGACGAGGCGTTCATGGACGAGGTGCTCGACCTATGTGTGGGCTGTAAGGGCTGTGCCAAAGACTGCCCGAGCGAGGTGGACATGGCCAAGATGAAAGTCGAGGTCAAACACGAACACCACCAACAGCACGGCTCCAGCCTGCGGGACAAACTGTTCGCCAACGTCGACACGCTGTATCCGCTTGCCAGCGCGTTCGCGCCGCTGTCGAACTGGGCCCAGAAGGTGCCCGGCGCGGGCCTGATACAGGAGAAGGTGCTGGGCATCGCCCGCGAGCGAGAGCTCCCCACCTTCTACCGGACGACGTTCGTCGACCGCTTCGAGGCCCACGAGCGGACCGTCACCGAGGCCGAGGCCGACCGGAAGGCGCTGTTGTTCCCCGACACCTACACGAACTACAACCGGCCACAGGCCGGGATGGCCGCCGTCGAGGTGCTCGAAGCCGCGGGCGTCTACGTCGAGGTGCCGACCGACGTGGTCGACAGCGGCCGCGCGCCCCACTCGAAGGGCTTTCTCGACAAGGCCCGCGAGCAGGCCAGCCACAACGTCGACGCCGTCGTCGAGACGTTCGGGACGGCTGGGACCTCGTCGTCGTCGAACCGAGCGAGGCCGTGATGTTCCAGAGCGACTATCTGGACCTCCTCTCGGGCGAGGATGTCGAGACGGTGGCCGCGAACGCCTACGGCGTCCACGAGTACCTGGACGTCCACCGGCTGGACGAGGCAGTCGACTTCGACGCGCCCGCCGAGCAGTTGACCTACCACGGCCACTGCCACCAGAAGGCGACGAAGAAAGACCACCACGCCGTGGGCGTCCTCCGCCGGGCGGGCTACGGCGTCGACCCGCTGGACTCCTCCTGTTGTGGGATGGCCGGATCCTTCGGCTACGAGGCCGAACACTACTCGATGAGCAAGGCCATCGGCTCCATCCTGTTCGATCAGGTCGACCGGAGCGAGGGCGACACCGTCATCGCACCGGGCGCGTCCTGCCGCGGGCAACTCAAAGACTACGAGGGGAGCGAGCCACCCCATCCCGTCGAGCGATTGGCCGACGCGCTTTCGACCCGATAGGCACAGCTATTTTACCGTCCACACTAGTCTCTCTGGATAGATGTCTCGCGGAGTCGTCGTCTTGGGCGTGCTCTGTTGTCTGCTCGTCGTCGGCGGGACTGTCCTCGGCGGACAGCCCGCACACACCGCCGACCGACACCCGTCGGCAGCGCAGCCACCGGCACAGGGGCTCGCGGACGTCGACGAGAACTTCACCAGCACGGAGTTCGTGCTGAGGGTGTACCCCAACCAGTCGGTTCGCTGGACGTACGTCCACAAGACGCCGCTCGGTGACGACGCCCGCCGGGAGTGGTTCGAGGCCTACACCGCCGAGTTCGAGAACGGGACCACGGGGACGTTCGAGTCGTTCCGCCAGCGTGCGGCCAACCTCGCCGAGAACGGGTCCCGCGCGACGGGCCGGCAGATGACCGCCCGGAGCTTCGACCGCGACACCCGCATCGAGGGCCTCACCGACAACCTCGGGGTCGTCTCGATGTCGTTCCTGTGGACGAACCTCACCCGCGTGGGGTCTGACGGCCTCGTGATGGACGACGTGTTCTCGAACGGCCTCTACCTCGGGCCGAACCAGACGCTGGTCGTCGAGCGGGCGGACTCGCTGCGGTTCGCCAGCGTCGACCCCGCGCCGGCCTCGATGTCCGCGACGACGCTGTCCGATAGCGTCTCCGTCACGTGGTCCGGCGAACGGGAGTTCAACGGGTTCCGCCCCCGAACCGTGCTCACCTCGCCGAACGGGTCGACACCGGGCGGCCCGGCCGTGACGACGGACGCCGCTCCGACGACGACGACCGCACCGGGGTCGAGTGACAGTCCGGCCCCCTCGGGGAGCAGTCTGGTCGAGACACTCGCGCTGGTCGTGTTCGCCGCCGTCGCCGTCGCCGCCCTCGCGGTGGGAGTCTGGCTGTACCAGAACGGCGAGTTCGGCGGCGGGTCCGAGGAGGCGGCCGGCGGCGCGGCGGCCGCGCTGAAAAGAGCACCCCCGAGATCACGACCCCAAGTCGAAAAAACATTATGGGGCGTGGTCGTCCCGCAGATCGAATCCTCGAAGGTCCGCAAGACGCTCGGCGAGCGTGGATACGGCGTGCTGGGCACCAGCGCCCGCATTGACGAGGTCGCCGAAGCCTACGAGGAACTGCTCGAACAGATCATTCTCGCCGCCGAAGTCGAGACGGCGATGAAGGAACTGATCGACGAGATAGAGACGACCAAACGCCGAGTCAACGCGCTTGAGTTTACCCTGCTCCCGACGCTGCACGACAACAAGGAGTACATCGAGCAGAAACTCGAAGAGCAGGAGCGCGAGG
>NZ_WPCA01000109.1 GCF_009741825.1 Halapricum sp. CBA1109
CGACCTCTCGGTGACCGACGGCCGCGCCGTCACCGCCGACGACCGCCTCCCGGCCGGGACGACCTACGCCGGTGAGAGCGTCCGTCCCATCGACGACGAGCGAGCGCTCCGGACCGCCGGCCGGAACTACCCCGCCGGCGTCGCCGACCGGTTCACCCAACTCCCGGATGACACGCCGAGTCGCCTCGGGTCGTTCACCGACCGCCTCACCGCCGACGCGGACTCGCCGTACGAGGCCGCCCGGACGATAGAGGCGTGGCTGGAGACGAACAAGACATACTCGCTGAGCGCACAGGCGCCCGAGACCGACAACGTCGCGACGACGTTCGCCTTCGAGATGGACACCGGCTACTGCGAGTACTTCGCGTCGACGATGGTCGCGATGCTCCGGACCCAGGACATCCCCGCGCGGTACGTCGTCGGCTACTCCACCGGGCAGGAGACGAGCGAGGACACGTACACCGTCCGCGGGATGAACGCCCACGCGTGGGTCGAGATGTACGTCCCGGACGTGGGCTGGGTCCAGTTCGACCCGACGCCGGGACAGGCCCGACTGGCGACCGAGCGCGACGCGCTGGAATCACAACGGCCCGAATCGCCGGCGTACGACCCGACCGAACAGGGCAGTCCCAACGAGACGTTCAGCCCCGACGACCCGGCGACCCCTCCCGAGGATATCGATCCGACCCCCACGGACCCGGCGACGAACGGCACCGACACGAACGGGACCGACACCCCGAACGGCACCGATAGCCCGGAGGGAACCGACCCCGGCGACACGCCCCCTGACGGCACCGACGGGTCGCCTCCGCCCGACGACGGCACCGACGGCGCGCCGGGTGACGGCACTGGCGACAACGGCGCCGACGGTGGAACCGGCGGCAACGAGACGCTCCCGGACGACGGCACCGGGACAAACGGCACCGAGGCCCCGAACGGGACCGACGGGACTGGCGACGGGGACGGGAGCGGCGACGGCGCCGACGGTGGCCCGGGCGGCACGGACGGCGGTGGGGCCGACGGTGCCGGCGACGGAGGCGGGTCCGGCGACGCGTCGGCACCGCTGTCGGTCGCCCTCGACGGCGACCCGGTACCGGGGTCGGACGGTGACGGTGTCGGTAACGCGGGACGGCCGGCCGGTCGACGGCGCGACGGTGCTGTTCGACGGCGAGTCAGTCGGCACGACGGGGCCGAACGGCACCGTCACCGGGGAGGTCCCGTTCAGCGAGCGACTGAACGTCACCGTTCGCACGTCCAGCGCCGACGCCGTCGGGTCGCTGGCCGCGCCCGGTCGTGACCCCGCGTCGGATCGACTGTATTCTGCCGGCGGTAGCGTCACCGAAGGGCTCGGAGCGGTCGGTTCGGGCGACGCGCTGACGGACGAGACCAATCGGACGTTCCGCGTGGCGACCAACGCCTCGCTGTCGCTGTCGGGGACCGTCGCCACGGGGCAGACGGTCCTGCTGACGGCGACGGTGCGGGACGTGGCGCTTTCGAACGCGACGGTGCGCCTCGACGGCGCCTTCGTGGGCGAGACGGGCCCCGGCGGCCGCCTCCGGGTAGCCCTGCCCGGGTCGCCCGGTAATTACTCTGTCTCCGTCGAGCGCGACCCGGTCGCGGGCAACCGGACGGTCACGCTCGATCCACTGACCGTCTCCGTCGACCCGTCGCTCCCGGCGGCGTTGCCCGGAACGGCGGTGACCGTCACCGCGACACTGGGCAACGAGTCCGTCGCGGGCGTCCCGGTCACCGTCGACGCGACCCGGTCGGGACCACGGGGCGTCGACGGGACGCTGACGACGACGCTGCCGCTTTCCGGCAGCGCCACCGTCGGCGTCGCCGAGTACGGCCAGACGGCCACGGCGACGGTCGAGGGCCTGTGGACGACGCTCGGCGTCGCGGTGGCGCTGGCGCTGGCTATCGTGGCCGCGGCCGCGCTGCTGGCGCGCAGACAGGGGACCACGCTCCGGCGGGTCGTCGCCGCGGCGTTCGTGGCCGCCGTCGACGGACTCGTGGCGGTCGCGGACCTGCTCGTCAGGGTCGGTGCCGGCACGGTGCGCTCGATACGAGGCGGGATCGAGGCGCTCGCGGCGTTCCTCCGCGGACGGCTGGACGCCGCCGAGGTGCGGGCGCTGTTTCTCGCGTGGGCGGGGCGGGGTGCGGGCGAGCGCCCGCGCCGAGGCGGCCGCACTGACGCCCCGGCGGTTCGCCGCGAGCGCCGACCCCGACAGGACGACGATCAGAGCGGCGTGGCACCGGTTTCTCGACACCGTCCCGGTGACCGATCCCGACACGAAGACGCCGGGCGAAGTCGCGCGGCAGGCGGTCGAGCGCGAGGGGCTGCCGGCCGACCCGGTCCGGACGCTCCGGGACGCCTTCCGGGCGGTCGAGTACGGGGCGCGCGACCCAGAGGAGTACGAACCGGCCGTCGAGGACGCCCTCGAAGACATCGAGGCCACGACGGAGGACGATTCCTGATGGCGGTGCGGGCCGTCGCCGGACTGATCGGTACGGTCGTCACCCTCGGCGCCGTCGCGGTGGTCCTCGCGCCCGACACCGTCCTCGCTGTCGTCCCCGTCGAGGCCCTCGTGGCGAGGGACCCGCGGGTGACGCTCGTCGCCGTCGCCGGACTGCTGGGGCTGGTGTCGGTCGCCGTCGCTCGCTCGCGCGGCGGCGCGGACACGCCGCCGCTGGTCGACCGCTCGCTCGAATCCGTCGACGCGGCGTCCGGGCCGGCGCCCGGACAGTCGGTCACCTACCGGGTCGAACGGGCCGCGACGGCGACGACGGCGCCGACGAGGGCGTCAGGGAGACGCTGTCGGCCAGCGCGGTCCGGGCGCTCGCCCGCGACCCGGCGGTCGAAACCGAGGCGGCCGAGGACGCCCTCCGCTCGGGCGAGTGGACCGACGACCCCGTCGCGGCGGCGTACCTCGGCGACCCGACGATGCCGCTGTCCTCGCGGCTCAGGGAGTGGCTCGCCCCCGAGCGCGAGCGGCGGCGACGCATCGAGCGGACGGTCGCGGCGGTAGAGGCGGCCGGGGAGGCGTCGGGGTCGTGAACGCGTCCGTCCATCGGTTCAGCGCGGGCCTGTCGGGGACGCTGTTTCTGGTCTCGCTCGGACTGCTGTACGGGGAGCCGTCGGTGCTGCTGTTGGCGTTGGTGCCGCTGGGCTACGTGGCCTACGGTGCGCTCTCGACCCCGCCCGAACCGACGCTGTCGGTCGAGCGGTCGCTGTCGGCCCGGACCGTCGGCCCCGGCGACACCGCGACGGTCGAAGTGACCGTGACGAACACCGGCGACCGGACGCTGCCGGATGTCCGCGTCGTCGACGGCGTTCCCGAGTCGCTGGTGGTTTCGGAGGGCTCGCCCCGGGGGTTCGCCTCGCTCCGGAGCGGCGAGTCGCTGACGCTGTCCTACGCCGTCGTGGCGACCCGCGGTGAGTACGAGTTCGACCCGCCGACGGTCCGGTGTCGGTCCCTGAGCGCGACCCGTGTCGTGACGAGACCGGCAGCCGTCGACGGCGACGAGACGCTGGTCTGTTCCACGACGGTCGAGCGCCCGCCCGTCGAACGGGCGACGCAGACGCGGACGGGCACGCTGCCGACGGACAGCGGCGGGGCCGGACTGGCGTTTCACTCGACGCGGGAGTACCGCCACGGCGATCCGACGAGCCGAATCGACTGGCGCCGACTCGCCAAGACCGACGACCTCTCGACGGTGAACTACCGGGAGGAGCACGCCCCGCGGACGGTGGTCGTCGTCGACGCCCGACCCCCGACGCGGGTGGTCCCTGAAGCGGGCTACCCCTCGGGGGCCGAACTCGCCGGCTACGCGGCCAACCGGACCTACGAGTCGCTGACGGCGGCCGGGCACGGCGTCGGCGTCGCGGCGCTCGGACTCGACGACGTGGGTGTCGAGGGCCACGACGGCGAGACCATCCCGTGGGTCAGCGCGGAGGGGCGGGGGAGCACCGTCCCCTCGGCCGCGGTGCTGTTCGACGCCGTGGCGGCGGCCGGCGCGGCCGGCGGCAGCGAGGCCGACAGTCCCGACGGGGCCGCTGACGCCCGACACCGGCGACGAGTTGGCGCGGGACCTGCTCTCGCGGTTGCCGCCCGACGCCGAGGTGCTGTTCTGCACGCCGCTGTCCGACGACAGGGCGGTCACCATCGCGCGGACGCTCCGGACCCAGCGACACGCCCCGTGACGGTGTTGAGCCCCGACGTGACGGCGGCGACGGAGTCGCTGGGCGGTCGCGTCGTCGCCTCCAATCGCGCGGACCGCGTCGCGGCGCTGCGGGACGGTGCCGTCCCGGTCGTCGACTGGTCGCCTTCGGCGTCGCTCGATACGGCCCTCGGGGAGTTGATGGCCCGATGACCGACCGGTCGACGCGGTTCGGGACGGCCGTCGTCGTCGCCGTGACGGCGCTGTCGCTGGCCGGCCTCGTCTCGATAGTCGGACAGGCCGACCGCGTCGCGCTCGGCGTCGTCGCCGGGGCCCTCCTCGCCGGGACGCTGTGGGCCTTAAAGTGGGACCGGTACCGCTGGCTGGCGGCCGCCGGCGGCACCGCCGCCGTCCCGGCGGTCGGCGGCCTCTTGCTGGTCGGCGTCGGCGGGGCCGTCGTCGCGCAGTTTCGGACGAGCGAACCGGTCGGGACGGCGCTCGTCGTCCTCTGTGCCTGCGTCGCTGCCCTCGCGTCGGCGTCACCCTCGCCGGGGGGTTCGACCGGTCGACGCTCAGCGGGGCCGTCGGCGTCGCCGTCCCGGCCATCGGCGTCCCGGGCGTCCTGCTGGCGGTGCTCGTCCTCACGCGCTTCCTCCCGGTCGGCCGGGAAGTCGGGGCCGTCCTCGGCGGGGTGCTCGGCGTGGTACTGGACCCCGCGCCCTACCGCGTCCACCTCGGCGTGTGGCTGGCGCTCGCCGTCGGGGCTGTCGCCGCGATGCGGGCCGCCGTCCGCGCGCTCCCGGTGTCGGAGCTCCGGACGAGCGAGTGGGAGAACCCGCTGTCGGGGCTCTCCCGGTACGCGCCGGTCGCCGGGGCGGCGGCCGCGTTCGTTGCCCTCGTCGCCTTCACGGCGGAACTGCTCGGCCGGCCGTACGCGGGCCTCCCGCGGGGCGTCGAGAACCTGCTCGCCGCCGTCACCGGGTCGCCGCTGCTCCGGGTCGCCCTCGTCGGGACGACGCTGGTCGCCGCGGCCATCGTCCTCGTCACGGCGTCGGTCCGCCGGGGCTATCGGGCCTCCGGCGGTCGCCTGTTCGCCACCGTCACGCCGTTTCTCGTGGCGTTCGGGCTGGCGTGGTGGTTGCTCGCGGCCGGCGACGCGGTGGCGACGGCGGTCCGGTCGGAACTCGCTCGCCGCGTCCCCGCGCCCGCGACCGAACCGGCGCTGGAGCAGTTCGACGCTATCGTCGAGTTCTACGGCGCCGACCTGTTCGCGTTGACGATACTGGTCGGCGTGACCATCGTCGGCGCCCTCGTCGTCATCGGTCTGTACGTCGCCGTCGCCACCGGTCGGGTCCCCGAACGCGCCGGCGGTCCCGCGATGGCCGCCGCGGGCCTGTTCGCGACGGCCGGTCTCGGCGTCGTGCAGGGCGCGCCGCTGTCGGTCGGGCTGCTCGGGGCCGTCGCCAGCGTCGTCGTCTGGGACGGGGGCGCGTACGGCTACCGCATCGTCGCGGAACTGGGCGCGGGCGTCGAGAACCTCCGAGCGGAGCTTGTGCACGTCGGTGCGACGCTGTCGGTGGGCGCCGTCGCCGGCGCGTTCGCGCTGTCGCTGTCGGCTGTCCTCTCGGGGACGACCGTCGAGTCGGCGGTGCTCCCGGCGCTACTGGGCGCGGTCGTCGGTACGCTGTTTCTGGTGGTCGCCAGCCGCTGACGCCACCGCCGGCACCGACACCGCGTCGAGGACGTCCCTGACGACCGCCGTCGGGTCGACGCCTTGGACGGACGCGTCGGCGGTCAGGACGAGGCGGTGGGAGAGCGTCGGCGGCGCGACGCGCTTGACGTCGTCCGGGACGACGTACTCCCGGCCGGCGAGGACGGCGCTCGCCCGCGCCGTCTCGAACAACCGCTGGACGCCCCGCGGGGAGACGCCAACCTCGACCCGGTCGTCCGCGCGGGTCGCCCGCCCGATGTCGACGACGTAATCCCGTATCTTGTCGTCGACGCGGACCGACTCCGGGACGGTCTGGAGCGCCCGGACCTCCGCGCGGTCGGTCACGGCCCCGACGCTCGGCGTCTGTACGTCCCGGTCGGCCCGCCGGTCGACGAGCGTTCGCTCGCCCGCCCGGTCGGGGTAGCCCATCGACGTCTTCACCGCGAAGCGGTCGCGCTGGGCCTCCGGCAGCGCGAACGTCCCCTCCTGCTCGATAGGGTTCTGCGTGGCGATGACGAAGAAGGGGTCCGGCAGGTCGTGGGTGTCGCCGTCGACGGTGACCTGCCCCTCGCTCATCGCCTCCAGCAGCGCGGCTTGGGTCTTCGGCGGCGCGCGGTTTATCTCGTCGGCCAGCACGACGTTCGCGAACACCGGCCCCGGAGCGAAACTGAACTGCCCGGTCTCCTTGTCGTAGATGTTCGACCCCGTGATGTCCGAGGGAAGCAGGTCGGGCGTGAACTGGATGCGCTGGAACTCCAGTCCGAGCGCCCGGGCGAAACTCCGGGCCGTCAGCGTCTTGCCGGTCCCCGGCACGTCCTCCAGCAGGACGTGGCCGCGGGCCAGCACGCCGGTCATGATCGTCGAGAGAAAGCGGTCGTCGGCGACGACGGCGTCACCGACCCGGTCGAGCACCGACCGACAGGTTCGGGTCGCCTCCTGTGTCTCCATATGCGGACCCGTAGTCGATATCCCCTAAACAGTGTCGCGCTCCCGTTCGACGTAGACGACGCGCTCCCGCGGAATCGAGCGCTCGATGTCCGGGCCGTCGCCGGCCGCGAGGACGACGCGCCACACCCCGCGCTCGCCGTCGTAGGCCGCGTCCGCCGGTGTGTACTCCCGCACGCCGCCGGTCGCCGTCGGGTCTTCGGTGACGATGCGCATACTGTCCCGAGTGCCGGCGGCGTTGTAGTCGTTTGGGCGAGTCAGTCCGCGCCGGCCGTCCGGAGAGCGACGGTGACGACGCTGCCGCCGTCCGGGGCGTCGTCGAAGGTGACGGTGCCGCCGGAACGCCGGACGATGAGATAGACGAGCCACAGTCCCAACCCCTGTCCGTGAGCGAGCGCCGTCTCTTCGGTGGTCCCGGTGAGTACGTCCACCTCCACGTCCGGGATGCCCGGCCCGTCGTCGGCTATCTCGACCGTCGTCGTCTCCGGTCCCTGCTCGACGGTGACCGCGACCGATGGAGTGTCGGCGTCGTTGTGGACGACGGCGTTCGTGAGCAACTCAGTGAGCGCCGTCCCGAGGCGGCCGACGGCATCGACGGACGCTGACTCGGAGAGGGACAGCGTAACGTCAGCGTCGGGGTAGTCCGCCCGCAGGTCCGCGACGGCCTCGCGGAGCGTCGTCGAGAGGTCGATGGCGACGACGGGCGGGTCGTCCGTCCGGAGCAGTTCCGTGATCACCCGCTCCTTGTCGACGTTCTCTATGAGGACGCGGCTGGTGCGTTCGATTCGGTCGGCGTACTCCGTCAGCGGCGGGTCGCCGTGGGCTTGGATCAACTCCGCCATCCCGGTGACGACGTTCATCCGGTTGCGGAGGTTGTGCCGGAGGTACCGGCCGAGCGTCTCTATCTGGCGCTGGCGCTCGATGCGGGCGGTGATGTCCTGCTGGAACCTGATGAAGTGGTTCACCTCGCCGGTGGCGTCCCGTACCGGCGAGATGTCGAGGCTGTTCCAGAACTCCGTTCCGTCGGCCCGGTAGTTGCGGATCACGACCGAAACCGGGCGCTCGTCGTCGATGGCTGCACGTATCTCGGCGACAGTCTCCGGGTCGGTGTTGGGGCCCTGCAGGAACCGGCAGTTCCGGCCGAGGACCGCCTCGCGGTCGTAGCCCGTCATCTCGAGGAAGCCGTCGTTGGCGTACACGAGGGGATTGTCCTCCCGGGACGGGTCCGAGAGCGTGACGCCGAGGGGCGCCGCGTCGACAGCCCGGGCCATCCGGTCGCGCTCGCGCTCCTGTCGCTTGTACTCCGTGACGTCCTGTATCGTCCCCCGGACGCGGGCCAGTTCCCCGTCGACGTACTGCGGTTCGCCACACGTCCGGACCCACCGTTCGTCCCCCTCGGCAGTGATCAGTCTGGCCGTCACGTCGTAGGGGTCGTCGTCCTCCACGGCGGCCTCGAACGCGGACCGGACGGCATCGCGGTCCTCGGGGTGGTAGTGGTCGAGGCTCCGTTCGGGCGTGAGATCGGCGTCCGCGTCGAGGCCGTGGATCCGCAGGACTTCGTCGGTCCAGTAGGCGTCGCCGGTCTGCGCGTCGTACTCCCACGCGCCGACGCTGGCGATGCTCTGGGCCTTCTCGAAGAAGTCCAGTTGCCGTTCGAGTTCGTGTCCCTGTGCCCTGCTGACGGTGATGTCCTTCATCGCGGCGACGACGTACTCGATAGCGCCGGTGTCGTCCACGACCGGCGCCATATTGACCGAGAGCCACACCTGCTCGCTGTCCGGGTGGTCGATGCCGTGTTCGTAGCCGTACACCGGCTCACCGGTGTCGAGCACGCGTGCGAACGGCAACTGTTCGCTGGGGATATGGTCGCCGTGTTCGTCGACCGCGTGCCACGCCGGGTCGTCGTAGGCCCGCGTCTCGACTTCCGAGCGAGACAGGCCCAGCACCGTCTCGGCGCGGCGGTTCGCCCTGACTATCCGGCCGTCGGCGTCGAGGACGACGCTCGCAAGCGGGCTGATGTCGAACAGCCGGTTGCCCAACTCGTCGTCGGCGAGCGGTTCCGAGGCGGTCCGCATCCCCAACAGCGCCTCGATGCGCTGTCCGATGGTCCGTTTCGAGGCGCTCGTCCGCAACATCGCGTCGACGCGGTCGTACGCGTCGGCGTCCCCCGCTCGCCCGCCGCTCCGGGTCGAGGAGCAACAACACCGGCGCGAACGTCGGGTGCTGTGTGGTCCGCCACCGGGTGAGCGCGTCGTCCGCCCGTCCGAGGCCGCCCTCGTCGACCAGACAGAGGTCCGTCCCGGCGGGCACGTCGCCGGTCACGTCGACGATGTCCTCGCTCCCGAACAGGCGTTCGAGCATCTCCCGGTCGTCGTCGCTGGCGACGGCGAGTCCGATCTGTACCGTCGGGCGGTCGAGGTGTGTCGTCATCAGTCTGTCTCCAGGCTACGTCGGCTCTCAGCGGACTCCGGCGACCACGTCCAGCGTCGAAGTACTGTTGTGAGGGGACGGGACACACGCATAAAGAACTGGTCCCGCCGAAAGTGCCAGCGCTTAAGCGAGCGGAGTCCCAAGCGACCGGAGATGGAATCACTGCGCGGTGACGGGGCCACGGGCCCGGCGACGGACGCCGACATCACGGCGCGCAGTCGACGCATCGACAGCGTCGACCACGACGCGGTCGTCGCGGCCATCGACCGCCCGTCGGTCGTCTGGCGCGAACCG
>NZ_WPCA01000214.1 GCF_009741825.1 Halapricum sp. CBA1109
CCATCGGCGTCCTCGTCGGCGCGTTGAGCGTCGGTTCTGCTCTCCCGCATCTCCTCCGGGGGGTCGGCGGCGTCGGCCGACCGCGACTCGTCCTCTACGGCGCGGCCGCGCTGGCGACCCTCGGCGGCGTCCTCGTCCTGTTCGTCAGGCCCGGGCCCCACCAATCGCCGACGGCGCCGTTCGACCCGCGGGCCATCAGTCGCCTGCTGGCCGACCGGCCGTCGATGCTCGCCAACGGCGGCTACTTCGGTCATATGTGGGAGCTGTACGCCGTCTGGACGTGGATGCCGGCGTACCTGCTGGCCAGTTTCGCCGCCAGCGGCGCGGTGGCAGACCCCCGCGGACGGCGGCCGCGCTGGCGACGTTCGGGATGATCGCCGCCGGCGGCGCGGGCGCGGCACTCGCGGGACCGCTGGCCGACCGCTACGGCCGGACGCCCGTCACCGTCGTCAGCCTCGCCCCCAGCGCGAGCGCCTGCCTCGGGGCCGGCGTCGTCTTCGGTCGCTCGCCGCTTGTGGTCGTCCCGTTCGTCCTCGCGTGGGGCGTGGTCGTCGTCGCCGACTCCGCGCAGTTCTCGGCGGCCGTCTCGGAACTCGCCGAGGGGAGCTACGTCGGGACGGCGCTGACCCTTCAGACCGCTATCGGCTTCCTGCTGACGACCGTCTCGATACAACTGCTCCCGACGGTCGCCGACGTGGTCGGTTGGCAGTGGGCGTTCGCCCCCCTCGCTGTCGGGCCCGTCCTCGGCGGCCTGTCGATGCTGCGGTTGCGTGCCCTCCCCGCGGCGCGGGAGTTGGCTGGTGGCCGGGGGTGAGCCCTACCCCTGCACCTGATCGCGGATGTCCTCCGGAACGCTCGGGTCCCGGAGCGTCGTCGTATCGCCGAGGTCGTCGCCGTTGGAGATGTTCTCGAGCAGGCGGCGCATAATCTTTCCCGACCGGGTCTTCGGGAGGTCCGCGACGACGACGACGGCATTGGGCCGCGCGAACTTCCCGATGTCGTCCTCGATGGCCGCGACTATCTTGTCCTCGATGCCCGCCCGGTCGACGCCGTCCCGCAGGGTGACGTAGACGTCCGGGACCTCGCCCTTCTCGGTGTCCTCGCGGGCGACGACCGCCGCCTCCGCTACCTCGGGGACCTCCGCGACGGCCGATTCGAGTTCCATCGTCCCGAGTCGGTGCCCGGCGACGTTCATCACGTCGTCCAGACGGCCGAGGATTCGATAGTAGCCGTCCTGTGCGTGGACGGCCCCGTCGCCGGCCTTGTACACCCAGTCCTCGGGGTCGTCGCTATCGACGTCAGAGAAGTCACGCCAGTACTCGTTTATGAACCGCTCGTCGTCGCCGTAGACGGTCTGGAGCATTCCGGGCCACGGCCGCTCGATGACGAGGTTGCCCGCCCGGCCGCTGGCGGGTTCGATGGGGTCGCCGTTGTCGTCGTATATCGCCGGCTGGATGCCCGGCGCGGGCTTGCCGGCGCTGCCCGGTTTCATATTGTCCAGCGCCGGGAGGTTCGTGATGAGGTGGCCGCCGGTCTCGGTCTGCCACCACGTGTCGACGATGACGGCGTCCTCGTCGCCGATGTGTTCGTAGTACCAGTTCCACGCTTCGGGTTGAATGGGTTCGCCGACGGTCGTCATATGCCGGAAGTCGAAGTCGTACCCCTCCAGATACTCCTCGCCCCACTTCATAAACATCCGGACTGCGGTCGGGGAGGTGTGGAAGATGTCCACGTCGTACTTTTCGGCCAGTTCCCACATCCGGCTCTTGTGGGGGTGGTCGGGCGTCCCCTCGTACATCACGCTGGTCGTCCCCAGCGCCAGCGGCCCGTAGACGATGTAGGTGTGGCCGGTGATCCAGCCGATGTCGGCGGCACACCAGTAGGTGTCCTCGGGCTTGATATCGAGGACGTACTTGCTGGTCCCGGCGGCGTAGGAGAGGTAGCCCCCGGTCCGGTGTTGACACCCCTTGGGCTGGCCCGTCGTGCCGGAGGTGTACATCAGGAAAAGGGGGTCCTCGGCGTCTCGCTCGACGGGGTCGACGCGGGCGCGTTCGTTGTTCGCCAGCAACTCCGAAACCAGCACGTCCCGGCCCTCGACGAGTTCGGCGTCGGGGTGGAGTTCGCCCTCGTGTCGCTCCCAGACGAGGACTTTGTCGACGTCTTTCTCGGCGGCTTCACAGGCCTCGTCGGCCTTTTCCTTGTGGTCGAGGAAGTCCCCGCGGCGGTAGTAACCGTCGGCGGTGACGACCACGTCGCTGTCGGCGTCGTCGATGCGGTCGGCCAGCGCCTGCGCCGAGAACCCGGCGAACACCTCCGAGTGTGGCGCGCCGATGCGGGCGCAGGCGAGCATCGTGATGGGCAGGGCGGGCAGCATCGGGAGGTGCAGTGTCACCACATCGTCCTCGGTGACGCCGGCTTCTTTCAGCGCCGCCGCCATCTTGTTCACCTCCCGATAGAGGTCCTGATAGGTGATGTTCCGCTGTTCGCCGCCCTCACCTTCCCACAGCAGAGCGGTCTGGTTCTTTCGCTCGTCGAGGTGGCGGTCGATACAGTTGTAGGAGGCGTTGAGCGTCCCGCCGGTGAACCACTCGAAGAAGGGCGGGTTCGAGTCGTCCAGCACCTCCTCCCAGTGGGAGTCCCAGTCGAGCAACTCGGCGTACTCCTCGAACCCCTCCGGGAACTCCTCGAAGCGGTCGTACACCGCCGGGTCCGTCACGTTCGCCTGTCCGACGAACTTCGACGGCGGACGATAGTACTGCTGGTCGGGGAGTCGTGCCTCCAACTGTGAATCATCATTGTCGACCATCGTATTTCTGCGTTTGCGGGTCACTCCTATGAAAGTATGCCCTGCATTCGGGTGCGGACGGTCGGTCTCCCGCCGGGCCTACTGCCGGTCGCGGACGGTGAACGTGACCGTCGTCCCGTCGTCGGTGTCGAACGAAAGCTCTCCACCCATCGTCCGGACGGCCCACGTGAGTTGCCACAGCCCCAGTCCGGTGCCGTGCCGGAGTGGTGTCTCGGTGCCCGAGTCGATGGCGTCGAGTTCGTCGTCGGGGGATGCCCGGGCCGTCGT
>NZ_WPCA01000092.1 GCF_009741825.1 Halapricum sp. CBA1109
TCATCGACCGCCCACCGGGAGGCGCACGCTGTCGCTCCCGAGCCCTGCGTCGTGTCACTCCGCAGGAACGAACTCGGGCGATCGAACCGGTACACAGCGACAAGAAACACTATCAGTCGTCGAGCCATTTCGCCGCCCGAATGTCGTAGCTTCCGCACTCGGGACAGGAGTGATACTGCACGGGGAGTGACTGCCCACAAGAGACACAGCGGTAGGGATCCCGGTCGCTCTCCTCACCGTGCGCAAACCACGTCGACCGGTCAAGGACACCCATATGTGACCACGGCAGTACGAACGGCTGGAACTCCCAAAAAAGGGGGCGACCGTTCACGGCGGTCCCGTCCATCGATTTCCCGTACGCGCGCCCGAACGGGAACGCCGCGTGTACCGACGACTCGACTGCGGCCATCGCCCCCTCAGAACTGGAGGTGCGATGTCGACTGCGGGCCGTCGTCGTCATCGTCGTCGGCTGGTCCCGTCCGGAGGTACGTCGCCTCGTCGTCGGCGAGGTAGACCTGCCCGTCTTCGACGTCGATATCGACCGACAGCAGCGTCGTATCGGCGGCTTCGCCGTTGTCACAGAACCCTGAACAGGCGTCGAACACCGACCCGTGCTTGGGACAGACGATACCGCCGTCCCGGGTCACGGCCCCGATTCCCTCCCGGTGGAGGCGCTGGTCCTCGTGCGTACAGCGGTTCACCCACGCCTCGACCGGTGGGGCGTCCGACTCCCCGCACGGGACCAGTACGACCTCCGTCTCCTCGCCGTGTGCGTCCCGCACTGTGAACAACCACGACCCCTCCTGTTCGACCGTGTCGACGCTCGTCAACCGGTATCGTGGCGCCATACCCCCGATAGCGTCGGGAGCGTCTTATGTCTACGTCCGGCGTTCGTTCGCCGCCGCCCTCCTCGATTTGAACACTGTGAGACGTCCCCGCTACGCTGCGCGCGACTCACAAGCTCAAATCGTGTCGAAAGAGATTTCTCACTGCTCACGTTGTTCGCAGGAAAAGTCCGCCCTCCCCGATTTGAACGGGGGGCAAGTCGATCTACAGTCGACTGCTCTACCAGTCTGAGCTAAGGGCGGTCGCAACTATCCGTAGCCCGGCAAGCAGACTTAAGGGTTATTATTCGCACCGCCGCGCGCCGGTCGCGCCGTTCTCACGACCGATACCAGACGAAAAACCATTATATATCTCTGTCAGTGAGAGACAACTGATGCAGCAGGCACTCCTCTCGTGTGCGTACTGTGGCGAGAAACTCGCACGCGGCGGCCGGTCGGTGACGTGTGACGGCTGTGAGACGGGCTTTCACATCGCGTGTGCCGAGCGCGCAGACGAACTGGCGGTGGAGACGAACTCGCGGCTCCTCCGGTCTGACGTCCACGAGATAACGTGTCCCGACTGCGGCGAGTCGTGGACGCTATCGTTCGATCCGTTCGAGTAGGTCCGACAGACGCCCGTCAGACGCTCGGGAAGATTGAAATACCCGGAAGACATCGTGTACGACGAATCGGATGAGTAAGATCACGTTCCGCGCAGACGACGACCTAATCGCCAGACTGGAGGAGTTCGACGCCTCCAAGAGCGAGGTCATGCGAGACGCGCTGCGCGAGTATCTCGACGAGCACGCCGCTGCGTCCCCGTCGACACCGCCGACGGACGACGCCGCGTCCGACAGCCTCGACGAACTCGTCACCGAACGTGTCGACGCCATCATCGCCGACCGCCTCGACGGGGCGTTTACGCCCGCTCAGCCCCAAGATATCAACGTCAACATCACGTTAGACGGCGACGGAACGGCCACAGCGGACACCGACGAGACGGCGTCACACGAACCGTCGTCGGCTCCGTCACACGGCGACGCCGACCGTAAGACACCGGAGCGCACCGCCGACGACGACGCCGACGAGGTGTCTAACACGTGTTCACAGTGTGGCGAGACCCTGTCGCAGTCCCACGTTTACTGCCCGAACTGCGGCGAGAAAGCGTCTCACCGGGTGTTCTGTGAGTGTGGCGACGAGATACGCTCGGACTGGGGCTTCTGCCCGAGCTGTGGCCGCCGGACGCCCGCCGCCGACGTACTCGACCAGAGCTAATCGGGCGTATACGGCGCACAGGGGACGTTTACGTCCCGAAACCCGGACGTGTCATACGTTGACCCTAACTTTTATTATGCCGTGGTCTGTGGTACACCTTGCGTAAGACGGATCGTCTTACACAGCGAGGTCGGTTCCGATGAGGCCGTCGCCGTCGCGCGGTTTCGCTGTGTACAACGGCCGGCGTACGTGCGCTCGGCACCGTCTTACCCAAAGGGGAACGATCAAAAAATGGAGCGTGTGACACTACGGATTCCGAAACAGCAGATAGAAGAGGTCGAACGAATGGTCGAAACGGGGGAGTACCCCAATCGCAGCGAGGCGATTCGATCAGCAGTTCGTGATATGATCAGCGAGGAGGGCACAGACCAGGAGCGCCCCTCCGAGAAGCGCAAGCGCCGCACCTGGGCCAAGGTGTAGATCCATGCAAGATATAGTCAAAGAAGCACTCGAGCACGAGGAGGCGGAGCAGCGGGAGATCGACGACGCGGACGGCGACGGCTTCGGCGACCCCCGGATCGTCATCGTCGGCTGTGGCGGCGCTGGCAACAACACGGTCAACCGCCTGTACAACATCGGCGTCGACGGCGCGGACACCATCGCGCTGAACACCGACAAACAGCACCTCAAGATGATCGAGGCCGACACGAAGATTCTGGTCGGCAAGTCTCTCACCAACGGCCTCGGCGCCGGTGGCGACCCCTCGATGGGCGAGCGAGCCACCGAGATGGCACAGGGGACGATCAAGGAAGTGCTGGGCGACGCCGATCTGGTGTTCGTCACCGCCGGGATGGGCGGCGGGACGGGCACGGGCGCGGCACCCGTCGTCTCGAAGATAGCGAAAGAACAGGGCGCTATCGTCGTCGGGATGGTCTCGACGCCGTTCAACGTCGAGCGAGCCCGCACCGTCAAAGCCGAGGAGGGCCTCGAGGAACTGCGCAACGAGGCCGACTCCATCATCGTACTCGACAACAACCGGCTGCTCGACTACGTCCCGAACCTGCCCATCGGCAAGGCCTTCTCGGTGATGGACCAGATCATCGCCGAGACGGTCAAGGGCATCTCGGAGACGATCACCCAGCCCTCGCTGATCAACCTCGACTACGCCGACATGACCGCGATTATGAACAAGGGCGGCGTCGCGGTGATGTTGGTCGGCGAAACACAGGACAAGAACAAGTCCGACGAGGTGGTCAAAGACGCGATGAACCACCCGCTTTTGGACGTCGACTACCGCGGTGCTTCGGGCGGCTTGGTCCACATCACCGGCGGCCCCGACCTCACGCTGAAGGAGGCCGAGGGCATCGCCGAGAAGATCACCGACCGTCTGGAGGCCGACGCCAACGTCATCTGGGGCGCCCGCATCCAGGAAGAGTACAAGGGCAAGGTCCGCGTTATGGCCATCATGACCGGCGTCCAGAGCGCTCAGGTGCTGGGTCCGACGACCCAGAAGCAGGCCGACAAGTCCCGTCAGGCGATCAAAGACCCCGACGAGGTCGACTTCGACGCGAGCCAGAACGTCGAGACCGACGTCGGCGGCGGGTCCCACTCGAGCGCGAACGCGACCGAGTTCGGCGAGACCGACGGCGGCCGCAGCGAACTCGAGAAGAACAACGGGCTGGACGTCATCCGGACGGACTGAGGCTGGTACTCCGCGGCCCGTAATCGCCTTCTTTCACACTCCCGAAAGCGTAAGCCGCTCGCATCGCTACCGTCGGGTATGGTGAGCGAATCGCTCACACGGTCGTCGTGGTCGATGCCCGAACTGACACGGGATCGACTGGACATCGCCGTCACCGCGCTGTCGGCGCTGATGGTTCTCGGTGTCGCCCTCGACGCTCGCGCCCACGCCGTCGGGAACATCTCCTTCGCCGAGGAGGGATTTTTCACGCCCGAACACGTCTTTTTCTACACGGCGTTTCTCGGCATCGCGGCGACGCTCGGCCTCGCAACCGTCGGCCGTCGGCGCGCCGGCGCGAATTGGGTCGACGCGGTCCCGACCGGGTACGGCGTCGGCGTCCTCGGCGTCGTGCTCTTTGGTTTCGGCGGCGTCGGCGACTTTCTCTGGCACAGCACCTTCGGCTTCGAGCAGGGCGTCGAGGCGCTGACGAGTCCGACCCACCTACTGTTGGCGACCGGCGGCGTCCTGTTTCTGTCCTCGCCGCTGCGTTCGGCCTGGCGTCGTGCGGAGCCACCGACCGGCCTCGCGCTCCTGCCGGCGCTGCTGTCGGCGGGGCTCGCGTTCGCCATCGTCGGCCTGTTCTCGGCTATCGTCAACCCGCTCACCAACCGACGGCGTTCGGGGGAAGCTTCGGGAGCCGCGAACTCGGCGTCGCCACGTTCGTCGTCTTCCCGTCGCTGCTGGTCGGAGCTGGGCTCCTGTTGGCCCGGCGGTTCGACCTCCCGCCGGGCGCGCTGACGCTCGTGTTCCTGTTTCCGGGTGCGATCACGTTCGCCACGACACCGGTCGCCGGACCGCTGGTCGTCTCGGTCCTCGCTGCCGGTCTCGTCGCCGACCTGCTGGTCCAGACGCTCCCGCTCTCGGGACCCGGAATCCGTCTGTTCGGGGTGGCCGTCCCGCTTTCGTTCGGCGCGGCGTACTTCGGCGTCGCGGTGGTCGCCCTCGGGTGGCTGATCACTTGGACGGTTCACGTCTGGACTGGTGCGGTCGTGTTGAGTGCCCTCGCCGGCCTCCTGCTGACCTACGTCGCGGTGCCGGACACGGCCCCCGAGGTGAGCGTATGAAGCGGCCTCTCGGACTCCTCTGTAGCTGTCTCTTGGCGACCGGTACCGCACTCGCCCACAACACTGGGTCGCCCCATCAGGAGGAGCAGGCGCTCCCGCTCCTGCCGCCGACGGTGTTCCTCGCGGGCGTGTTGGTCCTCGGGACGGCTATCCTGCTGGACGCCCGGGAGATGCTCCCGCGACGGCAGGCGAACCTCGGTGTGGCCGTCGGCGCGGTGGGCGTCCTCGCGGGCATCGCCCTGCTCTTTCTCTGACTCAGACTGCTTCGACGGCCTCGACCAGCGCGCACTTCCGGCAGATGTCCCGTGCTGTCGTCGCGCCACAGCGGTCACACTCCCCGAGGTCGGCGTCGTCGCCGTAGGCTTCGGCCGCGAGGGCGGCCAGTCTCTCGTAGCCGGCCATGATCGAGTGGCGGGTCCCGGGGTGGTCGTCCTCCAGTCCGAGCAGCAACTCCTGGACCTCGCCGCGGAAGGCCTCCTCGGCGTGGGGGCACTCGGTGATGTGGGCCGGGAGGTCGGCCAGATGCGCGTAGAGGGCCACCTCCTTCTCGGGGACGTCCCGGAGGGGCTTGGCCCGCGGGACGTGGTGGTCCTGCTCGGAGCGTTCGTCCATCGGGCCGAGGCTGGCGTCGAAGTGGCGGGCCATCTGCTCGATATCGCCCTCGAAGACGTTCATCAGCGCCGTCTCGGCCTCGTCGTCGAGGTTGTGGCCCGTCAGCATCAGGTCCGCCTCAAGCGCCTCGGCGTAGGTCTCCAGTAAGTCCCGGCGGAACACCCCGCAGTAGGCGCAGGCGGCCATGTTCTCGGGGTCGTCCTCGACGACGTCGTCCATCTCGATACCGAACTCCTCGGCGTAGCTGACGGTCTCGTGGCGGATGTCCAACTCGGCGGTCAACTCTTCGGAGGCGTCGAGACTGGCGTCGCGATACCCCTCGATGCCCTCGTGGATGGAGAGGGCGACCAGTTCGATTCGGGGGTCCTGTTCGAACGTGTCGTGGAGAATCTTCGTGAGGACGACGCTGTCTTTCCCCCCCGAGAGGCCGATGACCCACGTCACCGGGTCCTCGGGCGTGGCGTCGTCGGGGATCAGGCCGTCCTCGCGGACACGCTGACGGACGCGCTTCTCGACGGCCCGACGGAGGTGTTCCTCACAGAGGTGCAGGCCGGAGTAGGCGGCGTGCATCACCGCGTCGGCGCCGCACTTGTCGCAGTTCATTACCCGAGGCTTGTCGCCCACGGGCCTGAGGGTTTCGTTGCTAGTCGAGCGCGTCGGGTCCCTCTCGACACACCGAAAGCAGGGTGTCGAGGTGGGCCTCCCGCGAGCGCGAGGAGAACAGTTCGTGCCCGCCGTCGTAGAGACCAGCCGTTCGCTCGATACGGTGTCGCCGATGGCCCGCAGCGAGACGACCCGGTCCGACAGCGAACAGAAGACGACGCGTCCTCGTCCGCCTCGGGGACTGACTCGTGGGCCGCACGGGTCGCCCGGAGGAACCGCGGCGACACCCGGGACGGCGTCTCCTCGACCTGTCGCTCGGTCGCGTGCGCGCCGAGGGCCGTCGCGTTGATACCGCTGGGGAGCAGTTTCGCGTCGAGCGGGATTTTCGCCACGAGGTCGATATGCGGGCCGCGGGTCGCCGGCGGGTACCCCCACCACGGGCTGAGGTAGGTCCGCGTCCGCGCGTCGATATCGGTGTGGGCGGCCGTCAGTCCGCCGGCGCTGTGACCCAACAGTGCGGGCGAATCGAGGTCCGCCGCGTAGCGCTCGACCGGCCGGACCCACTCGGCCTGTACGTCGGTGACGTGGACCGGGAGCGTCGCCGTGTGGACGCGAAACTCCTCGCTGAGGTGGTCGATCAGCCACCGGACTGGCTCGTGGTGGGTGCGGTTTCCCCATCCGAGGACGAACAACAGCGACGGGTCCTCGTCGTCGCCGAAACGGTCGAACTCCATAGGGCGGCGTTCGACCGGGTGGCTCAAAAACGCGGTGGCGCTACCGCCACCTGCGGTCACACCCCCTGCCACTCGACCCACTCGCCGTGCTGTTCGAAGGCCGCCAGTAGGTCCGTCTCGACCCCGGCGTCGGTCTTGCGGGTCCAGTTCAGGCGGATGCGTCGTGATCGCCGAACTCCGCCTCGCCGGCCAGCCAGTGCAGCGGTCGCTCACGGGCGTACTCGCGGATCGTGCTCCCCAGTCGCTCCCGCACGTCGTCGGGAACTTGGTAGAGAACGAGCGTGTCGAAGACGCAGATGGGCACGTCGTCCGGGATCGACTCCAGGACCGCCGGTAGATCCGCGAGCAGGTCCCCCGCGACTATCTCCGGTGGGTCCTCGCGGCCGAGGTCGATGGCGCTCGCTAGCGCACGGTGGCGTTCGCGCTGGTCGGGCCAGACGAGCGCCCGCAGCCACGCCGCGTCCTCGGGGTCGGTCAGGTCCAGCGGGTTCAGATCGATCCCGGTCCGGGAGTGGATCGCCGGCGGGTCGGTCGACAGCGGCGGGTCGCCGCCCCGGAGGTCCGTCTCGATGGTCACCGCCGAACCGATATCGCCCGCCGGCGAACCGCTGTAATCGTATTCGTAGCGGTCGACCAGCAGGTTGAGACCGGCGCTGGGGCCGAGTTCGACCAGCGCGAGCGGCCCTTCGACCCGGTCGGCCACGTGTGTGATGGCGGGGTAGAGTACGGCGCTCCGGCGGACCGAGTTCGTCTGGGTCCGGCGGGTCCGGAGGCGCGGTCGGAGCGATCCGGCGTGGCTCACACAGAACGACCGAAGGGCGTCCCCCAGGCCGTCGTCGGGCGGCCGGGGATCGTCCGCGACGGTCGGATAGTACTCTCCGAGCGGATGGTCCGAGTGATCGAACAGCGTTCGGTGGACGGCAGCGAGGAAGACGTTCGCAGTCGAGCGGTCGTCGGGGACCTCGCGGGCGAGCGCGCGGAGGGCGGGATCGGCGGCAGCGGCCCGGCAGAGCCGCTCGTACAGCGGGGACGGGCCGTCGGCCCACCGTGCCAGTTCCTCGAAGGCGGCGGCGACGCTCGGGTCGTCGTCCATACCTCCGGAGTTTCGGCCCCGAGTAGTAAGGATACCGCAACCGTGTGCCGGCGTGCCGCACGGGGTCGCGGTCGGCGGTGGCCGAACCGAGAGACAGTTGACGCTGGGCCCCCTGACGGAGAGTAATGAGCGAGTTCGACCGCGGGGCGGCCCTCGACCGCGTCGAGGAGATCGTCGCCACCGTCGAGGACGACCGTATGCCAGTGCCCGTCCGCGAGGTGTGGGTCTACGGCGACGTGGCGCTGGGGCTCGATCCCGTCGAGCGACTGGACATCTACCTCACCAAGGACATCCTCTTCCGGGACGATCCCGACCGGGAGGCCGAGTTCCGGGAGTCACTGGGTGTCGAGGGCGTGGGCAAGACGGTTCGGGCCGAGTGGGCCGACGAGTATCCGGAGTACGTCCGGGCCAACGACAGCGGCCACGCCGCCCCCGAGCGGTGTCTGGCCGCTCACCTCCTCGAGGACGAACCGATCCACCTGGAGGTGTGTAACGCCTCCTTCGAGGACAACGTCACCCAGCGACTGAAGGGCGCTCGGGCGCGGGAGAACTACGAGCAGATACTGGACCCCCGCGGGGTCTGTTTGTGGGTGAGCGACGGCGACCAGACCGAACGCAGCGACGAGGCTTTCGAAAAACTTCGTAACGGTGAGCTGGTGTTGCCGACGCTCTCGGAGTCGCTGTCGATGCTCGGGATGGACGAGAACGAGGCCGAGACGGCCGCCGACGCCCTCCGGGCCTACCGGGAGCGACAGGACGGTGCGTCGGTCCGCGGTGACGTAGTGTGATCAGGGGACCCGCCCGACGGTGACGTAGAAGGGGACCGTCTCTGTCCGGCGGTAGTCGCCGTCCTGCATCTGCTCGACGACGGCCCGGCCCATCGCCTTCCAGTCGTTTCGGAGGGCATCGAACTCGGCTTCGCTCGTCTCACCGGCGAGGATAGTCGCCTTCGAGCGGTCGAGACCGTCCCCGCTGACCTTCTCTCCGGCGTCGTTCAGTTCGGCCTCGGAGTAGGGCGGTTCGACGGTTCGCTCGTGGTCGTAGCGGCGGGTCCGAACGTCGGTCAGACCAGCATCCTCGAACAGCGCGGCGGCGTCGGCTCCCAGCGTCACGTCCGTCTCGACGCCGTCGAGAAACAGCCGTCGTGCGCGGCGGGCCAGCGCCGGTTCGCTCTCGACGGTCGAGTCGACGGTGACAGCGGCGTTGTTCGGTTCGACCGCCGCCACGAGGTCCGAAGACACTCGCCGGAACGCCGCGACGGCCGCGGCGGGGTCGGGGAGGTTGATCAACAGCGCCTGACACACCGCGAGGTCGACGACCCCGTCCTCAAGCGTCGCGACGATACGGTCGCGCAGGCCCGGTTCCATATTGTTGCCGTCGACGAGGTCCCGGTCGGCGTCACACCCGAGCACGGTTCCGGGCACTGCCTCCCGCAGGACGCGCGTCAACTCGCCAGTGCCACAGCCCACGTCGAGGACTCGCTGGCGGCTCCTGAGGTCGAGGTCCGCGAGTGCGTCCCGGCTGTCGGCCCACATCCCGCGGCGGGTGTGTTCGAGGTAGCTCGCGCTGAACTGTCGCATCCGGGGTTATCTGGCCCGTAGCTCACGGGCACGCTCGACGTTCCAAGCGAAGCCGCGGCCGTCCTCGGTCGGGGTTTCGAGGACGAACGGCACGTCCGCGAGGGCGTCGTGGGAGACGACCGCTTCGATGCCCTCCTCGCCGATGTGGCCCTCGCCGAGGTGGGCGTGCTCGTCCTTGTTCGTCCCGCACTCGTGTTTGGAGTCGTTGAGGTGGACACAGGAGAGGGTCTCCAGCCCGACGATATCGTCGAACTCCTCGAACGTCTCCGCGACGCCCTCGGCCGTCGAGAGGTCATATCCCGCCGCGAAGGCGTGGGCGGTGTCGAGACACACCTCAAGGTCCTGCTCGGAGCGCTCTAAGACGCCCGCGAGGTGCTCGAAGTCGCCGCCGAGTTTCGTCCCGCTGCCGGCGTCGGACTCGATCAGGACGGTCACGCCCTCGGGGATGTCGAGTTCGTCCAGCGCGCTGGCGGCGTTGTCCAGTCCGCCCTCGACGCCCGCGCCGGTGTGGGCACCGAGGTGGACGTTGACGTACTCGATGTCGAGTTTCGCGGCGGCGTCGACCTCTTTTTGCATCGAGTCGATAGACTTCGCGCGGAGGTCGTCTTTGGGCGTACAGAGGTTGACCAGATACGAGGAGTGGATGACCCACGGGCCGACCCCCTCTTGTTCAGAGAGTGAGCGGAACTGCTCGGCCTCGTCGTCGTCGATGTTCGGGTCCTGCCAGACCTGCGGGGAGTGGCTGAATATCTGGCCGCAGTTGCCGTCGTACTCCAGTTGCTCGTCGACGGCGTTGTAGACGCCGCCGGCGATAGAGGTGTGGGCTCCGATGTGCATACCTGATCCCAGTAGCGGCCGGCCAATAGGGGCTTCGAAGCCGGCGGTACTGTTTTCTCCGTGGTGGTCTATCGCGGTTGTATGCGCGTCGTCCACGAGACGGAGTCGGAGAGTCGGGTGCTGGCGTCGGAGGCCGAGATAGCCAAAGGGTTCGTTCAGACCTCCAAGGGGCTGATGTTCAGGTCGTCGATTCCCGAGGAGTACGCGCTGGTGTTCGAGTTCGAGCCCTCGGCGCTGGCGCGGCGACTCCCCGTCGGCGGCGACGACGCGGTCAAGTGGCGGTTCATCCATATGCTGTTCGTCAGGATGTCGCTCGACGTCCTCTGGTTGCAGGGCGAGACGGTCGTGAAGACGGCGACGCTCAGGCCGTGGGTCGGGATGGGCGGGGCCAAAGCCGACCGCATCGTTGAACTCCCGGCCGGTGCGGCCGACGGCGTCGAGACGGGCGACACCGTTCGCCTCGAGGAGTAGGTATTTTTTGCGGATTGAGGTAGTGTTCAGATACGCACCGAACAAAGAGCTTGTTTCTGCAGTCCAACCAGCCGAATCCTGGGGGCCTGCGAAAATCGAAGATTTTCGGGCGGCCGGAAGACGGCGTCTTCCGGCAAACTGAAAGGGCGAAGCCAGTTCCGGGAACCCCGGCGACGAAAGCACTACAGGGCTCGAAGAGCCCGAAGCGCGTGGTCCGAGAGAGCCGTAGCTCTCTCGTCATCTCGAAATCTTCG
>NZ_WPCA01000216.1 GCF_009741825.1 Halapricum sp. CBA1109
TCGGTGAGGGACTCGACGGCGAAACTCCCGCCGAGGGGGTCGACGATATCGGCGACACCGGACTCCTCGGCGATGATCTGTTGTGTCCGTAACGCCACCCGAACCGCCCGTTCGCTGGGGAGCGCCAGCGCCTCGTCGAAGCTGTTGGTGTGGAGGCTCTGGGTCCCGCCGAGGACGCCCGCAAGCGCTTGGAGGGTGACCCGCACGACGTTGTTCAACGGCTGTTGGGCGGTGAGGCTCTGCCCGGCGGTCTGGGTGTGGAACTTGAGTTGCTTGCTGGCCTCGGCCTCGGCGTCGTACCACTCGTCCATCAGGCGGGCGTAGATGCGGCGGGCGGCCCGGAACTTCGCCACCTCCTCGAAGACGTCGTTGTGGCTGTTGAAGAAAAACGAGAGGGTGGGCGCGAACGCGTCGACGGCCATCCCGCGGTCGAGACACGCCTCGACGTACGCGAACCCGTCGGCGAGTGTAAAGGCGAGTTCCTGGACGGCGGTCGACCCCGCCTCGCGGATGTGATAGCCCGACACCGAGACGGGCTTGAACTTCGGCGTCTCGTCGGCGGAGAAGTTGATCACGTCGGTCACGAGTTTCAGCGACGGTTCGGGCGGGACGACCCACTCCTTCTGGGCGATGAACTCCTTGAACATATCGTTCTGGAGGGTCCCGCGCAACTGCTCGCGGTCGACGCCTCGCTCGTCGGCCAGCGCGACGTACATCGCGTAGACGACCGGCGCGGAGGGGTTGATCGTGAACGAGGTCGATATCTCCGAGAGGTCGATGCCGTCGAAGAGAACGCGCATATCCTCGAGCGTGTCGACGGCGACACCTTCCCGACCGACCTCGCCGTCGGCCATCTCGGCGTCGGAGTCCAGTCCCATCAGCGTCGGCATATCGAAGGCCGTCGAGAGTCCGGTCTGGCCCTGTTCGATCAGGTAGTGAAAGCGGTCGTTGGTCTCGGCGGCGGTACCGTAGCCCGCGAACTGCCGCATCGTCCACGTCCGGCCGCGGTACATCGTCGGGTAGACCCCGCGGGTGTATGGCGGTTGGCCGGGGAATCCGAGGTCCGCCTCGTAGTCGGTGTCGGCCACGTCTTCCGGTGTGTAGATGCGGTCCACCTCGTGGCCCGAAACGGTGCTGAACCGCTCGGCCCGTTCACCGTGGGCATCGAGCGTCTCCGAGAGCGTCGACTCGCGCCACGCCTCGTGGCTCTCCCGGATCCGGTTGAGGTCCTCGGCGTCGTACATAGTTCGTATCTATCCCGAAAAGCAATGAAGGATTCGGCGGTTCGTGCGTTATATTTTCACTGGCGTCACCCCCAACGGGGATTTCGAGGACGCGGTCCACCTGTTCACGATGTTCGAGGAAAGCCTTAGCAGCGCACAGCTCGAACGGTGGGTACGGAAACTAGACGTGGAGGACATCTATGACCGACTCGGGTGACCCGCTGGCCGAAAAACACGAACGAAACCGACAACAGCGCATCGCCGAAATCGAGCGCTGGGTCGAGTACATTCAGACCAACCCGCCGGATGTCTGGGGCGAGCAACTCAACACGCTGATCGAGTCACAGATCGAAACGGCCCGCGAGTCTGGCGTCTCGGCGGCACAGCGCGAACGCGTTCGGAAGGCGAGCGAGGCGTTGTCCGAGCGCGAGTAGGCTACTCCCCGTCGCCGCGTTCGGTCGACTCGACGAGGGGGTGGCGGGCGTAGTCGACGATTTCGATGTCGTCGACGGACCGGAGGTCCTCCTCGTCGGCGGTACGGGCCATCTCTAGGGTCACCGGATCGTCGACGGCGATGACGTAGGCTTCCATCTCCTCGATACCGAGTTCGTTCGCGGCGGTCGTCCGGTGGTGACCGTCGACCAGTAGCAGTTCCCCGGCGTTGTCGACGACGACCAGCGGTTCGGCCAGTCCGCGTTCGAGTTCGTAACTCCGTCCTTCGAGTTCGTCGGCGTACACCCGGGTCTGAGTCGGCCGGAGGTCAGCCAGCGCGACCGTCCGGCGCTCTTGGGTGGTCGGGGTGTCGTGGACGTCCTCGATGGTCTCGCGGAGTTCCTCGACCTTGTCCGGCGTCGCGCGCTCTATCTGACTGCGGATGACGTCGGTGTTGGAGATGATGCCGACGAGGTTGCCGTCGTCGTCGAGCACCGGGAGGCGCTGGATACCGGAGCGGAGGATCACGCGGGCGGCGTCGTCTAGGTCCATCTCGGGGTGGGCGACGAGGAGGTCTGTCGACATCGCCGACGTGATGGGGTCGTCGTCGTCGGCCAGCAGGAGGTCGCTGGCGCTGACGAACCCCTCGACGTGGTCGTCGTCGGTGACCGGGAGGCCGCTGTGGTCGTCGCTGTCGGCGATCCGTCGGGCGACTTCCTCCACCGTCGCGGTCGGGTCGACGGTCGAGACGTCCGTACTCATGTACTCCTCGACCGTCAGCGAGTCCTCTGTACTGCCCATCACACCGAGTAACGACCCCTCCACTGAAAAACCTCTCGTCAGACGCCGCCGTATCCGGGGGTTCAAGTTCGGGCACGCCACAGCCTCCGGTGTGACTGTCCCCGACTGGGAGCCGTACTTCGGGTTCGAGGAACCCTACCCGAGTCAGGCCGACGCCGTCGAACGCGCCATCGAAGCCGGCCAGCGCGGCGGCTACTTCGCGATGGAGGGCCCCTGCGGCACCGGGAAGACGATGGCCGCACTGGCGGCCGGGGCGACGCTGCTCCGGGAGGGGAGCTACGAGTCTATCGTCGTCGTCACGCCCGTCAAACAGCAGCGCCACCAGTTCGTCGAGGACCTCCGGACCCTCAACGCTGGCCTCCAAGAGCCACTCGCGGGCATCTCGCTGGTCGGCAAGCGCGACCTCTGTCCCTACGGCCGCGAGGACGTGTTTCCGCCCGGCGAGTCCACCCACGACCGGTGTGAGGACCTCCGGGAGACGACCGCGGGACTCGTCGAGAGCGACGGCGGCAGCGACGAGGCGGCCGCCGCCGGCGCGGTCGGCGGCGACCCCGA
>NZ_WPCA01000171.1 GCF_009741825.1 Halapricum sp. CBA1109
TCGCCGGCGTGCTGACCGTCTCTTCACGCTGGTCACCGACGCGGTCCACGCCGGCGTGAACCGTCCCGTCGAGACGGACACAGCGGAATCCGCCGACGCCGAGCAATCGGCCGCCGAGGAGCCCGAACAGGAGTCGGCAGACCGCGACGCGGACGAGGCGACGGGCGACCGAAGCGGTGGGGTGTCGGCCAACAGGGGTGACGAGACGACGACCGGTCGGAGCGACGAGGCGACGACCGAGACGGACGACCGGTCGGAGCCGTCTGATCCGCTCGGGTCCTCAGAGCCGCCGGCCGAGGAGACAGCGGCTGATCCGCTCGACGGCGGGGGCGACGGCGGCGAGGCGTTCGATCCGAGCGACCCGATAGACGATCCTCACTCCGCACAGAGCGATCCGTTCGGGACGGAGGCCGGGCCGGCCGAGGAGGAGGCGTGGCGCGAGGAGATAGAGCAGAAACTCGAGGAGGAAGACGAGGCGGGCGAGTCACGCCGATAACCCGCACAGTTTTTACCCCGGGCCGCTGTAGAGGCTAGTAACCGAGCATCGGTCGCCACTCCGACGGCGGCCGAGGGACCCGCGGACGGTCACTTCGACCCGTGTGCCGGCGGCGTCGGTCGGGACGACCCGCCCATCCGGCATCCGGTTCGAGACGAGCGTATCATCGGATAGCCCGGACTGTTGTCGTGTGTCCTTCGGCCCCGCACGGGGCGGCCACTCGGAGTGATACATATGGAAATCGAAATTGCGACAATCGGCGGCTACGAGGAAGTCGGCCGCCAGATGACTGCGGTACGCGCCGGTGACGACGTCGTCGTCTTCGACATGGGGCTGAACCTCTCGAAGGTTCTCATCCACGACAACGTCGAGACCGAGCGGATGCACAGCCTCGACCTGATCGATATGGGCGCGATTCCGGACGACCGCGTGATGTCCGAACTCGAAGGCGACGTGAAGGCCATCGTGCCGACTCACGGCCACCTCGACCACATCGGAGCCATCTCGAAACTCGCCCACCGCTACGACGCGCCCATCGTGGCGACGCCGTTCACCATCGAACTCGTCAAACAGCAGATCAAAGGCGAGGAGAAGTTCGGCGTCCAGAACGACCTGATCAAGATGGACGCGGGCGAGACGATGTCCATCGGCGAGCGCAACGAACTGGAGTTCGTCAACGTCACCCACTCCATTATCGACGCTATCAACCCCGTTCTCCACACCCCGGAGGGGGCAATCGTCTACGGGCTGGACAAGCGTATGGACCACTCGCCGGTCATCGGCGACCCCATCGATATGAAGCGGTTCCGAGAGATTGGTCGCGAGGACAACGGCGTCCTCTGTTACATCGAGGACTGTACCAACGCGGGCAAGAAGGGTCGCACGCCCTCCGAGTCCGTCGCGCGCCGTCACCTCCGTGACGTGATGGACAGCGTCAAAGACTACGACGGCGGCATCGTCGCGACGACGTTCTCCAGCCACATCGCGCGTGTCAAGAGCCTCGTCGAGTTCGCCGACGACATCGGCCGCCAGCCGGTGTTGCTGGGCCGCTCGATGGAGAAGTACTCGGGCACCGCCGAGCGACTCGACTTCGTCGACTTCCCCGACGACCTCGGGATGTACGGCCACCGAAAGTCCGTCGACCGCACGTTCAAGCGGATTATGAACGAGGGCAAGGAGAACTTCCTGCCCATCGTGACGGGCCACCAAGGCGAACCGCGGGCGATGCTCACCCGTATGGGCCGCGGCGAGACGCCGTACGAACTAGACGACGGCGACAAGGTCATCTTCTCGGCCCGGGTCATCCCGGAGCCGATGAACGAGGGCCAGCGCTACCAAAGCGAGAAGCTGCTGGGGATGCAGGGTGCGCGCATCTACGACGACATCCACGTTTCGGGCCACCTCCGATCGGAGGGCCACTACGAGATGCTGGACGCGCTCCAGCCGGAGAACGTCATCCCGGCTCACCAGGACCTCAAAGGGTTCTCCCCGTACGTGGACCTGGCCGAGGGGATGGGGTACACGGTCGGTCGTGACCTGCACCTGACCCGGAACGGCAACCTGATCACGCTGGTCGAGTGAGACAGATGAGCGAGGGGACAGACGCGGACGCCGACGCCGTGACGCAGGCCATCGCCCAGCGGCAGGCGCTGGTCAACGAGGCGATCCCACAGCAGTTGCCGATAGTCCGTCCGGAACGGCTGTACGAGGCCTCGCGATATCTGCTGGACGCCGGCGGCAAGCGCCTCCGGCCGACGATACTGTTGCTCGCCGGCGAGGCGATCACGGACGTACCGCCGCTGAGCGAGGACTACCGGGCGTTTCCGACGCCCGACGGCGAGATGGACCTGATGGCCGCTGCGGTCAGCATCGAGATCATCCAGTCGTTCACGCTGATCCACGACGACATCATGGACGACGACGATATGCGACGCGGCGTCCCGTCGGTCCACCGGGAGTTCGACCTCTCGACGGCGATTCTCGCCGGCGACACCCTCTACGCGAAAGCCTTCGAGAATATGCTGGAGACGGGCGCGCAACCGGACCGCGCCGTCCGTGCGCTCTCTGAGCTCTCGACGACCTGTACGAAGATCTGTGAGGGACAGAGCTTCGACATCGACTTCGAGACCCGCACGGAGGTCACGACCGACGAGTATCTTGAGATGATCGAGTTGAAGACGGCGGTGCTGTACGCCGCCGCGGCGTCGATGCCGGCCATCCTGATGGGCGAGGACGAGTACGTCGACGCCCTCTACCAGTACGGCCTCAACGTCGGTCGCGCCTTCCAGATTCAGGACGACCTGCTGGATCTGACGACCCCGAGCGAGAAACTCGGCAAACAGCGCGGCTCGGACCTCGTCGAGGACAAACAGACGATCATCACGCTGCACGCCCGCCAGCAGGGCGTCGACGTGGACAGCCTCGTGCCCGAGACGGACGTCGACGCCGTCGACGAGGCGACCATCGACGCGGCCGTCCAGACACTGGAGGACGCCGGCAGCATCGACTTCGCTCGCGAGTTGGCCCACGACCTGATCGCGGAGGGCAAAGACCACCTCCGGGTCCTCCCCGACAGCGAGGCCCGCGATCGCCTCGACGACATCGCGGATTTCCTCGTCGAACGCGAGTACTGAGCAGCCCTGTCTCTCGCGGCTTCTCTCACGATGTCGTAGCCGCCGGTACGCGCTGTCCGGCGGTCGGACAGGGGCCTACGGTATTATTCCAGAACAGTTATTTCCTGATAGAACGTGGGCGGTCGTGTGAACCGGCGAACGATACTCAGAAGTGGTGCGGTGGTCGCGGGCGCGTTGGTCGCGGGCTGTAGTAGCGATGCGGACCCAGACGACGGCGAGGATTCGGAGCCGTCGGAGACGGCCTCGCTATCGGAGCGTACGACCACGCGGGCGGGCGAACAGACCACCGAGCAGACGCCGACAGTCCCGGCCGGCGGGTCGGTCCGGGCGAACGCCGTCGACGCTTCACCGTCGTCTCGATGTCGGGGTCGGACGCGACGGGGAGTACGTCGCCGACGTGACGATAGAGAACACCGGCGAGAAGACGGTGAATCCGGCCGACTACGGCTATGGAATGAGAGTCTACGACGAGACCGGCGCGACGGTGGCGGAGCCACGGAGTTCCTCCAGAGGGTGGAGCGTCGTCTCCGAACCGCTCGAACCGGGCGAACGGACGACGGTGACGCTCAGTACCGAGGTTCGCGGCGACTCCTCGGCCGTCTACGGCTACGAGGTGTCGGTGCTGTGTACGATGCGGTCGGAGGCGTACTGCTGACCGAACCCGGGAGTGTTTTGCCGGGGCCAGTCCAACCGCGGGGTATGGACGACGAGATTCGCGAGCGCGCCGAGGCCGAGGCCGAGGCCAACGCTCTCTTCAACGCGCTCAAACACGACAGCGACGCACAGGTCGGCGCGATTATGGGGCCGCTGATGGGCGAAAATCCGGATTTCCGCGAGTACGGCGACCAACTCGCCGGCGTCGTCGCGCCCGTCGTCGAACGCGTCAACGGGATGAGCACCGAGGAGAAACGCGACCGACTCGGCGAACTCGCCCCGGAGCGACTCGAGGAACTCGACAGCGAGGACGAGAGCGAGGAGTACGACCTCCCTGGCCTGCCGAACGCCGACGACTACGACGAGGTGCGGATGCGCGCCGCTCCGAACCCCAACGGCCCGTGGCACATCGGCCACGCTCGGATGCCCTCCGTGATCGGTCGGTACAAAGAGCGCTACGACGGTTCCTTTCTCGTTCGGTTCGACGACACCGACCCCGAGACCAAGCGCCCGGACCTAGACGCCTACGACGCAATTTTGGACGACATCGACTACCTCGGCTTCGAACCGGACGAGGTCATCCGGGCCAGCGACCGTCTGGAGACCTACTACGACCACGCTCGCGAGTTGATCGAGATGGGCGGGGCCTACACCTGTACGTGCCCACAGGAGGCGTTCTCGGAGTTGAAAAACAGCGGCGAGGCCTGCGAACACCGCGAGAAAGACCACGAACAGACCCTCGCAGAGTTCGAGGCGATGGTCGACGGGGAGTACAGCGCGGGCGAGATAGTCCTGCGCGTCCGGACGGACATCGAACACAAGAACCCGGCGCTGCGGGACTGGGTGGCCTTCCGGATGATCGACACGCCCCATCCACGAGAAGAGGCGGCGGACTATCGCTGCTGGCCGATGCTTGACTTCCAGAGCGGTATCGACGACCACCTGACGGGCGTGACGCACATCATCCGCGGCATCGACCTGCAGGACTCGGCCAAGCGGCAGGGGTTCGTCTACGACTACTTCGGCTGGGAGTACCCCGAAGTGATCCACTGGGGTCACGTCCAGGTCGACGCCTACGACGTCTCGATGTCGACGTCCTCGATCAAGGAACTGATCGAGGCGGGCGAACTCGACGGCTGGGAGGACCCGCGGGCGCGACGATCAAGAGCCTGCGGCGCCGGGGCATCCGCGGCGAGGCCATCGTCGACGCGATGGCGGGACTCGGTGCCTCGAGTAGCAACGTCGACCTCGCGATGTCGACGGTGTACGCCACCAACCGCGAGTTGATCGACGACGACACCGACCGGGCCTTTTT
>NZ_WPCA01000173.1 GCF_009741825.1 Halapricum sp. CBA1109
CCCCGCCGACACCGTCAGGGCCGTCGCCCACCGCCGCTGTCGGGAGAATCTCGATGTCGTGTTCGGCCGCCAGCGACGCCATCTCCTCGGGGACACTCCCCCTCGCGTGGGCCATCGCGGTGTCGGCGTCGTATCGCTGTTTCGCCTTCTTTGCCTTCCGGAGGTGGTCCCTCTGAAGTGTCGTGCCCTCGCCCGCGGCGACGATGACGACGCCCGTTCGCTCCTGTGGGCGGTTCGTCCCGCCGAGCAGGTAGACGTCCCCGGAGACGTGGGTCCGGTCGAGGCGCCACCCCGCCCCTTCGAGGTGGTCCCGGACCCGTTCGGTGTAGCGCTCTGGCCCCCCACCGGCGTCCTCGGAGGCCATACTCGTTGTTAGGACGGCTGTGTCCTTCAAAATAGGGTGTGCTCGCACACGCCTCAAAAGCGCGCGATACCGCGCGGTGTCACGTCCCGTCCGTCGCTTCGCGGTACTGCTCGCGCGTGATCGTGTACCGGTGGCGGTCGACGACCCGGCCGTCCGGGCGCCGCGTCGCGTTCCTGACGACGCCGTCGTACTGCCCGCCGAAGCGTTCGACGTACTCCTCGACGGCCCGCCGGGAGCGGTCGTTTCCGTCCTCGATCGGGACCGCCACCAACCCGAGGTCCAATCGGTCGAAGGCCATCTCGATCATCGCCGCCGCTCGCTCGCCGGAGTAGCCCCGTCCCCAGAACCGCTTGCGGAGACAGATAGCCGGCTTCCCGGTGGCTGTCTCCCAGTCGACGATCAGTCCGCCGGTGCCGGCCACCTCGCCGGCCCCGTCCTCGCCCGATTTCGGCCTGATCACGTACTCGGCACGCTCGCCCTCCACCCACTGGCGCTCCCGTCTGTCGAGCAACGCCTCGGCGTCGTGGGGCGTCTCCATCGGCTCCCGCGGGAGGTATCGCATCACCTCGTCGATGGCCCTCGCTTCGGTCGAGAACTGCCGGTAGTGCTCGAAGACGTCGACGGTCGCGTGACAGAGTCGCTCAAGTCGGAGGCGGTCGGTCTCGACCGTCTCGGGGAACAGCATACCGGCCCTTTGCCGACCGGGCTGAAAAAACGCGATGCCGGTGTGTGACTGTGTCATAGTGTTTCTTGTAGCTATGTACCGGTTCGACCGCCCGAAGTCAGGCGGTCGATGCCGAAATGACCTACAAGAAACACTAGCAGCCCGCGTCGACGCGGACTCCACGCGGTGATAATTTTCGGTGGGATTTTGAGTCGACCACCGGTACGTGTCGCCGTGACTCCCGGCAGTGACCTCTTGGAGGACCACGAGATGAGCGACGAGGAGATAGCGACGTTCCTGACCGAACAGGGGACCGGCGTCCTCTCGATGGCCGACGACGACGCGCCCTACGGCGTCCCGCTGTCGTTCGGCTTCGACGGCGAGGACCGACTGTACTTCCTGTTCGCCGGCCACTCGGCCGCCGGCAAGAAGGTGACCTACGCGGAGCGTTCCGAGACGGCGACGTTCACCGTCTACGACGTCGCCGACGACGATAGCTGGCGGAGCGTCATCGTCGAGGGAGGCCTCGACCGCATCGTCATCGACGACTGGAAGGCCGCCCGGCGGGCGATGGCCGACAACGCCTACCGGCCGGACCTCCTCGCCGACGTGGACGAACACGAGGACCCGCGCGTGTGGGCGCTGGACGTCGAGGAGTGGTCCGGCCGGCGGAGCGACGCCGACTGAGGGACGCGGTGGCGCTCGCGCCGGCCCCGAACACTACAGTTCCTTCTCCATCGCCACGTGGGGGATGCCGGCCTCCTCGAACGCCTCGCCGTAGCGCTCGTAGCCGACCGTCTCGTAGAATCCCGCCGCGCGGGTCTGGGCGTGGAGTTTCAGTCGCTCGAACCCCGCCTCGCGGGCCTGTTCCTCGATTGCGTCCATCAGCAACTGGCCGATGCCCTGCTCGCGGTACGCGGCCAGCACCGAGACGCGTTCGACCTTCCCGGTCGCTTCCTCGGTGGCCCGCAACCTCGCGGTTCCGATGGCTTCGCCGTCGTCGTAGGCGACGACGTGGGTCGCGTCGCCGTCGTTGTCGTCGTACTCGATGGCCTCGTCGACGCCCTGTTCGTCGACGAACACCGTCTGCCGGACGGCGAAGGCGTCGGTCAGGTCCCCCTCGCCGTCGACGACGCTGATACTAACCATACCGGTCCGGTGAGGCCCTCACGGGTAAGAGCGTGCCGGCCGACGCCCGTCGCCCGCCGAGTCCCGCCTGGCGACACTCAGAACAGGCTGTCGGTGGTGACCGCGCCGACGACGCTGAAGATAGCGGCGACGCTGATGGCCCGGAGCGTGACGTAGAGGCGCTCGGTCCGCGGGAGGTCACCGACGAACGTCTCGGGCGCGGTTATCGACAGCGCCAGCGCCGCGACCGACCCGTAGGCGACGAGTAGCACCGAGACGAACCGGACCGGCACGCCCGCTATCGCGGCCTCCCGATTCGGGTCGCGGTCGTTGTCGGCCCCGTACAACCCGCCGTACCCGATTGCCACGACACCGGCGACCAACACCAGACTGTGGAAGACGGTCATGTTCTGTGCCAGTCGCCACACCTCCGCGGTCACGACGAACGGACCGGACAGCAGGAACCCTCCGACTATCTGCTGGGCGGTGTCCGCGAGTTTGTGTTTCTGCCGCTGTTGCATACGCTAGTGGGACGCACCCAGCGACATACGTATTCGGCCCGGCCGGCTCCCCGTCTCCCGTCGTCGACAGGCCGGGCCCTAGGCGGTAAGGCGGCCGGGATACGGCCGGACACCGGATGTCTCGGCCGCTGTGACCGCCGCTCCGCCATCCCTTCTCCCCATACTCGTTAGGTACGATCCTGATTGTAGTTGCCATCCTACACGTAGATGGTATGTACGACATCGAGGCAGACACTCGGACCAACCGGCTCTACATCGACCTGAGCGGTCGCATCGACGCCGACGCATCGACGAGGCGGCCACGGAGGCAGTCGCGGCGGCCGAGGACCTCGACGACGGGTTCGACATCGTCAACGACGTCTCGGGGTTCAAACCGCCGTCGCCGGAGGCCGCGAAACCGATCAAGCGCGCGCAGGGCCACCTCAAGGAGATGGGCGTCGACCGGGTGGTCCGCGTGGTCGATGCGGAAACGAGCAGCGTCGTCGTCAACGCCTTCGAACGCCGCTCGAAGTCGGTCGGCTACAGCGGCGAGTCCGCCGACTCCGTCGCGGCGGCCGAACGGACCCTTGAGACGGAACAGGTCGCTGGCTACGCGGACTGACGACTCCCGACCGCCCCCGGTCGCGGCCGTCACTCCATCCGACTCCCGCCGTTGACGGGCGTGTAGGTCCCGGTCGTGAACCGGCCGGCGTCCCCCGCGAACGCGACGATAGTCGCCGCGACGTCCTCGGGTTGGGCCACACGACCCAGCGGCGTCGCGCGGGAGACGTTCGCCCGCAGTTCCTCGTCTATCCGCTCGCTCGTGGCACTGGTCTCGACAAGCCCCGGCGAGATGGTGTTCGCCGTGATACCGTGTTCCCCGTACTCCTCGGCGACGTATCGGACGAACGCGTTGAGACCCGACTTCGCCACGCCGTGGGCGACGGACTGCCCGTCCGCCCGTTTCGACAGGCCACTGGAGACGTAGAGCAGGCGCCCGTGGCCCTGCTCGACCATCCCCGGAGTGACCGCCTTCGTCGTCGATAGCGCTGCCTTCAGTTCGGCGTCGATCTTCCG
The DNA here is from genome assembly GCF_009741825.1 of Halapricum sp. CBA1109. Classification (GTDB taxonomy): domain Archaea; phylum Halobacteriota; class Halobacteria; order Halobacteriales; family Haloarculaceae; genus Halapricum. Next base: position 3,734 of record NZ_WPCA01000173.1, read on the forward strand.
GGCCATCTCCGCCCACGTTATCTCGGCTATCGGCTTTCGCTCGAACGGTAAGTTCGCGTTGTTGACGAGGATGTCGACGGTTCCCAGCTCCGATTCCGCTTTCGACACCATCGAGGTCACCGCGTCCGGATCGGTGACGTCCGCTTGGACGACGAGGCTGTCGCTGCCGGTGTCTTCGACGTCGGCCGCCACCGCTGCCGCGGCCTCGTCGCTGGTGAGGTAGTTGACGACGACGTCGGCCCCGGCGTCGGCGAGTTGCCGCGCCGTCTCGGCCCCGATACCCCGGCTACTCCCGGTGACGAGTGCGACCTGTCCGTTCAGATCCGTTGTCATATTTTCCCCTTCTCGGAGTCGTCTGTAAAAGATTGCCGGGTATCTCACTCCCTGACGTTACCGGAACCACCACGCAGTCACGCCGAGTCGGGGACGTGTCCGACCACCACTTGGAACCGCGTGTCCGGCACGTCGGTTATCTCGATGTCGACGAACCCGTTGTCCGCCAGTGCCGACCGGTACTCCGCCTCGGTGTAGGTGTTACCCGCCTCCGAGATAGCGACCATATGGAGGCCGAACCGTTCGGCCACCTCGGACCGCCCACGGACCCACTCCGCGCCGACGAAGGTCCCGCCGGGGTCGAGCGCCTCGTATGCGTTCCCGAAGTACTCACGGATCCCGTCCAGCGTCAGCGACACAGTCATCCGCGCACCGAACACCACGTCGTAGCCGGTCGGGAGCGACTCTCGCGCGTCGCCCTCCACTACGTTCAGTCCCTGCTCGCGGTGGTGGTCCTCTAGGAAGTCGAGCACCGACTCCCGGTCGACGAGCGTCACGTCGGCCCCGCGGCGGTCGAACTCGGCAGCGAACGCGCCCGGGCCGCCCCCGACGTTGAGCAGTCGGTCCGGTCGCGGATGAGCGTGTTCGGCGGCCGTGACGATGGCCCGGACCGTCGCGTCGTCGATGGCGGCCATCCCACCCATATAGTTGCGGAACTCCTCCTCGCTGAACCCCGAGGGGTAGTTCCCGCGCATCCGTTCGGGGAGTGCGACGTAGTCCTCGAAGGCGTCGAGCCGATGGGGGAGGATGCCTCGCTCCAGCGGCGGCGTCTCGGGGTCGAGCCCCCGCAGTCGTTCGGTCGCCTCGTAGCGCCCCGCCGACACCGTTGCGTACCCCTCGTCCGACGAGTGCGTCGAGCGCCGCGGTAGCGGCCCGCTCCGTGACTTCCGTCTCCTTGACGATGGTCGTGGCGTCCGTCGGCCCATCCAGCAACGCCGCCGTGACGCCGGTCTCCCCGGCCAGGCCCACACGGAGGAACACCTCGAGATGCTTGTCGTACAGTGAGTCGC
>NZ_WPCA01000186.1 GCF_009741825.1 Halapricum sp. CBA1109
GACGACATCGACACCGACCCCGAGGGCGACGGCGACCCCTTCGAGGACCTCGCCGACGACCTGCCCGCGGACGAGTCCGCCCCCGAACCGACCGACGACCCGACTGAGTCGACACCGGGTGATGGGGACTCGACCACGTCGACGCCCGAGGACGCCTCGCCGGGCGTCCCCGAGGACGACGACGGCCCGCGTCTCGACGACGACCCGTTCAGCGACATCGACGCCGGGCCATCGCGGGGCGGCGGCACCGACCCCTTCGAGGAGTTCGCCGGCGAGGCGGGATCGGCCGTCGACGACGACGTCTGGGAGGACCTCTCGGTCGACCCCGACGCGCCCTCGATATCGGACCAGCAGGGGCCGCGCCGCTTCTCGGAAGTGTCGAAACACCGCTTCTGTGAGCAGTGTCCCCACTTCACCGGCCCGCCCGACATCGCCTGTACGAACGAGGGGACCGACATAATCGAGTTCGTCGACATGGAGACGGTCCGTCTCGCGGACTGTCCGGTCGTCGAGGAACGCGAGAAGCTACAGAACCAGTAGCGCTTTAGTGGCCGCTGGCTCGACTGTCGGGTATGCAGTTCTGTGAGGAGTGCGGTTCGATGATGCACACCGACGGCGACGTGATGGTCTGTGATTCCTGTGGCAACGAACAGGCCCGCGACGACGAGGCCGCCGAGGCGTTCGTCTCCACCGAGACCCAGAGCACCGACGACGTCATCGAGACGGAGGAAGACGCCAACTTCGAGGGCAAACCCACCGCCGAGGACGTGACCTGCGCAGAGTGTGGCCACGGCAAAGCGTGGTACACGATCAAACAGACCGGGTCGGCCGACGAACCGCCGACGCGCTTTTTCAAGTGCCAGGAGTGTGGCAACCGCTGGCGCGAGTACAACTAGGCGAGGGCCTTGCGGTATGAGAGCAGTTCCGTCCCGAGATAGATGGACGTCTCGGTCACCTCGAAGTCGTGGGCTTCGAGGAAGGCCTGTGCCGTCGTGTTCATCCCCGTCTCGTCGATGACCATCTCCGTGTAGCCGCCGTCCTCCGCCCGGCGTTCGAGTTCGGTCAACAGCGCGTCGCCGTAGCCGTTGCGCTGGTAGGCCGGATCGACCCGGAGGCGCTTGAGGACGACCGTTTCGGCGTCGACGGGTTCGACCCCGCCGGTGGCGACGACGGTTCCGTCGTGTTCGCCGACCAGAAACGCCCCGCCCGTCTCGAGGTACGTCCCCTCGATATCGTCGAGGTCCGCGTACACCTCGTGTTCCGGTTGGGAATGCTCGACGTCCCACGACCGCTCCTCGTGGAGCCGCTGGACCGCGTCCGCGTCCGTCGTTTCGTACTCCCGTACGGTGAAGCTGTCCGACATGGAATCACACACGTCTAGGCGACCCCCCGGCTTGAAGCATCGTAATTATAAATAGTTCCGTCTCTGTCCCGGTGTAACCACCACGAATCTTTCCCACGACGGAACGGCCGCTACCGCGGGAGGGCGTCGACGAGGTGTTCGAACTGCTCGCGGTAGTAGGCCTTCGCGCGGGCCTCGGCGAGGCGCCCGCGTCGGCGAAAGCCTGTTCGAAGCCGGCCATCCGCCAGACGAGCGTCGATAGCTGGTAGAGCGGCCGCCGCTCGGCGTAGCCGTCGTCGATGGGGAAGGTGTGGTACTCCCGGTAGCCGTCGTGGAGGCGCTCCCGGAGGCTCGCGCGGGTTTCGGAGTCCCGAAACACCGAGTCGACGAACAGGAACTCCGCCTGCGCGACGTTGTACTCCGGGTGGCCCGCCAGCGCGTTCTGCCAGTCCAGCACCGACCGGATTGGGTCCTCGACCTCTGGGTCGAACATGAGGTTCGCCGGGCGGAAGTCGTCGTGGACCAGTCTCGGCGTGGCCGTCGTCGGAATGGTCTCTATCGAACTCTCGACCGCGCGACGGGCCGGCTTGACCAGATCCGAGAACGGCGTCCGGTCCAGCCGTTCGATGTGGCGCTCGGTCAATTCCCTGAAGAACTCCCGCCAGTCCCACGTGAGGCTCTCGACGGTCAACCGTCCGTCGTCGAGGCCGAAGTAGCCAAAGCCCTCGAAGGCGATGTTCGAGTGGAGGTCCCCGAGAATCTCCCCGACCTGCACGAGGATGCGCCGCTGGAGAGGCGTCTCCAGCGTGTCGAACTGATCGGAGAGGCTCTGTCCCTCCATTCGTTCGGTGACGAAGTACGGCGGGACGTTCTGATCGGGGTTCTCTTTGAACACGAGGATGCGCGGCACCGGCACGTTCGTCCGGTCGGCGACGTACTCGTAGAGGTGTGGCTCCAGCGCGAAGTTGCCGTCGTCCGGTGGCTCGAACTTCAACACCACCTCGTAGGACTCCCCGCGATAGTTCAGCGTGACCAGGTACACGTCCGCACGACTCCCGCCGGCCGGTTGCTCGAAGCTGAAGTCCTCGTAGTCGGGGCCGGACTCGTCGAGGACTGCCTGGATATCCGTCGCGGGCGAAGACACGTTTGCACATACGGCGACCCCCCAAGTGAATGTTACCCTGTCTATCAGACACGCACCCCCGCGTCGGCACCGATAACGCTGCCCGACTGCCTCAGAGATGCCGTCCGAGACGGTCACCGACGGCTCCGACCCCCGGGTGTACCCACAGCCCGGCCGCGAGCAGCGCATATCCCACCCCGAGGACCTGCCCGACCTGTGTCACACCGGTTGCCCCGCGCTCGAACCCGACCAGCACGACTGGTATCGGTGTCGAGACGGTTTCGACGACGACCCGGACGGTACCCTCGCCCGTCGACACGGGGCCGCCAGTGGCTGTCGTGACGAACGCCAGCGCGAGGGTGGTCGTCGCCGCCGCCAGCAGCCACCCGGCGACTGTTCTCCCGCCCTGCCAGCTCTGCCTGAACATCGTGACGATGCCCGCGGCCAGCAGCGCGACAGCGACCCCGACGAGGGTGGCCGGTGGCACTGCCCGGACCACTACGAGATAACAGACGCCCGCGTGGACGGTCCCGACGAGTGCGACGACGAGCCCAGTCAGTGCCGCTCTCGCGAGGTGGCCCGTCTCCGAGTGCTCGCTCGCCATCGGTCGCGTGTCGCCCGCGTGACTGAAGTATCTTGTCGGGGACGGACTAGCCTCGCTGCTCACGTTGTGGGACATCATAGCATACGGCCAGCGAAGCGCACCGGGAGAGCTTGCTCTCCCGAGCTTTCACTCACGCTGTTCGTGACGGAGCCGTTTCACCGTCAGAGCTGCGCTCTGACGAGGTCGATGTCGTTGCACTCCATCGACCACTGCTGGCGAGGCCGACGGCCGAGCCAGCAGGAGTTTTCCCCACGTTTTTGCAAGGAGCGGTAGTTGAGCGAAGCGAAGCCACCCAACGCAGTAAAAAGTGGAATGGGGTCGCCCGGATTGTGAACCTCGCCGAGACGTGCTCGCTTCGCTGCGCGCGCCTCGTCTGGTTCAAATCAGCGCTCGCCATATGTTGCTCGTCACGTCCGTTCCTCGCAAAAATATGGGGTCGCCCGGATTGTGAACCGACTGCAGACTCACTCCGTTCGTCTGCCGGGATTCAAATCCGCGCTCGCCACGCTTTGCTCCTCACGTCTGTTCGTCGCCAAAGCATGGGGTCGCCCGGATTTGAACCGGGGGTACGGGCACCCAAGGCCCGAAGGTTACCAAGCTACCCCACGACCCCGCACCCGTCGCTAGCAGTGAAGCGCGTGAAAACCTTTCGTTGCCGTCGCGGTCATCGTGTCTCTCGTAGGTCGCTCCGGTATCGACCGCCCGACAGCAGACGGTCGAACCGGGACACAGCTACAGGAGACACTATCAGAGGATCAGGATTCCGGCGTACGCGACTGACGATCCGACCATCAACAGCGTCAGGATGATGGCGAGGATCTGCTGGCGGTCCATATCAGAGCTACCACGCCCGAAAGGATATATATTGCTACTCCAGTCGCGCGTCGACGACGACGTGGGCGACGCCCTCGCTGTAGCCTTTGACCCGCCGCGTGTCCAGAATCTCGACCGTCCGGCCCCGCGCCGCGGCGGCGGCCTCGATGCGCTCTATCGGGCGCTCGAAGATCAGATCCTCCGGGGTGGCCTCGTGGACGTGGGCGACACCGCCGGGCGACAGCGCACCGAACGCGGGGTCGAGGTACGTGTGCCCGCCGTCGCCGTCCGGTTCGGTCGCGTCGTAGTAGCCCAGCACGAGGCGGTCGACGGTCGCTGGCCCGCCGAAGGCGTCCAGCCCCTCCGTGAGGACGTCACGGCAGTCCGCCCGGTAGGCCTGTACGCGGTCGGTGACGCCGTTGAGCATCGCGTTCTCGGTGAGGTACTCG
>NZ_WPCA01000170.1 GCF_009741825.1 Halapricum sp. CBA1109
GGTCGTTCTCGGTCGCTCAGTGTCTCTCGCAGTCGGCACCAGGCCAACCGTTCGTACGTGTCCTTGACGATAGAACCGGACCGGAGGCCCTTCCTGACGGATTCCATGTCCGGAGGTATGCGACCAACTGTCAAAAAGCCCGCGGGCGTCGGGCTCGTGCGGAGCCACCGCGTGGCCGAGTGTCGACCGCCGGCCGACCGATCCTTTAAGTAGTACGAACCGGCTGGACGGGTGATGCACGCGACAGAGGAGACGGACTGCCCGGAGTGTAGCGGGCACGTCGAACGACGCGAGGACGAACAGGTGTGTCGCCAATGCGGACTGGTCGTCGGCGCCGACCGGATGGACCGCGGCCCGGAGTGGCGGTCGTTCGCCGACGACGAGAACGACCGCGAGCGGACCGGCGCGCCGTTGACGCCCGCCCGCCACGACAACGGCCTCTCGACGGAGATGGGCCACGCCCCGGACGCGCCCGCGCGACGCAAGCGACGGCTGGCGCGGATGCGGACCCACCACCGCCGGGCCGGGACCGCATCGAAGGTGATGCGCAACCGCCGGGCGGCGTTCACCGAGATCAGGCGGATGACCGACCGCCTCGGCGTCCCCGACCCCTTCCGCGACCGGGCGTGCGTTCGCTTCAGGGAGGCCCAAGAGGCGGACCTACTCCGGGGGCGGTCCATCGAGTCGATGGCCGCCGCGGCGGTGTACGCGGTCTGTCGGGCGGCGAGTCTCCCGCGGACTATCGAGGAGGTGGCCGGCGTCGCCCGCATCGACGCCGACCGCCTCACCACCGCCTACGGCGTCCTCAACCGTGAGTTGGACGTCGAGACGGGCCCGGTCGATCCGGCGGAGTACCTCCCGCGGTTCGCCAGCGAACTGGACCTCGACACGGCCGTCGAGCGACGGGCCCACGACCTCGTCGGCGACGCGGCGGCGGCCGGCCTCACGAACGGCAACAACCCCTGTGGCGTCGCCGCGGGGTGTCTGTACACCGCCGCCAGAGCGGAGGGAACGGATCTCACACAGGCCGAAGCGGCCGAGGTAGCCGGCGTCGCTGCGGCGACGCTGCGAGTGACCTACCACCGACTGCGCGAGGAGTGAGCGTGAAAGGTGGGCTTTTATCGACTGGCGCGACAACGGCCGGGTATGAGTACGGCAACGAAAGTCGTGGTCGGAACGGTCGGTGTCTCGGCACTGCTGGCGCTTGCGCTCGTGGCCAACATCGTCCTCGGGGCCTGATGTTCACCGAACGCTCACTGTCGGAGCCGCTGTCGTCGGTCCGGGACGCTCACGCCCCCGACGCCGTCGTCTTCGACACCGAACGGGACTTCGAGACGCTGGATCCGGCGGTCGCCGAGGAACTCGGCCTCCGGGTCGACGGACTCGACCCCGCCGAGTACCCGACGGAGTGGCTCCCGGCCGACGCGCCCGACCAGTTGGTCGAGTACGCAAGCGGCGCGTTCACCGTCGGTGCGCCGGGCGACGGCGGCGTCGCCTGGACCCGCCAGACCGACCCGCCGCTCGTGTTCGTCAAACCGCGACTGACCGGCTCTCCCGACGACTTCGTCGACTTCCTGATCGCCGAGGCGCTGGTCGAAATCGGACTCGACCTCCCCGAGCACTTCCTCGGGTTCTTCGGGGAGCGCTACCGGGACCTCGACGCCATCGCCGGCGACAGCCTCGGCCCGGCCGGGACCTACCAGCTAGCGACCGCGCTGTTCGACGCCTACGTCGCTGTCACAGCCACGCGGTGTTCGAGGGGTGGGCCGACACGCATCCGGACCTCTACGCGGCCTACGAGGACGCCGGCGAGCGGTTGACACCACGGCTGTCCTCGCTCTCGGAAGACATCGCGACCAGCGAGACGACGTTCCCGCAGGCGGCCGAACTGGCCTGCAACGCCGTCAAACACGACGTGTCTGTGCCCGCGCCGTTCGACGCCCTCGACACCGCGGCCTACGGCGACCACGGCGTCGACTTCGCGCTGGAGTGGGCCGACCGAGTACTGTAGCTAGTCGAGATAGTTTTGATAGTCAGGAGAGTAAACGATAGAGGCTACCATAGGCTGGCGAGACTGTTCGCCTATGTCGAAACCGGTACTGGGGTACGTACGATTGGGCGTTATCGGGGTGGCGATGCTCTTCGGAACGGTGTGTCTGGGAGGTGGCGTCCTCTCGGGATTGACGCCGCTCGACGCCCCGTTTATGAGTGTCTTTCCGGGGCAAGCGCCGGCGGTGTCGACTATCGGTGTCGGGAGCTACGTCGTCGGTGTGTGGGCGTTGATAGCCGGTGGGGAATACCGGCCGCGGCGGCGCTAGAGACGGTCCAAGACCGCGTCGTCGTCGTAACAGAGTGTGAGTTCCCGCGAGCGGCCGCGGCCCTCGACACTCTTGTACTCGGTGTCGACGATGCCCAACTGGTCGAGTTTGTTGATGATCTCCGAGTAGCGGGTGTAGCCCAGATCGGTGCGCTCGCCGAAGGTCTCGTAGACGTCGCCGGCCTGCCCGCCGCCGCTCTCGGCGAGGACTTCGACCAGCGCCGTCTCGGCCTCCGAGAGGCCGCGGAGGTGCCGCGAGAGGTGGACGTACTTCGATTTGTCGTAGGCGGCCTCGACGTCCTCGCGTTCGACGGTCCGACTGGCGCGCATCTCGGCGTTCATCCCCGCGCGGCGCAACAGGTCGATACCGACCCGGAGGTCCCCGCCCTGTTCGGCGGTGAGTTCGGCGACGCGGTCGAGGACAGGCGCGTCGATGACACCCTCGTGGAAGCCGCGCTCGACGCGTTCGTCGAGGATGTCGACGATTGCCGGCTGGTCGTACTTGCTGAAGTACACCTCCTCGGGCCGGAAGACGCTCTGGACGCGGGAGTCTAAGGCCTCGATCACGTCCAACTCCAGATCCGAGGAGATGCAGACGACGCCGATCTTCGCGCCGCTGTGGGCCTCGTGGGCGCGCAACAGCGAGTACAGCGTGTCCGAGGCCTCGTTCTCGTAGAAGAGGTAGTTCACGTCGTCCAGCGCCACCGCCAGCACCGTGTCCTCCTCGACGAGGCGGTCGGTAATCTGGCCGAACAGCTTCTTGAAGGAGATGCCGCTCGCGGGCGGTTCGTAGTCGAAGACGTGCTCGAACAGCCGCGAGAACACCGAGTACCGCGTCGAGTCGACCTGACAGTTGACGCGGGCGACCCGCACGTCCGTCTGGGCGTGGAGTTCGGAGAACAGCTTCTGGACCGCCGTCGTCTTGCCCGTGCCGGGCGGTCCCCGGGCGATGACGTTCAGCGGCCGGGACCCTCGAACGGCGGGGCGGAGCGCGTACTTCAGGGACTCCATCTGGGTCTCGCGGTGACGGAACGTCTCGGGCACGTAGTCTATCTCGAAGACGTGCTCGTCCCGAAAGACCGTCTCGTCCCAGGAAAGCATCCCCTCTTCGGGGTCCTCGGTCATCACTTTCACCTCGCTCCCGACGCTACTTAACAGTTGTTCGGGATACAGGAGTCCGGATTCGGACGGTAAGAATATTCACAATCGTTATATAATCCCGCTGTGATGCACACACCACACCATGGAGACAGACACACACCTCGAGGAGTGGGCGTCGCTCGTCGGGGGAGAGGTGCCGGAGAACGTCGATGCCATCGCCCGCGAGGAGTCCGTCTGGCGGGCCGACGGGACCGACGACCCGCGACTGTTCTGAGACTGGGGCGGGCCGCCGCTCGCGGCTGTCGGCCCGGGAGTCGCCGGGGGGAGCGTCTCGCTGACCGACGGATCCCGTGACGGTCGCTCAGGCCACGTTGCCGTACTGTTCGTCGAGTTTCGCCGCGGCCTCGTCGAACTGTCGACGCTCCTCGTCGGTGAGCGCCCATTCGACGACGTCCTCGGCGCCGTCGGCTCCGAGTTCGAGAGGGACGCCGACGCTCGGGCCGGCGTGGCCGTACTCGCCGTCGAGGGGAACCGACCCGGGGATCACCTCGCCAGTGTCGCGGACGATAGCCTCGACCATATGGCCCAGTCCGGCCGCCGGCCCCCACTGGGTCGCGCCCTTCTTCTCGATGACGTTCATCGCGGACACCCGGACCGCGTCGAGTATCTCCTCGCGTTCGTCCGCGTCGAACGCGGGGTCGACGCCGCCGACGCGGACCTTCGAGAACAGCGGGACCTGCCCGTCGCCGTGTTCGCCGACGACAGTCGCCTCGACGTTCCGGACCGGCACGCCGAAGTAGTCCGCGAGGACGTGCCGGAACCGGGCGCTGTCGAGGCGGTTGCCGAACCCGACGACGTGTTCGCGGGGCCGGTCGCCCGTCTCGTAGAGGTGGCGGTTCAGCAGGTCCGCCGGGTTCGACGTCGTCAGCGAGACGAAGTCCTCTGTATGGGCTTCGAGGTTCGACCCGATGTCGTCCATAATCGGGAGGTTGTCCTCCGCCAGATCCAGCCGCGTCTGTCCCGGTTGCCGCGGGATACCGGCCGTGATGACGGCGACGTCCGTCCCCGCGGTGTCCTCGTAGCCCCCCTCATAGACCTCGGTGTTCGCGTCGTAGGCGACGCCGTGCCCGACGTCGCTGGCCTCGCCGACCGTCTCGTCTTCCTTCTCCGGGATATCGACGAGGCATATCTCGTCGACGATGTCGCGCCGCGCGATGTCGTAGGCGGCGGCGGCACCGACGGTCCCAGCGGCCCCAATGACACTTACTTTCGTGAAGGACATACTAGCTAGTACCGCTCACGGACACCGGTTAAACGCTTCGGCGGTACGGAGGACGATACTTTTCCGGTCGCCTACCGTACGGACGCCTATGAGCGACTTCGACAAGGAAGCCGAGCGGGAACGGCTCCGGGAGAAGTACGACGAGGAGGAGGACGACCGGGAGACGACAGAACGGATGAGCGAACTCCTGTTGAAGGGCGCGACGATGACCAACGCCCACTGCGGGGAGTGTGGCGACCCCATCTTCCGCTACGAGGGCCAGGAGTTCTGCCCGTCCTGCCAGCAGGTCGTCGCCGACGCGACGAGACGGGGGCCGCGAGCCCACAGTCGGCGGACGGCGACGACGGCGCCGAAGGGACGCCGGCCGAGGACGGGGACGGCCGACGGCGCCGGCGGACTGGCCCTC
>NZ_WPCA01000197.1 GCF_009741825.1 Halapricum sp. CBA1109
TTTTTGCGCGGAGGGGTCGGCCCCGCCGACCCCTCCGACGGAAAAAGTGGGTTTTAGTAGTGCCACGGGAAGTCGTCGAAATCGGGCTCTCGCCCCTCGTTGAACGCGTCCCGTCCCTCCTTGGCCTCGTCGGTCATATACGCGAGTCGCGTCGCCTCGCCCGCGAACACCTGCTGGCCGACCATCCCGTCGTCGGTGAGGTTGAACCCGTACTTCAGCATCCGCATCGCCGTGGGGGACTTGCTGGTCATCGTCTCGGCCCACTCCAAGGCAGTGTCCTCCAGTTGCTCGTGGGGGACCGCCTCGTTGACCATTCCCATATCGGCGGCCTCGGCGGCGGAGTAGGTCTTCCCGAGGAAGAACACCTCGCGGGCCTTCTTCTGGCCGATCTGTTTGGCGAGGTACGCCGACCCGAACCCGGAATCGAAACTCGCCACGTCCGGGTCGGTCTGGAGGAACTTCGCGTGTTCTGCCGAGGCGATGGTCAGGTCACAGACGACGTGCAGCGAGTGGCCGCCGCCGACGGCCCACCCCGGGACGACGGCGACGACGGGTTTCGGGATGTGTCTGATCGCTCGCTGGACCTCCAGAATGTGCAGGCGGCCGACGTTCTCGGGCGCGTCGGGGTTGTCCGGGCCCTTCTCTTCGTCGTATTCGTATCCGGAGTCCCCCCGAATCGACTGGTCGCCGCCCGAACAGAAGGCCCAGCCGCCGTCTTTCGGCGACGGGCCGTTCCCCGTCAGGAGGACACAGCCCACGTCGGTCTGGCGCTTGGCGTGGTCGAGCGCCGTCGCGAGTTCGTCGACCGTCTCCGGGCGGAAGGCGTTGCGGACCGCGGGGCGGTCGAAGGCGATGCGCACGGCGTCGGTGTCGGTGCCGCGGTGGTAGGTCAGGTCGGTGAAGTCGAACCGGTCGACCGGTTCCCACCGCTCCGGGTCGAAGAGATCAGAGACCATACGGCCTCTCGGGAGGGGGCGCGCAAAAAGATTCCCTCGGCGCTGACGACCACGTTTAAATACGCTGGCGGCACTGCATACCACCAGTGAAACCGAACGTCCTCCTCGTCGTGCTAGACACCGTCCGGGCCAGAAACACGGGCCTGCACGGCCACGCCAACGACACGACACCGTTTCTCGACGAGTTCGCCACCGAGCGGGCGACGTGGTACGAGCAGGCGCGGGCGCCGGCCGCCCGGAGCCTCGACAGCCACGTGAGCATCTTCACGGGTCTGTCCGTCGCCGAACACGGCGTCGTCACGTCGACGGACAAACTCGCGGCCGGCGAGACGGTGTTCGACGAGTTGCGCGAGGACGGCTACACGACGGGCGTCTTCTCGGAAAACAGCTGGCTCACCGACGTCGACGCCGGGCTGAAAGACGCCTTCGACACCGTCGAGGGGCCGCGGAACGTCCCGTTCCCCGAGGAACTGGACCCGACGAGTTTCGTCGTCGAACACGGACAGGGGGAGTACAGCGAGTTCCTCCGGGCCTGTCTGGAAGAGGACACCACGACGTGGAAGGCGCTGCTCAACGGCGCAGCGGTCAAGCTCGGCTCGGACTACCCCGGCCTGCTCCCGACGGGCCAGACCAGCACCCCCGCGGAGACGTACGTCGACCTCTTTCTGGACTGGAGTGAAGACACAGACGGCCCGTGGGCGGCCTGTCTGAACCTGATGGACGCCCACCACCCCTACGAGCCCGACGCCGAACACGACCGCTGGGGCGGCGACTACCTCTGGAAGCTACAGGCGGACATCGAGGACGTCAAGTGGGAGTACAACGGCGGCCAGCGGCCGTGGTGGGAGCGCCGGGCGCTGGAAGCGCTCTACGACGGCTGTATCCGGCAACTTGATTCCCAACTGGAACGGCTGGTCGGCGCGCTAGAAGCCCGCGGCGAACTCGACGACACGCTGCTGGTGGTCCTCAGCGACCACGGCGAGGGCTTTGGCGAACCGAGCCTCGTCCGGCCGAACGCGCGCGTGGCCTCCCACAGCGTCGGCGTCCACGAAGTGTTGTTGCACGTCCCGCTTATCGTCCGGTATCCGGGACAGACCGAGCCACAGCGGGTCGAAGACGCGGCGACTATCACCGGCTTCCCCGACGCCGTCAGAGCCGTCCGGGACGGGGAGTGGACCGGCCGGGAGTTCGTCCCCGAGGGGCCGGTGGTGGCGACGAGTCACGGACTGGACGACCCCGTCCAAGAGCGGGCGTCGCGGTACTGTTCGGACCTCTCCCCGTTCACGGCGACGGCGAACGTCGTCTACCGGGACGCCGAGACGGGCGTCGAGAAGTTCGTTTCGTGGCGCGACCGGACGTGTACCATCGCCTGCCCCGACCCGCAGGCGTCCTATCGGTCGGCCGAGACGGACGACGGCGTGGTCGCGGCGGCGTTCGAAGGGGTCGAGGACGCCGGCGTCCGCGAGGGCGCGCGCGGGTTCGAGGAACTCGACGACGCGACGACCGAACACCTCGAGGACCTCGCTACGCCTGAGCGGGGCCGGCCAGCCACAGCCGACCTCCCTAACTGAACAGATGGTCAGCTAAACACCCGTTTCAAGCTTTGATACTGTGACGTACAGGCTTTTGTCGTCGCCAATGGATTCCGGAGTATGTCCAATGCTGCCGGCAGTGAGACCACGAACCGAACGCTCCTGAGACGATTACAACGACGGGCACGGGAGTTCATCGAGTACGTCCCGAACGGGCAGACGATTCCCGAGGACTCCTGGGAGCGTCGCCACCGAAACATCGGCCTCCTCGTGCTGGCGCATCTCCCGCTGTTGTTGGGTCTCGGGTTGGTCGAGGGGACGGAGTCGACGGTGACCGGCATAACGCTGCCGTCGATTCCGCTGTCGAGCCTCCTGTTCGAGCTGGCCGTCATCCTCACGTTCGTGTCGCTGTCGCGTCTCGAACGGTTCCGTCGGCGCGTCCGGACCATTCTGGCGGTGACCGGGCTGTTGGTCTGTTCGGCGGTACTCGTCCACGTCTCCGGTGGGTACATCGAGGCGCACTTCCACTTTTTCGTGGCGATGGCCGTCGTCGCCGTCTACGAGGACTGGTTGCCGTTCGCGTTCGGCATCGGCTACGTCGTCATCACACACGGTATCTTCGGGATGATAGACCCGAGTCGAGTGTACAACCACGCCGCGGCGATATCGAACCCGTGGGTATGGGGAGGCATCCACGGCGGGTTCGTCACCGCGCTGGCTGTCGCGTTGATGGCGAACTGGTACTCGACTGAGCGGTCCCGCGAGAAGGCGACCGAACGACTCGACGAGGCGCGGACGAAGGCCGCCGAAGTCGAGGACCTAGAGGCAAAACAGGCGGAGCTAGAGCGGGCGCGGGCCGAGGCCGAGAAGATGAAAGCCGAGGCCGAGGCCCAGCGGGCGGAAGTCGAGGAGTTGTACGACCACCTCGAGAACACGGCCGAGAGCTACAGTGCGACGATATCCCGGGCGGCCGAGGGCGACCTCTCGGTCAGGCTAGACGCCGACGAGGAGAGCGACGCGATGGCCCGTGTCGCCGTCGCGTTCAACGAAATGCTGGACGAGACCGAAGAGACGATGACGGAGATACAGGCGTTCGCCGACGAGGTGGCCAGAGCCAGTGAAACGGCGAGCGACGGGGCCAGAGAGGCCACGGCGGCCAGCGAGTCGATCAGCGAGTCGATACAGCGTATCGCGGCGGACGCGGACGACCAGCAGGAGAAACTACGCAGCGTCGCCGACGAGATGACCGACCTCTCTGCGACGGTCGAGGAGGTAGCGGCGTCGGCCGATACGGTCGCCGAGCGGTCACACGAGACGGCCCGAATCGCCGAGTCGGGCGAGGCGACCGCGCGGGACGCCATCGAGGACGCGAAGGCGGTGCAGGACGCCGTCGACACGACGGTCGACAACGTCGAGGCCCTCGACGACCGGATGGACGAGATCGGTGAGATCGTCTCCCTGATCGGCGACATCGCCGAGCAGACGAATATGCTGGCGCTCAACGCGAACATCGAGGCCGCCCGCGCCGGCGACGGGAGTGGCGGCGACGGGTTCGCCGTCG
>NZ_WPCA01000066.1 GCF_009741825.1 Halapricum sp. CBA1109
GGGCCGGGCGGGTACGTCGCAGCGATACGGGCGGCACAGCACGGTCTCGACGTGACGCTGGTCGAACGCGACGCCTACGGCGGGACCTGTCTCAACTACGGCTGTATCCCCTCGAAGGCGCTCGTCCACGGGAGCGACGTGGCCCACGAGGCCGCAAGCGCCGGCCACCTCGGCATCGACGCGGACGTCGACGTCGACCTCTCGGAACTGGTCGCGTGGAAAGACGGGGTCGTCGACCGACTCACCGGCGGCGTCGAGGGCCTCTGTCAGGCTGCCGGCGTCACGCTCGTCGACGGCGTCGCGCGGTTCCGCGACGACCACGTCGCCGCGGTGTCGACCGACGACGGCGAACGGACAATCGGGTTCGACTACGCCGTCGTCGCGACCGGGAGCCGACCGGTCGAAGTGCCCGGGTTCGAACCGGACGGCGAACACGTCCTCGACTCGCGGGACGTCCTCGAACTGGCACAAGTCCCGGAGTCGCTGGTCGTCGTCGGCGCCGGCTACATCGGGATGGAACTGTCGACGGTGCTGGCGAAACTCGGCACCGACGTAACGGTCGTCGAGATGTTCGACGACGTGTTGCCGATGTACGAGGACGACGTCTCGCGCATCGTCCGCGAACGGGCCGAGGACCTCGGTGTCACCTTCCGCTTCGGCGAACTCGCGGCCGACTGGACCGCGACCGACGGGGGCGTCCGAGTCGAGACCGAGACCGAAGACGGCGAGACGACCGAACTGGCGGCCGACGCCGTGGCGGTCGTCGCGGGCCGGGAACCGGTCACCGACACCGTGGACCTCGACGCGCTCGGTATCGGGACGGACGACGACGGGTTCATCGACACCGACGCGCAGGGTCGGACGGCGCTCGACCACGTCTTCGCGGTCGGCGACGTAGCGGGGGAACCGATGCTCGCGCACAAGGCCAGCCACGAGGGCGAGGTGGCCGCGGCCGCCATCGCCGGCGAACCCGCCGCCCTCGACCACGCGGCGATGCCCGCCGCCGTCTTCACCGACCCGGAGGTCGCAACCGTCGGGCTGACCCGCGAAGCGGCCGCCGAGGCGGGGTACACCCCGGCGGTCGGCGAGATGCCGCTGTCGGCCAACGGCCGCGCGCTCACCGTCGAGGCCGAGGCGGGTTTCGCCCGGGTCGTCGCCGACGAGGCGAGTGGCCGTATGCTCGGCGCACAACTGGTCGCCCCGAACGCCTCCGAACTCCTCGGGGAGGTCACGGTCGCCATAGAACAGGGGATGACCGCGGCGGAACTGGCCGGGACGGTCCACACTCACCCGACGCTCTCGGAGGCCGTTATGGAGGCCGCCGCCGATGTCGACGACGCGGCGGTCCACACCCACTGACGACGCCGGCGATTCCCACCGCGGGAGAACGCACGGAAAGGTTTTAATTGTATAGTGGATATCCTACAATAGCGATGGCAGACATAACCGTCACGACGACGAGCGAGGATGGATTCGACACCGAGAGCGTCATCGGCGACTTCGCGATCCGTATCGACCCGATGGACGAGACGGGGCCCAACCCCAACGCCGTACTGGTCGCGGACTACGCCGCCTGTTTCCTGCCGGCGGTCCGTCTCGGCGCGAAGCAGTCGGGGTACGGCGACCTCGGAGCGATGGCTATCGACGCCGAGGCCGAAATCGACGACCACGACGACCTCCAGTCGATCAGTTTCACGCTGTACGTCGAAGCGACAGTCGACGACCCCGCGGAACTCGTCGAACTGGGCGAACAGCACTGTCACGTCCACACGGCCCTCCGAGAGGGCCTCCACGCCGACGTGACGGTCGAGGACGGGGCCGACGTGGCCGTCTGACGATGCCCGCGACAGGGACCGTCAAAGTGCCCGACGGGAAACTAATCGAGGTGACACTGGAGGCGACCGACCGCATCGAGGACGTCCGTCTCACCGGTGACTTCTTCCTCGAACCCCCGTCGGCGCGCGCGGACCTCGAAGCGGCGATAGCGGGTCACCCGACCGACGTCGACCGGGAGACACTCGTCGAGGCTATCGACGGCGTCGACGCTCGGCTCATCGGGTTCGACGCCGATCATCTGGCCGCGGCGACGCTGGAGGCGATACCGTGAGGCTCCGGGTCGTCGACGCCGGGACGTACAGCGAACCGGTCCAGCAGGCGCTCGAACGTGTCCTGACCGACCGGCTGGCCGCCGGCGAGATGGAGCCGACGCTCCGGTTCTGGTACCGCGACGCCCCGGCAGTCGCGCTCGGGCGGTTTCAGGCCTACGCCGACGAGGTGGCCACGGACTACGTCGCGGACACCGGCGTCGACGTGGTCAGACGAGTCACCGGCGGCGGCGCGATGTACGTCGAACCGGGGTCGGTGATAACCTACTCGCTGTACCTCCCACGCGCGGCCGTCGACGACGACGTAGCCGCGAGCTACGCTTCCCTCGACGCGTGGACCGTCGATGCCCTGCGGTCGCTGGGGGTCGACGCGAGCCACGAACCGCTGAACGACATCGCCCACCCGTCGGGGAAACTCGGCGGCGCGGCGCAGTTGCGCTCCGGCGACGCCGTGCTCCACCACACGACTCTGAGCTACGACCTCGACGTCGCGGCGATGCTCCGGACGCTCCGCATCGGCGAGGAAAAGGTCTCGGACAAGGCCATCGCGTCGGCCGAGAAGCGCGTCGCCCGCATCGGCGACCACACGGCGGCCGACCGCGACTCCGTCATCGACGCGATGCGAGACGCCGCCGGTGACCGCTTTGACCTCGTCGACGGGACCCTCTCGGACGACGCCGTCGCGGCGGCCCGAGACCTCGCGGCCGAGCGGTTCGAGACCGACGCGTGGAACCGGCAGCTCTGAGGCCGCTCCGAGGCCACGTCGGTCCCGGAACGCCCAGCGATGCGTCCCGAGCGGTTTATGACCACTCGGTGTAACAACTGACTAATGAGACGGCGTCGGTATCTCAAAACGGCAGGTGCGGGGACAGTGATAGCGCTCGCGGGCTGTGCCGCGAGTCCGGTCGAAGAGAACGCGACCACGCCCAACGGACGGGCGACCATCGACGGCACGCCGAGCGGGACGCTGACCGTGGCGACCTACGACTCCTTCACCGGCGAGGAGACCGCCGGCAACTACCTCAAATCCGCCTTCGAGGAGGAGTACCCCGAGGTCACCGTCGAGTTCACCGTTCCGAGCAACGGTGTCAACCAGTACATCCAGCGCAAGCAGTCCGGGGCGTCAATCGACGCCGACCTCTACGTCGGCCTCAACACCGGGGAACTCGTCCGCGCGGACGAGCAACTGGAGGACTCGCTGTTCTTGCACAGCCGGGACTATCTAGACCGCGGGGACGCACTCGACACCGACCTCGAAATCGACCCGCAGGGCCGGGCGATACCCTACGACACGGGCTACATCAGCCTCGTCTACGACGAGAGCGCGGTCGACGCCCCCGAGACGTTCGACGACCTGCTCGAACCGGCGTACGCGGACAGCCTCATCACCCAAGACGCCCAGCAGTCAGACCCCGGGCGGGCGTTCGTGCTGTGGACCGTCGACGCAAAGGGCGAGGACGGCTACCTCGATTACTGGGCCGACCTGCTGGACAACGGCGTCCAGGTTCTCGACGACTGGAGCCCGGCTTACGAGGCCTACTCGAACGAGGAGGCCCCGATGGTCGTCTCCTACTCGACCGATCAGGTGTTCTACGGCGCCGACGCCGACCTGACGCGCCATCAGATCGGGTTCCTCAACGACCAGGGCTACGCCAACCCCGAGACGATGGCCCGGTTCGCCGACACCGACAACCGCGCGCTCGCTCGCCTCTTTATGGACTTCGTCCTCCAGCCCGACCACCAGGGACAGGTCGCCGAGCGCAACGTCCAGTTCCCGGCAGTCACCGACGCACAACTCGACGAGACCTTCGACAGTCTGGCCAAGCGACCGCCGGAGACGGTGACGTTCAGCTACGACCGACTGCAGGGCAACGTCGACGGCTGGATCAGCGACTGGGCACGACAGGTCGCCAGCGAGTGACGATGCGGTGGGGCGAGCGCGCGGCGCTCCCGGCGGGCGTGGCGGCCACAGTCGCCACGCTCGTCGTCGTCTTCTACTACCCCGTCGGGAGCGTCTTCGCCGAGGCCGTCCTCGATGCCGGCCGACTCACTGCTGTCCCCCTCCTCGATGTCCTCTCAGACCCCTTCTACACCGGCGTCGCCCACCACCTCTTCGCCGACCCGCTCGGCGTTCCGGCGGGCATCGCCTCGTGGGTCGCCGCCGGCTTCCCGTCCGTCCGGTTCGGATTGTTCGGCTTCACGGCCTATCAGGCCGCGCTCTCGACGGCCGCGAGCGTCCTGCTGGGGCTGCCGGGCGCGTACGTCCTCGCTCGCTACGACTTCCGCGGTCGGCGGACGCTGCGCTCGCTGACTATCGTCCCGTTCGTCCTCCCGTCGATTATGGTCGCGGTCGGGTTCGTCGCGATGTTCGGCAAGACGGGCCTACTCAACGACCTGCTCGGCGCACTCGGTCTCGGATCGGTCGAGATTCTCTACACGCTCGAAGCGATCATCGTCGCCCACGCCTTCTACAACGCGCCGCTGGTGACGCGGCTCGTGACGACCGCGTGGGAGTCCGTCGACCGCCGGCAGGTCGAGACGGCCCGTGCGATGGGCGCCTCGCCGCTGTCGGCCTTCCGTGATATCGTCCTCCCGACCCTGTTGCCGGCGCTGTTGACGGCGGCGCTTCTGACCTTCGTGTTCACGTTCATGTCTTTCCCCATCGTGCTCGCGCTGGGCGACCTCCGGCTTGCGACCGTCGAGGTGTGGATATACGCCCGCGTGCAGGCGCTTGACCTGAGCGAGGCGGCGACGCTGGCGACTCTCGAAACCGTGCTCTCGCTGGCGCTTCTGTACGTCTACCTGCGCTACGAGGCCAGCCAGCGCTCGGCAAGCGGCGCCGGCCAGTCACTCCCCCGCCGGCCGCTTACTATCGGCCGTCAGACGCTCACGAGCCCGGTTCGGCTGGCGATTCTGGGCTACGGCGTCGTCGCGGCCGTCGTCTTCCTCGGTCCTCTCCTCAGTCTGCTGGTCGAGAGCGTCACCGCGCCGGACGGGTCGTTCACGACGGCCTACTACGAGTTTCTGCTCGCCCAGCAGGCCTCGACGGCCGTGGGGACGACCAAACCCCTGCCGGCCATCGTGAACTCGCTTCTGTACGGGGCCGGGACGCTCCTGCTGGCGGTGCCGATGGGCGTCGTCGTCTCCGTCGTTGCGACCCGCGAGGGCCGCGGGTCGCGGCTGGCCGAAGCGGTCCTCACCGCGCCGCTCGCGGTCAGCGGCATCGTCGTCGGCCTCGGCCTCCTACAGACGATGGTGTTCGGGACGGTCCTCTTCGGCTACCGCTTCGTGGCCGTCGGCCCGGTCGCTATCGTCGTCGCCCACGCCGCCGCCGCCTATCCGTTCGTCACGCGCAACGTCACGCCTGCGCTGGGCGGCCTCGACACTCGGTATCGGGACGCCGCGCGCTCGTTGGGGGCGTCGCGGGTCCGCGCGCTGGTGGACGTCGAACTGCCACTGATCGCCGGGGCGGTGCTTGCAGGGGCCGCGTTCGCCTTCGCCATCAGCGTCGGCGAGTTCGATTCGACGGTCTTACTCGCCGAAGGCGCGGACAGCTATACGATGCCCGTGGCCCTGGAACGGTACGTCGGCAACCGCTCGGTCGGTCCGGACCTCGGCCCCGCGACGGCGATGGGGACCGTCCTGCTGTTCGTGACGGGGCTGAGCTTCGTCGTCATCGACCGTCTGGGCGGGCGCTGGGAGTCGAACCGATGAGCGACGTGCGCCTCAACGACGTCTCGGTCGTCTTCGACGGCGTGGCGGCTCTTGAGGCGGTCACTCTGTCGGTCGCCGACGGGGAGTTCTTCACGCTGGTCGGCCCCTCCGGATGCGGGAAGACGACGACGCTGCGGACCGTCGCCGGCTTCGAGGACCCCGATTCCGGCACCGTCGCTATCGGCGGCGAGGACGTCGCCGGCGTCCCTCCGGAGGATCGTAACATCGGTGTCGTCTTCCAGAACTACGCCCTGTTTCCCCATATGAGCGTCCGGGAGAACGTCGCCTACGGCCTCCGCTATCGGGACCCGCCGGGCGACATCTCCGACGACCAGCGCGTGACCGACCTGCTCGAACTCGTCGATATGGCGGGGATGGCGACCGCGACCCCGAGGAACTCTCCGGCGGCCAGCAACAGCGCATCGCCCTCGCCCGCGCGCTGGCGCCCGGCCCGGACGTGCTGTTGCTCGACGAACCGCTCTCGGCGCTTGACGCCCGCCTCCGGGAGCGACTCCGTGTCGTGATTCGGGACCTCCAGCAGGAACTGTCGATAACGACCGTCTACGTCACCCACGATCAGGCCGAGGCGCTGGCGATAAGCGACCGCGTGGCCGTGATGCACGACGGCCGCGTCGAGCAGGTCGGCCCGCCGGAGACCATCTACCGTGAACCGGCGACCCGGTTCGTCGCCGAGTTCGTCGGCGACAACAACCTCCTCGACGGCGAGGTCGTCTCGACCGACCCGCCGCGGGTGCGCCTCGGCACCGCGGCCGACACACAGGCGCTGACCGTCCCGGTCGACTCCCTCCCACCGACGGGAGCGTCGGTGACGCTGTCGGTCCGCCCCGAGGACGTTCGCCTCGGGGACGACGACGCACCGATCACGCTGACCGCGACCGTCGGGACGGTCGAGTTCCTCGGCGACGCCTACCGCGTCCACTGTGCGTGGGGCGACCGGTCGCTGCTGGTGAAATACACCGGCGACAGCGCGCCAGAGGGGGCCGTCACGCTCGGCATCTCGCCCGCGGACGTGTCCATCGTCGGGGGTGACGTGTCGTGACCGACGACCGCCTCGGCAAGATAGACGCCGACACCTTCGACTCCGTCATCGCGCCCCGCCTCGGGGCCGACCGCGAGGACGTGCGCGTCGGCCCGACCGCCGGCGTCGACTTCGGCGTCTTCGAGGCCGGCGGGCAGGCAGTCGTCACCGCTACCGATCCCCTGTCCTTTCTCCCCGAACTCGGTCCCGAACGCGCCGGCAAACTCGCGCTGGACATCGTCCTCGCGGACGTGGCAGTCTCCGGCGTCGCCCCCACGCACGCCACCATCTCGTTGACGCTCCCGCCGGACTTCCCCGACGATACCTTCGCAGGTATCTGGGCGGGGATCGACGCGCACGCCCGAAATCTGGGCGTCGCTATCGTCTCGGGCCACACCGGGTACTACGCCGACATCGAGAGCAGTTGGGTCGGTGGCGCGACGGCGTTCGGGGTCGGCGACTTCGAGTCCGTGGTCAGGCCGGACGGCGCGACGCCGGGCGACGCGCTGATCGTCTCGACCGGTCCGGCGCCGAAGTCGCCGGCCTGTTCGCGACGCTGTATCCCGAGGACCTCGGCCTCGACCCCGAGGCGGTCGCGACCGCCCAGCGGCGAGTCGACGACATCGCGGCGGTCGAGGACGCCCTCGCCGCCCACGACGCCGGGAGCGTCACCGCGATGCACGACGCCACGGAGGGCGGCGCCGCCGGCGGCCTCGTCGAGATGGCCGACGGCGCGGACGTGCGCTTCGATATCGACGATGATGCCGTCCCGATGGGCGACGGCGTCGCGGCGGTCTGTGACGCCGCCGAATCCCACGGCGCGTGGGTGATGGTCGACGAGGCCCACGCGACGGGCCTGTACGACGACGGCGGCGGGGTCGTCCAGCGGGAGGGGCTCTCGGACCGCGTGGACGTCCAGCTAGGCACGCTCTCGAAAGCGCTGGCGAGTCAGGGCGGCTACGTTGCCGGTGAGCAAGCCTGATCGAACATCTTCTCACGCCGCGCGGTCGTTCGTCTTCTCGACTGGGCTGGCACCGCCGTCGGCGGCCGCCGCGAACGAGGCGTTGACCATCGCCCGGAGTGCAGAGCGCCGGGAACGACTCTGGGACGCCGTCGAACGCCTCCGGTCGGGGTTGGCAGAGATGGGGTACACCGTCCGCGGGTCGACGCAGATTCTCCCGGTGATGGTCGGTGACCGCGAGGGGGCGATGGCGCTGGACGCGGCGCTCCGCGAGCGAGGCGTCGTCGCGCCCGGCATCCGGCCGCCGACGGTGCCCGAGGGGACGAGTCGGCTCCGGGTCGCGCCGACGGCGACCCACACCGACGCCGAACTGGACCGCTGTCTGGACGCCTTCCGGGCGGCCGGCGCGGAGGTGGGACTGTTGTGAGCGACCACCTCGCCGTCGTCGGAACGGACACCGGCGTCGGGAAGACAGTCGTCACCGCGGCGCTGACCAAGCGCCTCCGGGAGGAGGACCGGGACACCCGCGCGGTCAAGCCCTGCCAGACCGGGCATCCGCCGGACGACGACGCCGGCGTGGTCCGGGAAGCCTGTGGCGAGGAGGCGGCCGCGCGGTGTGGTCGCTACCTCGAACCGCCGCTGGCCCCTGCCGTCGCGGCCGAGGAGACGGGCGAGGAGTTGCGCTACGAGTCGATTCTGGACGCGTGTGAGAGCGCGCTGTCTGAGTGCGAGCAGGGACTCGTCGAAGGTATCGGCGGCCTCAGGGTCCCGCTGGCCGACGACCGGGAGGTGATCGACCTCGTCGCCGACCTCGACGTGCCGGCGCTGGTCGTCGCGCGGTCGGGGCTGGGGACGCTCAACCACACGGCGCTGACCGTCGAGGCGTTGCGCCGGCGGGCGGTCCCGGTGACCGGCGTCGTGGTGAACGGCTACGAGGGCGCAACGACCGCCGAGCGGACCAACCCCGCCGTACTCCGGGAGATGACGGACTGTCCGGTGACGACAGTCCCGGCGGTCGACGGCGACGGGGCGGCGGCCGTGGCGAAAACGATCTCGAAGAAACTGGATCCGGCGGTGCTGCCGGCCGCCTCCGGTGGTGAGCGGGGACGACGAACCTGTCGCGTCAGCCCAGATCGGCCCGCTCGAAGCGCCAGTACCCCAGCGCCAACGGGACGACGATCCAGAACGCGAGGATCACGAGCGAGAACTCGTCGGTCAGATACAGCGGGAGATCGACGGCCATCGCGGCCTCGCGGGCCGATTCGGCGTTGATCGCCGCCGACTCCGAGACCCGGTCACCCCGGAACGGGATGAACGCCATATCCGTGGGCAACACGAGGTTCAGCGCCTTCTGGAGCGCGAAGAAGGGGCTCGTGTGCAACACGAAGTCGTAGAGGTCGGGGTTCTCGGCCAGTCCAAGCAGGTCGTGGTGGGCCCACCGGACGACGTCGGTGATAGAGACCATCGGGAAGACGTAGAGGATCACCATCACGAAGTACGCGCCGACGGCGCCCGCGATGGCACGGCTTCGGGAGGCAACCATCGAGGACATCGCGATGGCGACGGAGACGAACGTCAGCGAGTACAGCACGAGGATGCCGATCACGCCGAGTGCGAACCCGAGCGGGAGCGCCCCGATGCGGACGGCCAACAGCCCGGTGACGACCGTGAACATCAACAGGACCGTCGCGGTGACCGCGGCCGCGCGGCTGAGGAACTTCCCGACGAACATGTCGAGACGGCTGTTGGGCAACGAGAGCATGAACTTGATGCTGCCGCTGTCTCGCTCGCCGGCGATAGCGAGGTACGTCGCTATCATCGCTACGATGGGGATGATGATGGCCGTCACTATCGCCACGGCCTGATAGAGCTGTTTGAACGTCTCGGCGTCCGCGCCCGCCAGACTCCCGCCGAAGACGTAGGCCATCAGCCCACCGAGGGCGGTCATCAGTCCCACGACGATCCACAGCGTCTTCGTCCGGCGGGTGTCCGTGAAGTCCTTCTTGGCGACGGAGATGGCGCTCATACCGGCACCTCCATCTCCTCGGCGGCGTCGCGTCCCGGCTCGTCGTGTAGGTGTTGAAAAGCTCCTCCAAGGAGGTGTCCTGTGAGATGATGTCCCGGACGTCGGTCCGGTCGTCGAGGTGGGTCACTACGTCGGCCTTGACCGACGGGTCGGCACACTGTGCGGTGACGAGGCCGTCCGCGACGGTCACGTCCACGACGCCCTCGATGGCGTCGAGGGCCAGCGACTCCGGCACCGACCCGACGGCGACTTCGATGGTCGCCATCCCGCCGGCGCTGTCCCGAAGCCCCGAGAGCGTGTCGACGGCCGTCAGCGTCCCCTGATTCATAATGCCGATGCGGTCACAGACCGCCTCGACCTCCGAGAGGATGTGACTGGAGAAGAAGACGGTCGTGCCGTCTGCCGCCCGTTCGCGGATCAACTCCCGCATATGCTGGATGCCGTTGGGGTCCAACCCCGATGAGGGCTCGTCGAGGATCAGCAGGTCCGGGTCGCCGGTCAGGGCGATACCGAGCGCCAACCGCTGGGCCATCCCCTTTGAGTAGCCGCCGGCCCGCCGGTCGGCGTCCTCGGTGAGGCCGACTTCGGCCAGTATCTCCGCTGGGTCGTCGCGCGTGCCTTTCGTCTCGATTGCCCACTCGAGGTGTTCGCGCGCAGTGAGGTGGTCGTACACCTCGTACCCCTCCGGGAGGACGCCGATGCGTTCGCGCAGGGCTTGTGACTCCTGTTGGGCGTCCATCCCGAGGACCGTCGCGGATCCCTCGGTCGGCCGGATGAAATCGAGCAGGAGGTTGATGGTCGTCGACTTGCCGGCCCCGTTCGGGCCGAGGAAGCCGAATATCTCGCCCTCCTCGACCTGAAACGTCAGGTCGTCGACGGCGAGGACGTCCTCGCCGAAGCGCTTCGTCAGGCCGTCTGTCTGTATCGCTGTCACGATAGGTCGTGAGTCACGCACCACTTCTATACTTTCTCATCTGTGAGGAACGAACCGGGCGGCGGCAGTCTCACGCGACCGAGAACACTCTGAGCGTGTCGCGTTTGCCCGTGGTCGACTCCCGTTCGAGGAGTCCGCGGTCGGTGAACACCGACTGCCAGTCCCGATAGAACAGCGGCACGTCCTCGTCGACGTACTCGACGGTACCCGGCTCGCGGCCTTCGTTCTCGACGACGACGAGGAGGTCGCTCGTGACGCGGGACAGTTCGTCGAACACCCACTCGTTGTCCGGCGGGATATGCTGGAGCGTCTCGACGGAGAACACCACGTCGAAGGCGTCGTCGTCGACGCCGGTGACGAACTCCTCGACGGCGCCGGCGTGGAAGGTGCCGGTCCGCGCGAGGGCCGGATACGTCTCCGCGAGCACGTCCAGCGCGTCGGCGTTGACGTCGACGCCGGTCAGCGACTCGAAGCCGGCCTCGTGTAGCGCCGCGAGGTGTCGGCCCGCGGAACAGCCGACTTCGAGGACGTGGGCGTCGCTCCCGACGTGGCGCTCGACGGCCGCGACGACGCGGTCGCTCGTCTCGTCGGGCCCGTAGTGGGCGTAGTACTCCGGCGAGTACTCGCCGGACCGCTCGGCCCACTCCTGTCGGATGTCGTTGTCGTCCACACTGTACCACCACCGTCACGCCCCAAAGCGCTTCCGACAACGGGGCCGACACGGCGTCCGAGGCAGTCCGAGCGGAGATACCCGGAGACGGACGACGAGGACTGCGCCGACCACAATATAGATATTCGTCCAATAATCAGATATTCTGTTGGACGAACATCGAACAGTATATGAGTGGTGGGCCGTACTTGTTACTCGCAATGGCAAACGGTACAGTGGATTTCTTCCACGACAACGGCGGCTACGGTTTCATCGAGACTGAGGACGCAGACGACGACGTGTTCTTCCACATGGAAGATGTCGGCGGCGCGGACCTCGAAGAAGGAACGGACATCGAATTCGACATCGAGCAGGCCCCCAAGGGTCCGCGCGCGACGAACGTCGTCCGCAACTAGCGGCTCTGACTGTCGGTTTTCTCCGATTTTCCCGATCCGCGAGTCACGACGCTCCGCCGGCCCTCAGCGGCCGCTGCTCGGGCGTCACAACTCCACGCCCGCGAGGTCGGCCTCTAGCTCGGCGACGTGGTCGTTGTACGTCTCGACGAACGCCGAGAACCGGGGCGCGTACTCCCGGATGTCGGCCGCCGACGGTGGCTGATACTGCGAGAGGAGATACACTCCGCTCGACCCCCCGACCCGGAGATACGACGCGCCGTCCTCGTCGTATTTCAGTTCCCAGCGGGTGCCCGCGACACGGGCAGTGTAGGTCCCGTACTCCCCGCCCTCGTAGCGGCGCAACTGCCTCGCGATGCGGTCACAGACGTCTCGGATGCGGTCGAGGACGCGGTCGCGTTCGGCGACGACGCCGTCGGTGCTGGCTACCTCAGGGAACTCCGTCGAGACGTCGTCCAGAGCGCCGCGCCGGGATTCGACGTAAGCCTCGAACCCGCTGACGAACGCCGAGTAGTCTTCGAGGGCTCTCGCCAACGCCGCCGACTCCGGCGGTCGCTGTGTCGAGACGACGTACACCTCGGAACCCCGGGTCGGGTCGTACCGGAGGTACTCCAAGTCGCCGGCCTCGTAGCTGAGCGTCCACTCCGCGCGGTCGGTCTCGACGGTCGCCTGCCCGTAGTCGCCGCCCTGTAGGCGTGCCAACTGGTAGGCGATCCGGCCGGCGTGTTCCTCGACGGCGGCGAGAACGTCCTCGCGTCGGTCGGCGACGGCCGACGCGTCCGCCGGGTCGATGGGTGGCCACTCGGTCATACTCGCCTCAGTAGCGCCGCGGAGATAAGGTCGGCGTCAGTCGTCGGCGACGGCCGTCTCGGATGTGGGGACCGTCACGTCCGTCAGCGCGGCCGCTATCTGGTCGCGTCGGCCCTCGAACTTCCCGGGGAGGACGAGGCGACCGCCCAACTCCGAGAGGGGTTCGTCGCTGGTGTAGCCCGGACCGCTGGTCGCCAACTCGAAGAGGACGCCGCTCGGTTCACGGAAGTAGACCGACCGGAACCAGTGGCGGTCGATCTGTGCGGTCGGTCGCAGGCCCGCCGACTGGACGGCCGAGCGCATCGCCTCCTGGTCGTCGTCGGTCGGCGTCTGGAAGGCGACGTGGTGGACGGTCCCGTGACCCTGTCGACCCCCCTCGACCGTCGGAAGCACGTCGACGTAGGCCCCGACCGGCCCGGCGGCGGCGTAGCGAGTCCGCTCGTCCCCCGGCGTGTCGCCCGGCGACTGCTCGGTGCCCTGTTCCTCCAGCCCCATCGTCTCCAGGAGGTCCGTCGTCGACTGGGGGTCGGCGAGCCACAGCGTCACCGAGTGGAACCCCCGGATGGCGACGTCCTCGTCGACGAACTCCGTCCACGGGACCGTCGGGTCGTCCTCGGGAATCTCGACGGCGACGAGTTCGACCGGGAGGCCGTCGGGGTCCCGGAACGGGAGCACCGTCTCCCCGAAGCGTTCGACCCGGTCGTCGTACTCCACGTCGTGGGCGTCAAAGCGGTCCTCCCAGAAGTCCAGACTCCCCTCCGGGACACGGAAGGCCGTCCGGGAAACCTGTCCCGACCCGACCTTCCCTTGGGTCATATTCTCCCACGGGAAGAAGGTCATACTCGTCCCCGGCGTCCCCTCCGCGTCCGCGAAGAAGAAGTGGTACGTCTCGGGGTCGTCCTGATTGATCGACCGCTTGACCAACCGCAGGCCAAGCGTCTCGACCCAGAAGTCGAGGTTTCGCTGCGGGTCGCCCGCGATACACGTGACGTGGTGGATGCCCGGCGTCGGCGGTGGTGTCGTCATACCGTACGGTTGGCGTCGGGAGTACTTGAATCTCTGCTGACACCGGTGTTACCGGGTCGACGGAGCATCGAGCCAAAGGAAGTGAAGTGGAACCTGGGGGGAACAGCGGAAGGGGTTCAGGCCCACCCCACCCCACTACACACCATGGAACGAAGGGTGTCTGGTCGGGGTCACTGCTGGGGAGCAGCAAATAGGCGTTCGGCCCGATATTAATTACACCTGTTGTAAACGGATAGCGTTGCCGCGAACTGACAACTCGTTTGAAAAAGGACGGGGTTAGTCGTCCCCCGATAGCGCCGTCTCGACGCGGTCGATCAGTTCCGGGTTGCCGATGAACGTCCCAGTCCGCGCGTGGATACCGTCCGGGTCCACGTCCAACAGCGACTGGTGGCCGTCGGTCGAGGCCCCGCCCGCGGCCTCGACGAGGTACGAGAGCGGCGCCGCCTCGAAGTGGACCCTGAGTTTCCCCTCGGGATAGACGTCCGTCACCGGGTAGCCGAACAGGCCGCCGTACTCTAGGACCTGCGCGAGGTCGGCGACCGTCGCGCCGCCATACCGGAGTTTCAGGTCGTGCTCGAGGTCCTTGGCGAGGGCGTTGAGCCGTTCGGACCGGTCGATTGGTTTGCCCGCGAGACCGACGACCGCAGGGTCTTCGGGGAGGCTGAACGTCCCCCGGCGCTCGCTGTGACCGTCCCGGAGGAGGTACTCCTGAACCACGTCGCGGTCCTCGCGCGCGACTGTCATCGTCGTGTACGGACCGAACAGGACCATCATCGACGCCACGAGGTCCCGGCCGGTCGCCGGGATGTCCGTGTCGTAGACGCCGACGATAGTACCGACGGAGTTGTTCGACGCGAGGTTGGCCGACCCGTCGAGGGGGTCGACGGTCACCGTGTACCCCTCGCCGCAGTCGATAATCGACTCCCGCTCCTCGCTCGCGTAGCCGCCGACGCCCTCTATCGGCGTCAGCGCGTCGACGTAGAGGTCGTCGGCCCAGCGTCCGCCTCGCTCTGGACCTCGCCGCTCGGGTTCGTCTCGCCGCGGTTGCCGGCGCGACTCCCGAGATAACTGTCCATGTAACTGGCCGTCTCTCTGACTGCCCGCGTGAGTGTATCGAGCGTGTTCATGTGGATTGAACCGACGCGTCGCACTCGACACTTCGAGAAGCAGGGTAGTAAAAATACCCCTTCAGAGCACTTCTCCGCGGTGAAATCGGAGGATATACGAAACATTTCGTCACGCGTCGAAGCGGCGAGGACGAATCCCGTGTTGCGTGTGCGGTCGTCTGCGTGACGTGGCCGTCTCTCTCAGAGCCGAATCCGTCGGGATTTGAGCCTCCGGAAGACCGACGCGTTGCTCGCGGTCTGCGAGCGACAGAAGACGGGCGCTGAGGGATTTGAACCCCCGACGGTTTGGTCCGAAGCCAAGCACTCTGTCCGAGCTGAGCTAAGCGCCCTACGACATCCCGTTACCCGCCACCCAAGTTAAACGACTCGGTTCGGCAGCACCCTTTATTCGGGAGCCGCCCCTCTGTCAGGGTATGCCAGTCACCGACGACGAGACGCTTCGGGAGATACTCCACGGGAACCGCATCGCTGTCGTCGGCTGCTCGACCAGCCCCGGAAAGGCAGCCCACGACATCCCGAAATATATGCTGGATCAGGGCTACGACGTCGTCCCGGTCAACCCCTTCGCCGACGA
>NZ_WPCA01000218.1 GCF_009741825.1 Halapricum sp. CBA1109
GGCGACGTGGGCGGCCGCGAGACGCCGCCGCATCCGCCGGACGAACGCCTCGCGCCCGGCGAGAAACCGGGCGTACACCGGGTAGAACCACGGCGCGAGCGCGTACAGGGCACGCTCGGCGAGTGAGCGACCGACCGAGGCCGTCGGATCCGGGACCGCCCCCGAATCGCTGTGTGTGTCCGTGGCCATCTCACTGCAGTAACCGGTCTAACCCGTCGCCGTCGTCCTCTGACGCTCCGTTCGCCCGTGAGTCAGCGTCGTCGCCGGTCGTCGGCGTTGTTCCGTCGTCGTCCGGCGGCGGGCCAGCTATCGGCGTCTCGTCGTCCCCGTCACTCCCGTCGTCGCCCGCCCTCTCGTGCGTCGCCCCCTGTTCGTGGTCGGTACTCGGGTCGGCGCCCGCGACGCCGACGGCGGCCGGCGCGTCGCGGAACTGGTCGAGCAGATCCTCGCCGTCGGCAAGCGTCTCCTCGACCGCCGTTTGCGTCCGTGGGGCCGCGCGGTCCAGCGTCGGGCGCGGGACCAACGCCTCCCGCTCCTCGCCCACTTCGACGTCGATGGCCCGCATCCCCGTCAAGTCGTCCAGACTCTCGCGGAGCTCCCGGTGGCGATGCGGGACAGCACAGACGACGGCGTCGACATAAACGCCTGCAGCGTGGCCGCGACGCCGGCGTAGCCAGTCACGTCGCGGTCGCTCAGCGCCGCGAGGACGAGTTTCCGGCGCTCGATTGCCGCCCGGAGGTCCGCTTCGCTCCAGCCGTTCTGTCGCTGAATGTCCTCCAGTACCGGCGAGGAGTAGGCGTGGTCGGCGTGGAAGCGGTCCGCCTCGGGGTCCCAACTGAAGGCGTCCGTGACGCTGAAGGCGTCGGCGCTGGCGTTGTAGGACCCTATCTCCTCGATGGAGCGGTTGCGCCGCTGGCGGGTCCCGTCGACGGTTGTCGACACCTGATTGAGGACGAGGTCGACGCCCTCGAACATCGACTCTGCGGCGTCGATTGGCTCCTCGGTGAACCGGCGGATCACCTCCAGCGTCTCGCCAGCGTGAAACGTCGTGTACGTCGTGTGGCCGGTGTTCATCGTCTGGAGCAGGTCCCGGCCCTCCTCGCCGCGGACCTCGCCGACGACGATGTAGTCCGGCCGCTGGCGCAGGGCGTCTTTCAGCAGGTCGAACTCGTCGATATCGCTATCGTCACGACCGTAGGCCTCCCGGGTCGTGCTGGCGACCCAGTTGCGCTGTGGCATCTCCAGTTCCCGGGTGTTCTCGATGGAGACTATCTTCTCGTCGGCGGGCACGAAGAGCGAGAGGGCGTTCAGCGTCGTCGTCTTCCCCGAGGCCGTCCCGCCGGCGACGATGGCCGACTGGTGGTTCTCGACCGCCAGCCAGAGATACGCCAACTGCTCCAGCGAGAACGTCCCCCAATGGAGCAAGTCTATCGGCGTGAACGGCACGTCCCGGAACTGCCGGATAGTGAAGTTCGTCCCGTGGTCGGATATCTCCTCACCCAGCGTCAACTGAGCGCGCGAGCCGTCCGGCAGCGTCGCGTTCACGTCCGGCTCCCGCCGCGAGATGCCCTGCCCGGCCCGTTGGGCCATATTGACGACGAACTCGTCTAGCTGGTCGGCGCTGAGTGTCCGGTTCGTGACGAGTTGCCCGCCGCGGTCGGCGTGGTAGACGAACACCGGGCTGTCGTAGCCGTCACAGCTGATGTCCTCGACGTGGACGTCCCGCTTGATGGGGTCGACCACGCCGTACCAGACGAAGTCCCGTCGGAGATAGTACAGCAGCCGTTTGACGGCCGCGTCGTCTAGCTGTGTCGACCCGCTCGTCGGCGTCAACTCCGGGGTGGCCACCGCGTCGGCGTCAGTGACGACCTGCGATTCGACCAGCGAGGTGAGCCAGTCCCGGACCCGCGTGAGCGGTCCGGTCGTCACGCCCTCGACATCCCGCCGTTCGAGCAGATTGAACCGGTCGAGGAGGTCCACCGCAGCCTGTCCGATTATCTCCTCCTGTCGCCGGCGGCTCACCTCCGTCGGCTGTGCCTCGTAGTCGATGGCGAACCGGAGCTTCTCCCGCAGGAAGCTCAGTAGCTTCCGTTCGGTGTCGCTCAGCGTCGGTTCGACCACGTAGTAGCGCACTTCCTCGTGGCGCTCGTTGCGCCAGATGGAGACGAACGCGTACGGGCAGTTCGTCCAGTACTGGTCCTCGAAGGTGAGGTGGCGCTTCTGGTCGTTCGGTACCGTCGACTCCAGGTCAGCCGGTCCGGTCAGCGTCTCCCGGCCGTCGCCCGTCGTGAAGAACGATGCGGCGTCGAACGCCTCGGGATACCGGAGCCGGCGCTGTATCGACTCGCTCGTTCCGTTCGTGGTGTTGTCGGTGCCCATCTGTGAGTCCCCACCGCCACTGCAGTTTCGTTCCGGATTTCTACGCTATTGGATTAAAAAACGTTCGGACACACATCACGGCGAGAGCGTCCGACTGGCGTCTAAGCTCATCGAGAGGGCCGCCGGCAGTTCGAACGTCCGCGTTGCCTCAGACCGGAGGCGCTGGCCGAGCGGTAGCCTGTCGACCGCGAGGTGGTGGCTGACGCTGTCCGTCGTCGTCCGGTGGGTGACCGACAGCACCGCGTCGGCCCGACTCGTCGTCACCCATCGTCCCGGCGGCGTCGGGCGACCCTCGGCGTCGACGGCCAGCGCGATTGCGAAGCCGCCCGTCGCCTCGACGACGGACCGAAGCGCCGAGAGCGCGGCCGCCGCCGCGTCCTCGCCGACGGCTTCGATAGGCGTCGTCGGGTCGACGACGAC
>NZ_WPCA01000046.1 GCF_009741825.1 Halapricum sp. CBA1109
GGACGCTGTTCGACGCTCTCCAGCTGTACAACGATATCTCCTGACGCGCCTCGCCGCGTTTCACTGGGTGCAGTGTGGCACCCGCCTA
The DNA here is from genome assembly GCF_009741825.1 of Halapricum sp. CBA1109. GTDB lineage: Archaea > Halobacteriota > Halobacteria > Halobacteriales > Haloarculaceae > Halapricum. Next base: position 89 of record NZ_WPCA01000046.1, read on the forward strand.
TATGCACTCGACGCCACTCTAGACGAGTATGTCGAGCGTCAACACCGAATCCGACACCGGCGGCCGTCCGGAGAACGGCCCGACCGCCGGGCGCGACCCCGTCCCGGAAGCGGTCGACTGGGCGATAAGCGGCGTCGTCGGACTGATCGGACTGTTCGTGACCGTCTTCGGCGCGTGGCTGTTCGTCGCCATCGACAGGCAGGTCATCTCGGACGCCGTCCGCGCGGAGGGCGTCGAACTCAACGGCATCACGCCCTCGGAAGCGGTCACCGCCGGCGTCCCGTTCGTCGAGTGGTCCGCCGTTGGTATCGTCGTTACCGGCCTCCTGTTGGCCCTCGGAGCAGGGCTGTTCATCCGGCGGCGGCGGGCGACCCGTCGCCGCGTCGACCGCGAGGGCGGGACGACCGCCACCTTCTGGGCCGCCACCGTCTACGGGGCCGCAGTGACCGTCGTCACCTCGTTCGTCCCGGTTTCGGCGGCCGTCGGCGGCGGCGTCGCGGCGTCGCTCCGTGACGGCCGTGACGCGACCCGCGTCGGCGCGGCCGCCGGCGTGTTCCCCACTGCCCTGTCGGCACCGTTCGTACTGCTCCTCTCCGTCGGCTTCCTCGTCGGTGCCGACGCTATCGGCCAACTCGGCGGCGGCGTGTTCTTGGCCGGTATCTCGCTGTTCGGCCTCCTCTTCGCCGGCGTGTTCAACGCCGTCCTCGGGGCCGCCGGTGGCTGGATCGCCGACCGGTGGCTCTGACAGTTCTCTCGCCGTCGAGTGACGCTGTCAGTCCCCGTCGGCCCGCACCCACTCTTCGAGGGTGAAGCGGTCGTACTCGGTCGTCTCGACCAGTTCCCAGTCGGCCTCGTCGTACTCGGGGTAGCGGGTGTCGCCCTCGTACTCGCCGTGGACCCGCGAGAGGACCATTCGGTCGACGTGCGGTTGGAAGAGGTCGTAGATGACGCCGCCGCCGATGACGTACGCCCGCTCTCGACCCAGCGACGCCGCTACCTCGATTGCGTCCTCGACGTCCCCGGCGGCGTGGGCCGTCTCGACGTCGTAGGCCCGCTGTGAGCGGCTCAGCACTATCTGGGCGCTACCGGGGAGGTCGTCCCGCATCGCGTCGAAGGTGACGCGGCCGAGGATCACCGGCCACTCGGCGATGCGGTCCCGATACTGCTGTTTGTCGGCCGGGATCGACGGCCACGGCAGTTCCCCGTCGTCGCCGATCACACCGTTCTCGGCGACCGCGGCGACCGAAATCAACTCCATACCGGGCGTACGTGGCCGGCGCTGTTAACTGCTGGCCGTCTCCCGAACACTCAATGTCCTCTCGGCCGGTAGCGTCCCGTGTGATCGAGCCCTCCGCTCGAAACCGACGGCTCGGCCTCGCCGTGGTCGTCGCCGGCAATCTGGTCCCCCTCGTCGGTGTCGCCCGCTGGGAGTGGAACCTCTGGACGCTGCTGGCGCTGTACTGGCTGGAAGCGCTCGGGACGCTGCTGCTCGCCGCCGTCGAGGCGCTGTTCGCCCGACAGGGCTCGCCCGATGCGCCGGGTATCGCGCCGCTGTACGACCTCCGGGAGAAGCGCGGCGGCGTCACGCTCCGCGAGGGATGGCCGCCGGTGTACCCGCGGAACGTCCCGTTCGCGGTGTCGATGCTCGGAATGTGGTCGGCTACCGTCCTCCCGATCAGCCTCCTCGCGTGGGTCGCGCTCTCGCCGACGTTCTCGCCGGGACTGCTCGTCGGTGCGCTCGCCGTCCTCGTCGCCCACGCCTTCGACTTCCGGTTCGACTACATCGCGAACGAACGGTACGCCGACGTCTCGGCGCGGGAACTCCTCCGGGTGCCGGGACAGCACGTCGCCGTGGTGATCCTGCTGGCTCCGTTCGCCGCCGGCGACGTCGCGTCGGGGACCGCGCTGCTCGTCGGCGTCGTCCTCGCCAAGACGGCGGCCGCCGGCTACCGGTACCACGTCGACCACGGCGGAACGCCGCTGGTCGAGTTGTTCGAGTGGCTCTCGCTCGCCCGGATGCGGGAACCGCCACCCACGGTTTCAATCCCCGACGCGCCGGTCGACGGTCGGGTCCGCACGGACACGCGGGCCGTCGTCCTCGGTAGCGCGGTGCCGCTGGCGGTCACGCTGGCCGGCCGCGGCGGCGTGCTGCTGGCGGCCCTGTTCGTCCTCGGTCTCGCCACGGGGTCGATTCTCCTCGTCGCTCTCGCCACGGCGGCCCTGTCGGCCGTCACGGTCGTAATCGTCCTCGCGCGGTATCTCCGGTACGGGACGCTCGTGTACCAGCGCCGCGGCGACACTATCGTCGCCTACGACCGCCTGCTGGCGGAACCACAGTGGACGGCGCCCGCGTACCCGGCCCGTATCGAGGTGGACAACGCCGTCCCGGACCGCCTGCTCGACACCGGCACCCTGATCCTGTCGACTAGCCGCACCGACGCGGACGACACCGTTCGTCTCGGCCCGGTCGCTGACCTCGACGACGCCGTCGAGACGCTCGACCTCCCGGTGTCCGACACCGACCGGCCGTCCGCGGACTACACGGTCGTCGCCGTCGCGACGGCCTTCGCGGCCCTGTTTCTCTTTTTCCCGCTGGGGCTACTCGCGAGTGCTGGCCCCGGCGACGGCTCCGTCGTCGGCGCTGCGTTCGTCCTCGTCGTGTTGCTCGCACCGCTCGTCGGGGCGTTGCTGTGGGCCGCACTCGCCCGTCTTTGACAGGCGACAGTGCTTCCCACTCCGCCGTCGAACCTCACCGTATGCTGTCCCAGTTATTCCTCCCGGTGGCGCTGACTCTCGCCGTCGTCCTCGCGGGCGCGGTCAACGGCCTCGCGGGGTTCGGGTTCGCACTCGTCGGGACGATGGTGCTGGCGACAGCTATCGACCCGGCGACGGCAGTCGTGTTTATGATCGTCCCGATACTGGGCGTCAACCTCTCGCTGGTCCGTGACCTCTCGACCGACCAGTTACGGACCTGCGGGCGCCGGTTCGGGCCGCTGATCGGGGCGGCGCTCGTCGGGACGGTCCTCGGATTGGTCGTCCTCTCGTCGCTCCCGCAGGGACCGCTGAAAGTCGGCCTCGGACTCGTCTCGCTCGGGTTCGTCGCCACCGCCCAACAGCGGGTCGCAATTCCGGGACTCGACCGCGCCCGGGAGGGCTGTTTCGTCGAGTCGACGCCGGCGATGGTCGGCGTTGGCGGCGTCTCCGGCGTCCTCTTCGGCGGGACCAACGTCGGCGTCCAGTTGATCGCGTACCTCCGGAGCTGTGACCTCCCGCACGGCCTGTTCGTCGGCGTCGTCGCGATGGTCTTCCTCGGCCTCAACGCGGTCCGCGTCGCGACTGCCGGCGCCTTGGGACTGTACCCGAGCCTCGCGGTGGCGCTCGCCTCCGTGGCCGCCGTCGTCCCCGCCGTCGCGGGCGTCGTCGTCGGCAAGCGCCTCCGGTCGTCCGTCGGTGAACCCCGCCGCCGGACCGTCGTCCTCGCCCTCCTGACACTCGTCGGCGTCCGACTCCTCCTCGGTGGCCTCGGTATCGCCTGAGCTACAACGAGCAAATATATCCGGTAGCTGTGACGCAGCCGGAGCGGCCGAAGGGGAGCCTGAACGGCGGAGACCGCTGCCGACAGCGTCGACCACTGTCGTCTAGCGACCGGGACGACCGCGAAAATCCCCGTGAGAGTAACCGCAAGTAACGTCCGGCTCGTACCCGGGGTACCAGCGGTTCGTTCGGCCCAGCGATCATCAATGAGTACATCGGAACCCACCGTCGACCCAGCGCAGTTCGTCTCGAACCTCCGTTCGTTTCGGTACCGAGAGGTACTGATGGCGTTCGCCACGCTCGCGGTCCTCGCGACGTCTATCCTCCTCTTTCCCGGCGTCGACAACCTCGGGCGCGGCATCCAGTCCGACGTCTCGCTCGGACTGCTCGCGGTGTTCGTCGGCGTCGCCATCCTCGCGGGGACCATCAAGGGGATGGTCGGGTTCGGCTACGCGCTGATCACGACGCCCATCTTCGCCACCGTTATCGACCCGACCTTCGCCGTCGTCATCCTCGCCATCCCGCCGTGGATGCTCAATATGTTTCAGATCGGCGAGACGAACACCGGCCTCTCCTTCCTCCGCGAGGAGTGGGTCCTCGTCGCCCTCGCCGTCGTCGGGTCCGTCATCGGCGTCGCCTTCCTCGCCGAGTTCAGCACCGGTCCCATCGTCCCCTTCCTCATCGGCCTCGTGATACTCGGCTACGTGCTGTTTCAACTCGGACAGGGGTTCGTCACCGTCGAACGGACGCACAACCCGTGGGCGCTGAGCACGGCCGGGTTCCTCCAGGGGTTCCTCCTCGCCGTCGCCAACCTCGGCCCGTTGCTCCCGACGTACTTCCACACCTTCGAGCGTGACCCCGAACGGTACATCGGCGGCCTCTCGATGGTCCTCGGCACGATATTCACTGTCCGCATCGTCCAGATGGCCTTGTTCACCGACCTGTTGACGCCGTACCGCCTGTGGCTCGGGTCGGCCATCGCCGTCGTCACCATCGTCGGCCTCCTTCTCGGCACCTACCTGCGCCGACTGGAGATTGACGAGGCGAAGTTCAACTGGTTCGTCGTCGCTCTCCTGTTCGTCATCTCGCTCAACATCTTCCGGAACACCGTCCCGGCGCTGTTTTTCTGACCCCGCGCCCTGTCGTCTACTGGTTCCGAGACTGGCGCAGCTTATCGGCTTAGCTTATCCAGCTGGCTCAGCTAATCCGCCAGCCGCTGGGACGACGATATATACGTCCGCCCGCCAGAACAGACACCGATGACTCGCGTCGAGCACCACCGCGACGCCACCGACTACCGCGAGGCGGTCCGGGACCTGTTGGCGTTGACGGATGCGGAGTTCCACCCGCCGCTGTCGGTCCGGGACGGTCCGACACAGACGGCGGACCTCGACGGCGTCCGCGACTCCAGCGTCGAGGGCTACGTCGACTCGATGATCGACCAGCAGTTCCTCCTCGTCCTCGACGGGACGACGCTGGCTGGGTTCCAGTCGTTCCGGACCGGCTACGACGCCGACGCCCTCGGCGCCCACACCCCAGCGACGTACGCGTCGACGCTCGTCGTCCACCCCGACTACCGCCGGGACGGCCACGCTCGGCGGCTGTACCGCCGCCTCCTGACCGACCCTGCCGGAGCCGGCGACCCCTACGTCGCTACCCGGACGTGGTCGACCAACGAGGCGCACCTCTCACTGCTCGACGAGTTGGGATTCGACCGCGTGGCGACGCTCGAAGACGACCGCGGGGCGGGTATCGACACCGTCTACTACGCGCGCGACACCGCCGAGGCCTGACCGACGGTCACCGCGTCACTCCCGCTCGATGCGGTCTTCCAGCGCCGCGATGCGGTCGTCGAGCGATTCGAGGTCGTCGGCGAGGCGTTCGCGTTCGGCTCGTATCGCGTCGAGTTCCGCCCGCAGGTCGCCGCCGACGCCGCTCGCGGACACCGAAATCGTCTCCATCGGTTCGGCGACCTGGACCGTCTCGGCGTCGACGTTCCCCTCTAAGTGGGCCGCCAGTTCCTCGCCGACCGCCGGGTCGCCGTGGACGAGGTGGACCTGCGGGGCGTCGGCGTCGCGGGCGAACTGCAACAGCGTGTTCGCGGCGGCGTGGCCCGAGAGACCGCCCACCCGCTTGACCCACGCCGTCGGCACCTCGATACTCTTCTCGTAGAAGTCATAGAGGTCGTTGTCCTGCCCCTCGTAGGCCGCCGGGTCGGCGTCCGGCCGGCGGTCTTCGAGGATGGCCTCGGTCGGCCGGTCGGCTTCCTCGGGGTACATCAGCGCCGAGACGGTGACCGACGCCACGTCGCCCGGTTCCTCTAGGAGTGCCCGTCCCGGCGTCCCGGCTGCTTGGTAGCCGACGAACAGCACTCTGGCGTCCTCGCAGTGCTCGGTGAGTTTCCAGAGGTAGAACGGCGACCACCCGCCGGTGAGCATCCCGCTCGGCGCGACGAGTATCGGCGTCCGGTCGCGTCGAGAAGTTCCTCCCGGTCGTCCATCGACGCCGGCTTGAACGCGCGGTCGGGGAGGAACGGCGTCGTGTCCCCGGAGTTGACCTTGTAGTTCACGACGGCGTCGTTCACCCACGGGTCGCTGGCGAAGGCGTGATAGACGTTCATCGAGTCCGCCATCAGACCGTCGTACACCAGCGCCACGTCCTCGGGAATCTGTGGCTCGCGCTCGCGGAACACCTGCAACAGCTCTTGGGCTCTCCCCATCCCGAAGGAGGGGACGAGGACGGGGACGCCGTCGCTCGCGGCCGACACCGCCGTCTCGAACACCTCGGTCCGGGCGTCGGTGAACGAGGGGTGCGTGAGCGTGTCGCCGTAGGTGCTCTCCAGAAAGAGGGCGTCGGCCGTCGGCGGCGCCGCGATGTCGGGGAGGTGGCCCGAGCGACCGCCGAGGTCACCGCTGACGAGGAGCCGCGCCCCCTCGTGTTCGAGCGCTAGCCACGCGCTCCCCAGCAGGTGGCCGGCGCTGCCGAACTCGTAGCCGACGTCCCGGTAGGTGTGCTGGCCGTAGGGGACGCCCTCGATTCTGTCGAGGACGGCTTCGACGTCGTCCTCGTCGTACTGTGGCGGGACGCCGCGCTCGTCGGCCTCCATCCGATGGAGCTTCAGGGAGTCCCACAGCATCACCGTCGCGAGCGCGTCGGTCGGCCGGGTCGCGATGATCGGCGCGTCCTCGGCGAGCAGTCCCCGCGCCTCCGCCACCGGCAGCGCCCCGATGTGGTCGACGTGGGCGTGCGTGCAGAACACCGCGTCCACCTCACCGGTGTCCAGTCCCGAGAAATCGGGGTACTCGGTCACGTGGCTCTGCTTGATGCCGCAGTCGACGAGGACGTCGTGTGGCCCTACTTCGACGTGGAGACAGCTACGGCCGACCTCTCCGACACCGCCCCGGGGTCGAACCTGCATACGTCGCTACGCTCGCGCGCCGGGAACTAAAAACGCCCCCGGAGCGCGGTCACTCCGCGCCGCTGTCGGCGGCTTCCTCCGCGTCGCCGTCGTCGGTTTCCGTGTCGTCGGTTTTGGCGGCCGAGGCCTCAGCCAGCACCTCGTCCTCGCCGAACAGGCTCCGTGCGGCGTAGGCCCCGCCGCAGCGGTGCCGAGGACGCCCGAGACGACGCCGAACCCGGGGCCGTCGCCCGCGGCAGTCGTGCCGTTGTCGGTCGACTTGTCGGTCGCGTTCGCGGCGCTGCCGGCCGGTTCGACCGGCACCTCGACGGTATCCGTGTCCGTCTTGCCCTGTCCGTCGTCGACAGTCACCTCGAAGACCAGCGTCGCCTGCCCGACCGACTCCGGGACGACGATTGTCGGCTTCGAACTGTCGGCGCTCGATAGTTCGACCGACGGCCCGCCGGTCTGGGTCCACTGGTAGCTGAGGTCGCCGCCGTTGGGGTCCGTCGAGTCGTAGGCGTCGACGGAGAGTATCGCGCCGGGTTCGACCGGCCGCGAGAACCCGTCGGTGAGGCCCGCGACGGCCTCCGGACCGGCGTTTGTAGACTGCGGGACGACGGTGACCGTCGTCGACGCCGTCGCGCTCTTGCCGGCCTCGTCGGTGACCGTCACCTCGAAGGTGAGGTCGGTTTCGGCGTCGACGCCGGGCGCGGTGAACGTCGGGTCTACCGCCGCCGGGTCCGAGAGGTCGACCGACGGGCCGCCGGTCTGGGTCCACTCGTAGCTCAGCGTGGCGTTCTCGGGGTGGCTGGACCCGGACGCGTCCAGCGTGACCTCGGTCGTCCCGAAGGCGGTCCGGTCGTCGCCGGCGGCCGCGAACGGCCCGGTGGGACCCGAGCGCTGGGGGACGAACGGGAGCGTCGACTGGCTGTCGGCCGAGAACGACATCGCCTCTGACTGGCTCACGCCTCGGGCGTGATCATGTCGATGGCGTTGGTGTTCATCGTGTCGTCGCGGCCGCCGCCGAGTGTCCACTCCGCCGGTTCGGCGTTGACGGCGCGTATCTTCCCGGACGCGAAGCCGTCGTAGCCGAACACCAGCGGCGCGAACTGCATCCGTTCGATGTCGCCGCCGAGGGCGTCCGTCGGGAAGTCGAAGGCCACCGCCTGCAGGTCGGGGTAGACCTCCGTACCCACGTCCTCGGAGATGATCGACCCGTCGGCCGTCTCGACGGCCTGCATACTGTAGCCGGTGACGGCGACGCGGTAGTGGTAGGGCTGCTGGAACTGGGTGTTGGTCCCGTCGCGGCCGGCGGTCGTCGCGGGCACGTCCGACCCGGCCTCGGGGTCCCGGAGGTAGACGTGGAAGTAGTACAGCGAGAAGCCCTGCGCGCCCGACCACGGGTTGGTTATCTCGCTGTTCATGTAGTAGACGAACCGGTAGCGGTCGCCCGTCCGGTAGAGTTCGACTTCGCTGATGTCGAACACGCCCGGTCCGAGGATGTCCGCGCTCGGGTACTCGTAGCTCCCGGGGCCGTGGTCGTCGCCGGACGCGTCCTCCCAGTGTTTGATCCGGGTCCCGGAGAACGTCGACAGCGGGAGCATCGGGAGGGCGTCCCCGGAGTCGAGCACCGACGACTGGTCGGCGCTCCCGGGGACGACCATATCGATGACCGCGGGGTCGTCACCGTCTCCCCCGCCGCCGAAGGCCGTCTCCGTCGCCGTCGCCTCGACCGGTCGGATCGCGCCCTCGGCGTCGGCACCCAACACGAGCGGTGCCACCGACGCCCCCGAGAGGTCGCCGCCGACGGCCGACTTCGGCACCGAGACGGTGACGGCGTCTATCGACCGGTAGGCGCCGACCGCGACGTCCTCGGTGACGACACTGCCGGCGCCGTCCTCGACGACGCTCTCGCCGGCGTGGCCCGAGGCGACCACGCGGTAGTCGTAGGGGCTCTCGAAGGCGACGTTCGTCCCCTCGCGCCCCTCTGTCCCCGTCGAGCCGTCGGCAGCCGGACTGGCGAGGTACACCTGCAGGTGTTGCAGCGAGAAGCCGTGGCCGCCGTCGTAGGGGTTGGTGAGGTCGCCGGCCATCTCGTAGACGAAGCGGTAGCGGTCGCCGGTGTCGTAGATGTCGAACGCCCCGATGTCGAAGGCGCCGTCCGGAATCGCGTCGTCGGTCGGGTAGGTGTAGCTCCCGGGTCCGGCGTCGTCGCCGGTCGCGTCCTCGAACTCGGCGATCAACTCACCGTCCAGCGGGTTCGTGAGGAGGACGTACGGTATCTCGACGTCCTCGCCGCCGAGGACCGCCCCCTGTGACCGGTCCTCGGGGACGAACAGGTCGGTGATCGGCGAGTCGCCGTCCGCCCCGCCGCCGAACTGTCGCTCGCCGGCGGACGCGCCGACGCCCATCACGCCGCCCGGCGCGTCCGGGTCGTAGCCGAGGACGAGCGGTGCCAGTTGCTTCTCGGCGAGGTCGCCCTCGATCGCGTGTTTCGGTACGTCGACGCGGATAGAGCGCGTGGAGGCGCTCGCGAACACCGACCCCTCGGCGAGTACGTCGCCGTCTGGCGTCTCCACGCGAGCCCCGTTCTCGCCGTCGGCGACGACGCGATACTGGTAGGGGTCAGACAGCGTCGCGCCGACACCCTCGCGGGCCTCCCGGGACCCGTCTGGCGTCGTCGGATCCCGGAGGTAGACCTGCAGGTGCTGGCTGGAGAACCGGCCGTCGTAGTCACGCGGGTTCTCGATGGGACCGTCGAAACTAAATCGTAGCTGGTAGGCCCGCTCGGACTCGTGGACGTCGAGGCGCGTCATATCGAACGCGCCGGGCGCGGCCTCGGTCGGCGGGTCGTAGCGGTCGTCGGCGCCCGCGCCGTCCTCGATACCGGTGACGTGGGTGCCGAGGCCGGACAGCGACGGCGTCTCAAGCACCGCGACGGAGTCGACGGTGACGCGCGTGGTGTCGCCATCGCCGTCGGCGCCCACGTCGGAGCCGGATATCAGGTCCGTCGTCGAGACGGCCCCTCGGAGGTCGACCGTCTCTTCCCCCTCGCCGAAGTTGAGGACGACGATGACCTTCTGCTCGCCCGCGTCCCGGCCGTAGGCGACGACGTTCTCGGAGTCGCTGTCGTAGTAGGCCCCGACCATCTCGGCGTCGTGTTGCAGTGCCGGAATCTCCTCGCGGGCGGAGATTAGCGACTCGTAGAACGCGAGGTGGTCCTCGTCGTACTCGTCCCAGTTCATAAACGCTCGGGCGTGGCCTTGGTCGGTGACGCGGGAGTCGCTGTACTCCGCCAGCGCGCGCTCCTGCCCGTAGTAGATCATCGGCGCGCCGGGGAGGGTGAACGTCGCGGCCGCGGCCGCCCGCTCGGCTTCCTTGTCGACGGAGTCCAGATACCGCGGCAGGTCGTGGTTCTCCAGATACTGGAGGAAGACCGTCCGGTCGGGGACGCCCGTCGCCGACCGCTCCCTGACGGCGTCGTAGATGGCGCTCGCCTCCAGCCCCTGGCCCACGTCGACCAGCGTCTCGTAGAGGATGTCGTCGAAGTGCTGGTCGAACTCCTGCTCGCTGAAGCGCCGCATATACGGGATGGTTTCGTCGAGCAGGAAGCAGTCGCTGTCGATGGCTTTCACGCGCTCGCGGACCTCCTTCCAGAAGCCGTGGGGGACGCCGTAGCCAACGTCACACCGGAAGCCGTCGACGCGTTCGGCCCAGAAGTCGACGGCCGCGAGGATGTGCTCGCGGGCCGCGACCCACTCGTAGTTGACGTTCATCAGGTCCGACCAACTGAAGTAGTTCGCCGGTTCCCCGCCCTCCAAGCGCTCGTACCACTCGTAGTACTTCGAGTCGGGGCCGCCCGACTGCCCTTGTTGGAAAAAGCGGTGGTCGATGTCGGTGTGGTTGATCACGAGGTCGAAACACACCTTGATGTCCCGCTCGTGGCAGGCGTCGACGAACGCCTCGTAGGCCTCGACGGTGCCGAGTTCGTCGGCGGTGTCGAAGTAATCGAGCGTGTCGTAGCCGTGGGGGCCGCCGACGGGGTTCTCCTCGCGGTGGGTGCCGGCGTCGACGATGGGCGTGAGCCACACCACGTCGATGCCCAGATCCGCGAGGTAGTCGACCCGCGACTGCAGATACGAGAAGTCGACCTCGCCGGCCTCGGAGCCGAACGACCGGGTGAATATCTCGTACATCGTGGCGTCTTTCAGCCACTCCGGCGGCGCGTTCAGCGACCCGCCCGACCCCGACTCGGCGTCGAGTTCGACGGTCCCGACGACGCTCGGTCGGTCGTCGACGGCCACCGCGTGGAGACGTGCCTGCCCGTCGACGGCGCTCTCGGGAACGGTCGCCGTCGCGCCGTCGACGGTCACGTCACCCTCGCTCAGGCCGTCCCGGTCGTCGGTGAGGAACTCGACGGTCAGCTCCCCGGGCGCGGACCCGCTGTCGGGCGCGACGGCGGGGTTTGCTTCGACGACGAACTCCCCGGCCGCACTGTCGTACTCGACGGTCGGGCGGACCCGCGGCGGGCCGGCGGCGTCGGCGGGCGGTTCGGGGTAGACCCTGACGCTCAGTTCGTGGGTGCCGTCGGGGGCGTCCAGTTCGAGGCGGTAGGTGCCCGGCACGTCGGGGTCGAACTCCTCGACTGCGCCGGCGCCGTAGTCGTACTCGTCTGGCGTCGTGTACAGCGAGTCGACCGCGCTGCCCTCGGGCGTGTCGACGACGCGCCAGCTAAAGGCGTCCGCCGGGTAGTTCTCGGGGTCGCGCTCGGGGTCGGGGACCCGCGGTGCCAGCAGGTCGCGTTCGTCCGGCGAGGAGTCGCCCTTGTAGTCGGCGCGGGGCGGGTCGACTATCTGCTCGCCCGCGTGGATCACCCGCGGCGGGCCGGGGTGGTGGCTGTACGTCGTGGTCCGTGTCTCGGTGTCCGCGGCCGCTGTCGGGAGCGCCGCCAGCGCACCGAGGCCGGCCACGCTACCGAGATACTGTCGTCGTCGCATGGGTGCAACGAGGGTGGGCCGTGAGTAGGATATAGCTAATCAGAACCGCAGTTCTGTTCGCCGGCAGGTAGCTTCGTGGCCGCGATACGGCCATATGATTTCCGTAGCGTCCGCGACACGGCCGTCTCGACCGTGACCGTTCGGGCTGGCTCCCGCCGGAGCGTCCCGGGAGCGCGGTCGGCAGCGGGCCGTGTTGTGAAATCTCGTTCTGTTCGGCGGGACCCGTGTCTCTCGGATAGCTCTCAGGGCGGGTTCGACTGCGAGTTCACCACCGACGGGTCGTCCCGGTTGTAGGCTGTCCGCCAGCAGTGCAGCACCGCTCGAGCGACGATATCGACGTGTTCGACTTCGATACACGAGGGCTCCCGCGTATCGGCAGCGGGTGGCTCGTGGACGTGTTTCTCGGGGGCGTGTGGCTCCGGATGGCGGTCGAACCGAAAATCGATCCCATCGGGCTCAGTATAGTGAAAGTTGTAGCAGTCACGTTCGGTCCAGACGATATCGAAGCGCCCGCTGGGACTGTCTCCGAATCCATCGTCGACGGTGATGTTCAGTTCGAGTTGCGGATCGAGTCGCTCGCCCAACTTCTGATCGGTGACCAGCGGCTCGTGTTCGAGGAAGATATCCCGGATCCGTTGGAGGGCTTCGTAGTCGATCGGTCCCGTGTCCCCGGTGAGATACGACATTCTCAGGCGACCACGTTCCGGGCGTCGTAGAAGCTGATCGCCGCTTTCGTGAGGTAGAGGTTCCTCTGTGCCGTCTGCCACGTCGTGTGGTCGTCCCACCCGTCCTGATCGTCCGGGTCGAGTTGCTGGGCGAGTTCCGCCGGAGACTCGACGCCGTATCTCGTCCTGACCTCTTGGACTGTCCGTTTCAGTTCCTGCAGTGACTCGACTAACTCCTCCTCGGAGTACTCCTCGTGAAGCTTCAGCACCTGCTGGTAGATGTACATCCGGTCGTTGCGCTTGTACAGTGCCCCCTGCCCACCGTCTATCTTCTCGACGACCCCCATCCCGGTGAGTTCGTCGAGTTCGTCACGGACCACTGGTTCGCTTGCCCGCGCTCGCTCCGCTATCTCGGCGGCTGGCGTCGGCTCGGTCGTCCGCGTGGCGACGGCTTTTATGCGCTCGCGTGTCGTCGTCTCGCGTTTCCAGTCGTCTACTGCCGCCTCGTTCACGTCGTCGTACGCTTCGATTGGCTCAGATGTCATCGATATCCGGTGTCTCCATCGACCGCATACATAATATATCGTTCTAAATCAAAATATATGTTTTGTAGGCTGCATTGGGTAGCGGGGATGGATCCACGACTCGATACCCGATGAGCTGTGGACTGCGACAACTTCAACACCGCGACCGTGCTTCGAACCGGTATGAACGACTCGGAGCAGGACGTCGACAGCGAGGCCGCCGCGGACGCGTTCGGCGTCCTCGCCGACGACACGCGGATCGACATTCTGCTCTCGCTCCCCCAGTCTGACGGCATCCCCTTCGCCGACCTCCAGCGGGCGTCCGGCATCGAGGACAGCGGCCGGTTCAACTACCACCTCGACAAACTCGTCGGTCTGTTCGTCCACAAGAGCGACGCCGGCTACCGGTTGACCTCTATCGGCGCGCGGGCTGTCGACCTGTTGCTCGACGCCCGGTTCGGCCCCGACTCCCCGCCGCCCATCGACCGGGAGACTGACACTCCTTGCCCGGCGTGTTCTTCCCCGCTGCGCGTCCGCTACGAGGACGGCGATATGCGGCTGATCTGCACCGACTGCGGGGCCATCGTCCAGTACGGCTACTTCCCGCCGCGGGGCCGGATGGTACGGGACGAAGACGAGACCCTCGACGCCTACTCCCGGCAGGTCTGGCGTGAGGTGACGCTCGCCCACCGGGGGCTGTGTCCCCACTGTGGCGGCGTCCTCGAGACGGCGGTGGACACCGACCCCGAGTGGGGCGTCGACTACGCGGCCACCGGGGACTGCCAGCAGTGCTCGACGGTGTACAGTTCCCCGCTTGGCGCGCGACTGCTCGCGGACCCCGACGTGGTGTCCTTTCTCGCCGACCACGGCGAAGCTATCGACGAGCGCCGGTTCTGGGAGTTCGACTTCTACTTCGATGGCGACGCCGTGACCGCCGTCTCGGAGGCCCCGCCGCGCTATCGACTCACCGTCTCGGAGGGCGAGGAGCGACTCGAAGTGACGCTCGACGGCGACGGGAACGTGGTCGGGACGGCCCGTCGTCGGCCGCGCTGAGACGCCGAGCGGTCACTCGATGCCGGAGGCGGGAGCCGACCGTCTGGCGAGGACGCGGAGGGGGGAGTCGTCAGCGGAGTGGTCCAGTTCGTCGAGCGCACGTATCGCCTGCTCTCGCCGGCGCTCGGCGTGGTCTCGGAGCCGTTCGACCTCGCCGTCGGTCGGGAGCGCGACGGTCGCAGCCGTGCCGGGCCCCAAGCGGCGGTGTATCTCCCGGGCCGTGGCGAGGCCCTCGCCGACGGTGGAGGCTATCTCCCGCCGTGTCGGTGTGCCCTCGGCTAGCGTCGCGCCGAGACGGGCCGCGCCGGCGCCGACGGCGCCTGCGGTGCCGTCGACGAACTCGGCGGGCGGACACGACTCCTCGGCGTAAGCGGCCGCGAACGTGGTAGTCACCGTCGAGACGACCTCCGAAAGGACCTCGAAGCCGCCGGCCCGGGAGACGCCGGACCCGCGACCGAGCGCTGTGAACGCGGCCGTATAGAGCAAGTCACCCGCGAGTAGCGTCGTCGTCGTCTCCGCCGGCGGGACATCATCGTCGCTGGCGCGCGCGAGCAACCGATTCCGGGCGAGGGCGTACCCACGCAGCAACTCGACGGCGGCCGCCGCCGGGAGCGCCGGGTCGACGCCGTCGTCCGCGGAAAACGCCGTGTACGCCGACACCGCCAGGTCCCGTACCACCGGTCGTCGGGCTCCGCGACCAGCTCCCGGGCGAGGGCGGCCCCTGCCCCGTCGGCGTCGCCGAGCACGCGGTCTAGCTGTGCGTCGATTGCCGGTCGCCGTATCGGTGTCTCGGTCATCGTTTGAGCCTCTCCAGCCGGTGTCGCGGGCCCGACGTGCGGGCTCCCGGGCCGGTGTCCTCCCGCCGTCGTCGATACTTACTGAACAATTAGTCAAAACGGTTGTGGAACGCCGACGGCCGGCCTGCACGTGTCAGTCCTCGTTTTCGACGGTGTCGAACGCCGGGACGCGCGCCGTACACCAGTGACAGAACTCCAGGTCGGTGTCCAGTTCCTTCCCGCAGTTGGGACAGTGGGTCAGCGACCCGTCGTCGGTGACCGTCACCGCCGCCACCGCGTTGTGGGTGCGGGCGAGGAGGTACGCGTCGGCGACGCTACCGCTCGCGACGACGAGTACCGGTAGCAGCGCCATCGGATCGACCGACGACCCGGCGGCGATGGCCGCAAGCGTCGCCGTGTCGACGAAGACGTAACTCGTCCCGAACAGGACCGCGAGCCACCCGAGGGCGCGGCGCCAGCGGCGGAGATAGAGGTGCCCGAGGCCCGTCACGAGCGTCCCGAGAACGACGGCGAGCCACGGCCGTTTCCGCGACGGAGTACTACTCATACGGGAACTTACTGAACAGTCAGTCATAAGTCTTGTCGGTATTGTTCGTACCCGGGAGCGGCGTGAGTTCCGTCGCTGACCGAACAGTTAACTCCGGGACTCTCCGAGGCCGGGTATGAAACTCTCCGCCGTCGACCTCTCGCCGGTGCCGGACGGTGGCACCGCGACCGAGGCGTACGAGAACACCGTCGAGGCCGCCAAACAGGCCGAACGGCTCGGATTCGAGCGGTTCTGGGTCGCCGAACACCACGGGATGGCGTCGACGCTCGCCGGGACGACCCCGGAGGTGTTGCTCGGTCGCCTCGCGGCCGAGACGGACACCATCAGGATCGGTTCCGGCGCGGTGTTGCTCAACCACTACAGCCCGTTCAAAGTCGCCGAGCAGTTCGGGACGCTGGACGGCCTCGCCCCGGGCCGCGTCGACGCGGGCCTCGGCCGGGCCAACGGGTCGCCCGCCGCCGACCGGGCGCTGGGCACCGACCGCCGCGTCGCCGACCCCGACGAGGACCACACCGAGAAGGTGACCGCCGTGGCGAACCACCTCTACGACGACTACCCTGAGGGCCACCCCTACGCCGACCTCGAAATCCCGCGGTCGGGCGAGGGCCCGCCCGTCCCGTGGATGCTGGGGTCGAGCGGTTCGAGCGCGACCATCGCCGCCGAACTGGGCCTGCCCTTCTGCTTCGCCGCGTTCATCCGCCCGCAGTTCGCTACTCGGGCGTTCGACGCCTACGAAGAGCAGTTCCAGCCCTCGGACCTCGCCGGCGGCGTCGACGAACCTCGGGGTATCGTCGCGGTCAACGCCGTTTGCGCCGAGACCGACGAGGAGGCCGCGCGTCTGCGTGCCGTCGCCGAGGCTTCCTACAAGCGGATGCAGCGGGGCGAAATCGGGACGACGCCGTCCGTCGAGACGGCCATCGACGAACTCGGGGGCGTCCCCGACCCGACGCCCGCGACCCTCGACGACGGGGCGTGGCCCCGCGCCATCTCGGGAAGTCCCGAGACGCTCGCGGGCCTCCTCGACCAACTCGCCGACCGCGTCGCGTCGAGGAAGTGATGCTCCAGCACGTCCTCGCCGACCACGAGGACGCGCTCCGGTCGCACGAACTGCTGGCCGAGGCCGTCGACCCCTCCTGATCTGTCACACTATCCCACAGTTATTCCCGGGAGCCGCTGGAACCCCGCCGTATGGACGAGGAGTCGCTCGGTCACAACATCGAGGGCGACACACCGGACGCCCAACCGGTCGTCGAGACGGACGAGGCGACGATCACGGACGACGCCGAGCTAGAGCGGACGCTCGGGTTGCCCGGCGGCCTCGCCATCGGTATCGGGACGATGATCGGCGCGGGCATCTTCGTCTTCCCGGGGCTCGCGGGCGCGGAGGTGGGGACCGCCGCGACGGCGTCGTTCGCGGTCGGCGGCCTCATCGCGCTGTTGGTCGCGCTCCCGACCTCCGAGTTGGCGACGGCGATGCCCAAAAGCGGCGGCGGCTACTACTTCGTCTCCCGCGGGCTGGGGACGCTCGCCGGCACCGTCATCGGGCTCTCGCTGTGGCTCGGACTGGTGTTTGCGACCGCCTTCTACCTCGTCGGCCTCGGCTTCTACGCGCTCGACGGCCTCGCGCAGGTCGGCGTCACGGTCGGCGCTTCGCCGGGACTGCTCGTCTCGGTCATCGCCGTCGTCGCCGGCCTCGGGTTCACCGTCCTGAACGTTACGGGGACCGAGAACGCCGCCAAACTCCAGAACGGCATCGTCGCGCTGTTGCTGTCGATGCTGGTCGCCTTCCTCGCGTTCGGGATGGCCGACGCGCTCGGTATCGTCGACGCCGGGACTCCACCGGGCGAGGCGGCGGATGTCTGGGCGGTCGGCCCGATCCTGTCGGTCGCGGCGCTGGTCTTTACCTCGTATCTCGGCTTCGCACAGGTCGCGACCGTCGCGGGCGAGATGAAATCGCCCGGCCGGAACCTCCCGCTGGCGATGATCGGCTCGGTCCTGATCGTCACGGCGATGTACGTGGTGACGATATTCGTCGCGACGAGCGTCTTCACGCAGGACGCGCTCGCGGCCGCGGGCGAGACGGCGATGGTCGAAATCGGCCGGCAACTCCTCGGCGCCCCGGGTGCGCTGGTCATCATCGTCGGCGGGCTACTGGCGACGATGTCTTCGGCCAACGCCTCGATACTCAGCACCTCGCGGGCCATCTACGGTGTCTCGAAGGACGCGCTCTTGCCGCGGTGGGCCAGTCGGATCAACCTCAGATACGGGACGCCACACGTCGCGCTGGGGTTGGCCGGCGGCCCGGTCGTCGTGCTGGCGGCGACCCGACAGGTCCAGTTGCTCGCGGAGGTCGCCTCCTTCCTCCACCTCGTGATGTACGGCCTGATGTGCGTGGCGCTGATCGCTATCCGCCGGGACGAGCCCGAGTGGTACGACCCCGATTTCACCGTCCCCGGCGGGCCGGTGATTCCCGCCGTCGGGGCGCTGGCGAGTTTCGACCTCATCGCGTTTATGGACCCGCTCTCCATCGGCGTCGGCCTCGGCGTCATCGCCGCGACCGCCGGGTGGTACTTCTATTACGCCCGCGACGTTACTCTCAAGGGGGCTCTCTGATGACTCGCGTACTCGTCCCCGTCGCAGTGTTGGACGGCGAGACCGTCTCCTCCGGCCTGATGGCGCTGCTCGGGACTGTCGACGTGACCGTGCTCGGCTACCACGTCCTGCCCGAACAGACGCCGCCGGATCAGGCCCGGAGCCAGTTCGAGGACCGCGCCACGGCGGCGCTCGTGGACCTGCGCGAGGAGTTTGAGGCCGCCGGCGGGGCAGCCGACCACCGCCTCGTGTTCACGCACGACCGCGAGCAGACGATGACGCGCGTCGCCGACGACGTCGGGCGCGGGGGGCCTACGCCATCTCCGGGGCGACCGGCGACGTCGAGGACCTGCTCGTCTCGCTGTCGGCCCCGGTGGACACGGACCGCCTCGCCGAGTTCGTGATCGAACTCGTCGGCGAACCGCCCGATAGCCGTCACGCTGTTCCTGCCGACCGCGAGCGAGGACGACACCGACGCCCGTCTCGACGCCGCCGCCGACCGCCTCCG
>NZ_WPCA01000225.1 GCF_009741825.1 Halapricum sp. CBA1109
GCCGGCGAGGACGGCGCTCGGCGCGATGCGGGCGGCCGTCGACCCCTCGAACGTGAAACTCCCCGGGTCCGTTAGGGCGACGCCGAGGACAACGGCCGCGCCGACGGCTGCAAGCGTCGCGCCGACAGCCGCTATCGTCGTCATCGGCCCGAGCAGCGATCCGTCGAGCACGAACGCGACCGCGAGACCGGCGTTGCCGAGGCAGATACCGGCCATCCCGGCGGTGTAGCGTCGGTGGAGGGTCACGGGACCGTCTTCGCGGCGTGTGCCCGAAAATCCCACGACCGGCGACCCGGAGTAACAACCGTTTTGTCCGCCCCACGGGGACGAGTAGATATGGACACGAGCGACCGACTCGAGTTGACGACCCGTCACACACAGGAGGTCGTCACCGACGAGGAACTGGCCGACCTGTTCGAGGACCGGGAGCACCCGACGGCGTACATCGGCTACGCTCCGACCGGCGAGATGCACATCGGTCACTTCACGACGATGCGGAAACTGGCCGACTTCGTCGAGGCCGGCCTAGACGTGACGGTCTTGCTGGCGGACCTCCACGCCCACCTCGACGACGCGAAAAGTCCCTTCGACCTATTGGACGCCCGCACCGACTACTACGAGGTGGCCATCCGCGCGATGATCGACGCGGCCGGCGCCGACCCCGACGCCATCACGTTCGTCCAGGGCCGGGAGTTCGAACTCGACGAGGAGTACTCCCTTGAGTTGCTGCGGATGGCCGCCGAGACGACCGTCTCCCGCTCGGAGCGCGCGGCCAGCGAAGTCGTCCGGGAGTCCGACTCCCCGAAACTCGGCGGCCTGCTCTATCCGTTGATGCAGACGCTCGACGTCAAAGCGCTGGACGCCGACATCGCCTACGGCGGCGTCGACCAGCGCGGCATCTACATGCTCTCACGCGAGATTCTGCCCGACCACGGCGGGAAAGCACCGATCTGTATCTTCGCGCCCCTCCTGTCGGGGCTCTCGGGCGGGAAGATGAGCGCCTCCGACGCCGCCTCGAAAGTCAACCTCAACGACAGCCCCGAGGACGTACAGGAGAAACTCACAGACGCCTACTGTCCGATGGGCGAGGTCGAGGACAACGGCGTCCTCGAGTATGTCCGGTACCTCGTCTTCCCGATCCTCGACGAACGCGGCGAGGACTTCGTCGTCGAACGCCCGGAGCAGTACGGCGGTGATCTGGTCTACGAGAGCTACGAGGACCTCGAAGAGGACTTCGTCGCCGAGGAGCTCCACCCCCAAGACCTCAAGAACGCCGCCGGCGAGTACATCGCCGACGTGATCGATCCGATCCGGACGGCGCTGAACGACCGCCCCGAACTGCTCGCCGAGGCCTACCCCGAGAAGTACGAGTAGGTCACTCTGCTTCGAGGGCGTGGTACCGCACTCTCGCCGACGTTTCTACCCCGGCCCGAGCGCCGCGATATCCGCGCCGACAGTCGCCAGCGCGTCGGCGGGGTTCGGGTCGCTGTCGGCCAGATGGGTGTACCGATGCGCAGGAATCTCCGACAGCGCTCCCGCGACGGCCTCGCTGTAGCCGTCGACGCCCGGTTCTGTCGGGTCCTCGCCGCCCCAGACGTCCCGGATGACCGTCATCGAATCGATGCGCACCTCCAGCCGGCGTGGCTCGTAGCGGGCCAGCAACTCCGAGAGGCCCAACTGGAGCGCGACGTACTCGGCGGTGTTGTTCCCCGCTCGGGAGCCGACGGGACGGCCCAGACGGGCGAGTTCCGTCCCCGAGGCGTCTACGATGACGGCCCCCGCACCGGCGGGGCCGGGATTGCCGCGGGAACTGCCGTCGACGTAGAGGACGAAGCTATCGCCCGACGCTCGGGGATCGGCGGCCGGGAGAGTCCCGCGGCGAGCAGGTCCTCGAGCGCGCTGCGCAACTCCCCGGGCGTCGTCTCGGGGTCGAACAGTCCGCCGAACCCCGGGACGGCGTCGTCGACAGTTTCGGTGGCCGTCGCCACGTCGTAGCCGACGCCCGCGAGCACCTCGTCGACGAGGGCCGCGAGCGGCGAGAGGTGCTCGGCCGGGAGCGAGTCCTCGCTCACGATCCCGTTCCCCTCCCGCTTGCTCTCGGGCGGTCGCACTGCTGCATATATATACTCGGTGACCGAGCGTCATAATCCCTTCCGGTGGTGGCCTCAACCGTTCGACGACGACCGTGCCCGTGCCCGTGCGCCGGCAGTCACTCCGCGTCGAGTTCTTTCTTGATGAGCACGGAGTTCGTCGGCGTGTGGATGACGCGGACCGTCACGGTGTCGCCGGCCGAAAGCGAGCACGCGCCGTTGTTGATTCGGAACTCGAAGGAGGTTCCGGCGGTGAAGGTGTCGCTTGCGTCCTCGTGAAGGACGCTGGCGTTCCACGTCTGTCCCACGGTGCCCTGTGAGAGCAGCCCCGTCTCGCGCTCGAAGTTGCCGTCGTCGAAGGGGAAGTACATCGGCGTCGACGAACTCCGCGTCGTCGGGGCCGGTAAGTTGACGAGACGCTCGGCCTTCCCGCAGGCCCGAACGGCTATCTCCATATTCGAGACGTCGATGTCGTCGCCCGCGATATGGGTGATCCGAACTATCTGGTCGTCCGCGCCCGGGCGGTCGCCGATGAACTCGCCGGTC
>NZ_WPCA01000050.1 GCF_009741825.1 Halapricum sp. CBA1109
GAGTTTCACGAGGACGAACACGCCGAGAAGCGGTGTCGAGGCCGCCAGTTCCGAGAGGGCGAACAGCCCGACGACGAGCAGGAACGTCTGCCGTGCGGGCGTCTCGACGACGGCGTAGGGAGAGGTCGTCTCGTGGCGGCCGTCCCGGAGGTAATCGCGCCAGACGTCGATGCACTGTCCGGCGACGAGCGCGAGCGTACTCAGGCCGGCGACCGGCCAGTCGACGGCCCCGGGGCCGATGGCAGCCGCTACCGGGAAGACGGCGAAGACGCCGAACCAGGCGCCGGCGCCGAGGACGCTCGCCGCGAACGGGACGTTCCGGGGGGTATATCGGCGGGAGCCACGCGACCGGGCGGACGGAGCCGCGCTTGCCGGTCAGGACGGCGTCGCCGACGCTGACGACCCCGTCGCGGTCGGACGGGGGCCGCTTGGCCGCGAACAGCGCCTTCAGGGCCGCGATGGGGAACGAGACGAGCACCTCGGCCGCGTAGACGACGAGCAGCGTCGCCGGGTTCCAGCCGAACGCGAGGACACCGACCAACGGGAGGAGGTTCGCGAGCAGGACCGGAGCGAATCCGCTGGGTCGTAGGGCGCGACCGGATACGGAGGGCATATGCGGTCGGTCGTGACTCCGAGCAGCAGCGACAAAAACGAACCGGCTGTGCCGCGAAACCGCCCGGTACGGTCGAGGTCACTCCCGAACGGCCGGACTCGGGGCGTAGGACTGGTCGCGGGCGACGACCGTCTCCGGGTCGAATCGGAGAAACACCATCTCCTCGCCCCACGCGAAAGGGTCGCCAAAGCGCTCCTCGTCCCACGCCTCGGGGTCGGGACCGAGGTACGGTTCGAGGAGGCGAATCGCTCGCTCGGGGTCGTGGGGGCGTACCTCGGCCGTCCCGCGCATCCCGACGTGCTGGACGCGGCCGCTCGCCCGGTCGAAGTCGACCACTGCCATCGTGGCCGCGGGATGGTTCCTGATCCGGGTCGGGTAGGTCTTTTCGTCGTTGGCGATGATCCACGCCGCGCCGTCCTCCCACAGGAACCACAGCGGGGTGACCCGCGGGTCGCCGCCGTCGACGGTCCCGAGGAAGCAAAACAACGGGCGCTTGAGGAACGACTCGATGTCGACGCCGAGGGAGTTCTCGACGATGTCCATAGTAGCGGGGCGCGCGGCGAGCGGGAAACTTTTGCGGGTGCCCCCGTCAGTGGGTAACGATGGATCTGGAGTCGGTGCCCGGCGTCGGGGCGAAGACCGCGGCGGCGCTGGCCGAACTGGACGACCCCGAGGCCGCACTCGAAACGGGGGACGTGGCGACGCTTTCGAGCGCCCCGGGGATCAGCGAGGGCCGGGCGGCCCGCATCGCCCGCGCGGCCATCCAGCGCCGCCACGGCGACCACGGCGATTTTCTGGCGACCGACCGCGCGACCGAACTGTACGAACAGGCGCTGTCGCTGTTGCAGGCCCGGACCGTGACCGACGACGCCGCCGCGCGGTTGCGGACGCTGTACCCAAGCGCGACCGAGAGCCGCATCGCGAGGTGCGAGAGCGGACCCACGAGGCGATGGCCAGAGAGCCGGACTCGGCGGTCGCGGAGGCCCTCGAAAACGTCGAACCACTCACCGAACCCGGCGGCGTCCGGGTCAGAGACCGGTGTCTGGCGACGGGCGACGCCGAGCGCTACGCCGCCGCCAAGGAGGCCATCCCCGAGGTCAGCGTCGAAGTCGTCGACGACGCCCGGCAACTGGCGGAACTCGCTCGCAGTTACGCCACCGTCATCGCGCTGGACGAGTCCTTCGCCGGCCTCGACGTCGAGGGCGACGTGCGGGTCGAACCGGACGCGCTGGACCACCCCGAGCGGGTCGTCCCCGAGCGGACGCTCTCGTTTTTCGCCGCCAACCGCGAGCGACTCGCGGCGGCCGTCGAGGTCCACCGGACCGCCGGCCTCGACGCACCCTGTGACCTCGACACCGTCGCAGAGGGGTTGGCGATGCTCGACGACGACGGGACGCCGCGGGGCGACGACGAGCTCGACCGTCTCTCGACGGCCGTCGACGACCTCGACGCGGCCGTCTCGACGGCTGAATCGGTCGCCAACGACCACCTCCGGGAGGCCATCGAGGAGCGGGACGTCACCATCGAGGGGACGGACCTGCTGTCGCTGGTCGAACGCGGCGCGGGCGTGGACTCCTTGCTCTCCCGGGAGTTGGCCGACGAGTACGCCGAGGCCGTCGAAAAGGCCCGCGAGCACCTGATCGACGCCCTCCAGTTGACCGACACGGAGGCAATCGCCCGCCGGGCGTTCCCCGACGAGCCGACCTACCCGGTCGAACACACCGAGGACGTGATCTCTCGGCTCCGCGACGAGCTAACCACCGCCCGCGACCGCCGGGCGACACGGCTCAAGCGCGAGTTGGCGAGCGACCTCGCGGACCTCCGCGGAGCGGCCGAGACGCTGGTCGACGCCGCGCTGGACCTCGATATGGAGCTGGCAATCTCGCGTTTCGCCGCCGACTTCGACTGCACGCTCCCGGCTATCGGGAGCCTCGAAGGCTCGGACGGGACGGCCGCCGGCGAGGGTGTCGCCATCGAGGGCGGACGCTCGCCGCTTTTGGACGTGCCCTTCGACGAGGTCGAACCCATCGACTACCGCATCGCGGGCGTCGCGCTGCTGTCGGGGGTCAACAGCGGCGGGAAGACGTCGACGCTGGACCTGCTCGCGCTCGTGGTCGTCCTCGCGCATATGGGCCTGCCCGTGCCCGCCGAGCGCGCGAGCGTCAAACGGCTTGACGAACTCCACTACTACGCCAAGACACAGGGGACGCTGGACGCGGGTGCCTTCGAGTCGACGCTGCGGGAGTTCGGGGACCTCGTGACCGGCGTCGCCGACGACCGGGAGACGCTCGTCCTCGTGGACGAACTGGAGAGCATCACCGAACCCGGCGCGAGCGCGAACATTATGGCCGGTATCCTCGAAGCGCTGGACGAACGCGGCGCGACGGCGGTGTTCGTCTCCCACCTCGCCGGCGAGATTCGGGCGGTGGCGGCCGTCGACATCGCCGTCGACGGCATCGAAGCGGTCGGGTTAGAGGACGGCGAGTTGGTCGTCGACCGCTCGCCGGTCAAGGGGACACTCGCCCGGTCGACGCCGGAGTTGATCGTCGAGAAACTGGCCGGCGACGAGGAGGGCGGCTTCTACGACCGGTTGCTCGGGAAGTTCGAGGAGTAAGTGTGTGCGTGGGCGTTGCCGGCCGGCGCCCACTCACGGCGCCGGCGGGTCGCCGTCGTAGGCGTCCAGATCGTTGTAGAAGTTCAGCAGGCCGAACTTCAGCTTCGACGGGTCGACGTCGATCATCTCGGCGCGTTCCTCCGGCGGGAAGGTGCCTCGGACGGCGTAGTCGCGCATCTCGATCTCTGCGCCCTCGGTGTAGCGGCGGTCGACGAGGACGCGAGCGCCGAAGTCCGCCGGCGAGCGGACGACCCGGCCCAGCGCCTGCCGGGTCTTGCGGACGGTCGGAATCTCGACGGCGTAGCGCCACCCGGCCTCGTGGTCGTCGAAGCTGTCGTCGTAGGCGTCCTGGACGGCCTCCATCCGGTCGTCCAGATGGGGGTAGGGGACGCCGACGACGGCGACCGAGCGGGCGTCGTCGCCGTCGTAGCTGACGCCCTCCGCAAGGGTCCCCCACAGCGAGGTAAAGAGGACGGCGTCGTCGTCGTCGGTGAACCGCTCACGGAGGTCGTGGGCGGGCGTCCCGGGTTCGTCCAGATACGTCGTCGCGTCGGTGTCGACGCGGTTGTAGTAGCGCTCGGCCTCGGCGTAACTCGGGAAGAACGCGAGGGTGTTCCCGGGCGTGAACCGGACGGTATCTTCGAGGACTGTCGAGACGGTGTCCTGTATCGCGGGGTCGTCGCGCTCGCTGGCGAACAGCGCCGGGGCCTCGACGGCGTAGGTCCGGCGGCGCTCCTCGGGGAACTGCTGGCCGTAGGCCATCGTCTCCGGGTCCTCCAGCCCGAGGACGGCCTCGGTCACGTCGAACGGCCGCAGCGTCGCGCTCATCAGAACCGTCGCGTGGAGGTCAGCAAACAGCGACCGCGTGACCCGCTCGGGGATGCAGGTGTATAGCTCCGCGCGGCCGTAGATATCGTCCGTCGCCGCCCCGTCGATACCGGTCTGGGCCGTCCCCTCGTCGCCGTCGTCCAGTCGGCGGACGCTGACGACGGGGTACATCCCGGCGGCGTCGGACTCGTCGAACCACGCCGAGAGGAACTGCGCGACCTGCAGGGTCTGACACTCCTGTCGGACGGCCGTCTCGCCGTTCTTGTAGGCATCCTCGTAGCGCTTGTCCAGCGTCCGGCCCAGTTCCAGCGCGGTGTCGATGTCCGCGCCGAACCCGGGACCGGTGTAGGCCCGCAGGAACGCCAGCGTCAGGTCGTCTTTCTTCTCGTCGTTGGCGATTGCGAGGTCCGTCCAGTCGTCGTCGACGTCGGTTTCACGGACCGATCCAGGCCCCATCCCATCTTCGTATGTCTCCCGGAGGGCGGTCCGGAACGTCTCGACGACGTTCTGTGCGGCGTCGACGCGACGGTCGTCCGTGTCGTCGAGTTCGTCGAGCGCCTGGTCGAGCGTCCGTTCGCTCAGCGTCCGGCGGGCGTGGTCGCGGGCCGCGTCCTCGACGTTGTGGGCCTCGTCGAAGACGGCGACGACGTCCTCGGGGTCTCTGCCCAGCCACCGGAAGAACTGCTCGCGGATGGTCGGGTCCAGCAGGTGGTGGTAGTTACAGACGACGAGGTCGACGCCGTCGATACCCTCCTTGAGGAGTTCGTAGCCGCAAAAGCCCCGTTCGCCGGCGTACTCGTATATCTCGTCGGGCGTCCGGACATCGTCGTACAGCCACGCGTAGAACGCGTCGGTGTCGGCGGTCAGGTTCCGGTAGTAGTGGTCGCAGGTCGCCCGGTCCTCGAACGCCTCGAGGTCGTCCTCGACGGCTTCGAGTTCGTCGACGACGGCGTTGCGTGCCTCGGCGGCGTCGCTCTCGCCGGCCTGACTGGCGTCGAGTAGGTCCCCCGCTCGATCGCTCAGTTCCGCCCGGTCGGCCTCTAACTCGGCCATCTCGCGGGTCGTGTCCCGCAACGCCTGACACTCCTCGTAGCCCACGTCGATGTGGCACATCGAGGCCTTCCCGCGGAAGACGACCGCCCGGAGGTCCGCCACGTCGGCGATAGCGCTGGCGTCGGCGACGAACTGGCGCATCTGCTGGTGGACGTTCGTCGTGATGACGACCGTCTTGTTGTGCTCGTCGGCGTACTCCAGCGCGGGGACGAGAGCCGCCAGCGTCTTCCCCGTGCCACAGGCACCTTCGAGGAGGACATCGGAGGGCGTATCGAGCGCGTCGTAGATCCGACCCATCGCGTCCCGCTGATGGTCGTAGGGCTCCTCGTACGGAAAATACCGGAGGTACTCGGAGTCGATCGACACGTGTCGCCGTTGGCCGTTCTCGGTGATAAGGGTTCGCTCGAACGGGAAGGTATTTGCCGCGTCGCCGCCGACACCGGAGCGTGAACCGCCTTCGCACTGTCGCGCTCGCCCTCCTCGTCGTCCTCGCCGGGTGCAGCAGCGGGGCCGACACGACGACGGCACCGAGCGCCGACCAGAACGGCGTGACCGACGCGGGACCGGTCGAGAGCCCCGGCGGAGAGACCGACGCCCAGCGGGTCAACGAAACCGCACTGATCCGCTCGCACGTCGGGCAACTGACCGGCCACAACCACACTGTCACCGTCCGCCAGCGCATCGGCTCGAACGTCACCCGGTTCGACATCGAGCGATCCGCCCGCGGCGTCCCATCCATCGTCGAGTTCGGCGCCACCGAGCAGCGAAACTACACCACGGTGTTCACCGGCGACGACGTGGTCCAGCGCCGCACCGCTGGCGGCGAGACGCAGTACCGCAGACCCGACACCGAGTCCGACGACATCCCGACCAGCCGGGAGTTCATCGCCGAAATACTCGGTGACGCACGGTTTTACCCCAACGGCACCGTCCAGAGCGGCGGGGAACCGCTCGCTCGGTTGAGCGCCGACCGCTCGGACCTCACGCGGGACGTCGCGGCGGACGTCCTCTCGTTCAACGCCGACCTGCTCGTGACCGAGGACGGACTCGTCCGAGAGGCCGGTTACACGCTCGTCGTCGAGCGTGGCGGCGAGCGCGAGACGCTCGAACTCACCGTCTCCGTCACCGGCATCGACCGGACCCGTCCGAGCGCGCCCGCGTGGCTCGAAACGGCACTCGCCGAACTCGGCCCGCCGCTGCCGCCCGGCGAGACGAGTCGGACGCTCTCCGACACCGACCTCGGCGCGACGATGACCGTCGTCGGTTCCGAAAGCGCCGTCGAGACGGCCGACCTCCGGGCCGCACCGGACCGACTCTGGACAGACGCCGTCGAAACCGCCCGCGCCTCGCCGGTCGTCCGAGCGAGCGCCACCGAACGGCTCTCGAACGCGACGATCACCCTCCAGTACGACGAGTCACGCGTCCCGGAGGGCGACGAGCGCGGCCTCTGGGTGTTCGTCTACAACGGCACCTACGACACGTACCTCCAGATGGCGACGACTATCGATCCGAACAACGACACCGTCAGAGCCACGCAGATTCATCCGCAGGTGTCGCTGACGGTCGACGGTGAGACGGTCGATCCGCGACTGAACGGCCTCCCCAACGACACGGCCTTTGTCGTGATGCACGCCAGGACGTACTTCCGGAACCGCTAGGTCGTCCGCAGGTGGCCGTTTTTGGGCTCGTAGAGCTCGCCCTGTTGTTTGAGCTTCTCTATCTCGTGTTCGGCGTCTGATTCGTCGATACCGACCTCCTCGGCCCGTTCGATCACGACGTCAAGCGGCGCGCCGTCGTCGTACTCTTCCTCTATCTCCTCAATGACGCCCTTGATGTTCTGGATCCGGTCGCGCTGGCTCTTCGAGGTCCCCGTCTCGACCACGTCGGCGTCAAGTTCGCCCGTCTCCGGGTCGATACCGATGTCTTGCAGACAGGAGTAGACGATGTCGATGACCCGTTCGGCGTCCTCGGCCTCGACCGTGTCCGATAGCCGTACCCGGGCGGAGGCCTCGGCGAGACGGATCAGCGCCTCTATCTTCCGGGCCGTGACCGGGACCGCCGCGTCCTCGTCTTGGCCTTTCGAGCGCAGGTCGACGTAGAACTCCTCGATCTGGTCTTTGGCCTCCTCGGTCATCGTCGGGTAGCAGTTCCGCTTGGCGTAGGCGATGTACTTCCGCAGCAACTCGGGGTCGATGGTCGGGTCGACCTGCTCGGTGACCGTCTCGACCTCCTCCTCGGAGAAGTCCGGCGTCGCGTTCTCCATCCGGTGGGTGTGGAGTTCCCCCGCGTAGTTCGTCTTGAGGATGTGTCGAGCCAGTTCGCGGTCTTTCTCCTCGTCCGGTTTGTCCGTGACCGTGAAGATCAGATCGAACCGCGAGATCAGCGCCGGTTCGAGGTCGATCTGTTCGCCGATTGACTCGTACTCGTCGAAGCGACCGTACTTGGGGTTTGCCGCCCCCCAGCAGCGAACACCGACTTTTCAGCGTGGCGTTGATTCCAGCCTTACTTACGCTAATCGACTGTTGTTCGAGGGCCTCATGCATCGCCGACCGGTCGTCCGCGGCCATCTTGTCGAGTTCGTCGACCGCCGCGATGCCTTGGTCGGCGAGAACGAGCGCACCAGCCTCCAGCGTCCACTGTTGGCCGTCGCCGAAGTCGTCCCGTACAGCGGCAGCAGTCAGGCCTGCGGCCGACGATCCCTTCCCGGACGTGTAGACGGATCTGGGGGCGATATTTTGAATATATGATAGCATCTGCGATTTGCCAGTTCCGGGGTCACCGATAAGCAACATATGGAGGTCCCCCCGGATCCGGGAGCCGTCGGGGAGGTCCTTCGAGACGCCAGAGAACAGTTGGAGGATCATCGAGAGTTTCTCTTGGGTGTAGCCGTAGATCGAGGGGGCGATGGCGCCGACCATCTGCTCGTAGATGTCGGGTTCGTCGCTGAGGGCGACGATCTCCTTTTTGTCCTCGTCGGTGATCGCCATCTCCTCGAACTGCTCGTCCTCGATTTCGACCGTCTGGCCCTGCATGTAGGTGTCGAACATCGGGGTCTTCTCGTTGCCACTCTCGCGTTGGTCGAGTTTGAGGATGCCCGTCACGCGGACGTGGTCACCGGCGGTGACGTGGCCGGTGATGTCGTCCTCGATGTTGACGTCGATGGCCTGTGGCGTCTCGCCGCCGCGCAGGCCCTCAGGGGACTCCTGAACGCGGAGCTTCTGGGCGTCGACGAACTCCGATTGGTCGAAGTTGATCCGGAAGGGACCCTGTCGCTCACAGCCCTGACACTCGTGGGGTTCCTGGAAGTCGCCGTCGCTCTGGGGGATCCGCGAGAGGGTGCCACAGCGCTGGCACTCGAAGGCAGCGGTAGTGATCTTCGGGCGCACCTCGGTGGCCTTGCGGACGATGCCCTGGACGGCGACGAGTTGGCCGCGGTGGTCCGCGCGAATCTCCCGGATCGGGGTGCTCTCGGGGAGGTTCTGCATCCGGACGTGGGCCTGCCCGAGTTTCACGTCGACCGGGAGGTCGTACAGACGGAGGGCCTCTTCTGCGTACTCCTGTAGCTGTTCCGGTTGGCTCCGGTAGTCGTCGGCGAGGTCCGGGTCGAACCGGTAGAGATCGTCCCAGTCGAGAAACAGCGACTTCTGCTCGGAGGGGTACTGCTGGGCGAGTTCCCCGATCTCGTTGCGGTAGTAGTTCCGGTAGAACTCCTCGAATCGGTCTATCAGTTCGGTGTTCTCCGCGCGAGCCATTCAATCGAAACAGGGTTGGGCGTACTCGCTCATCAAGGTTGGCAAAGGACGGCGAAAGTAGAACGGGACGACGTGCCCGTCCCTCGGAGGTGTCGCCTGGAAGCAGACCCCCCACGGTCTGCGGTGCGGCACTGCCAGCGAGGCGGGCGGCGAACCGATGGAAGGGGGACGGGGTCGGTACCGCGACCGCCAGCACGGGACAGCGGCCAGTGACCGCTGGATGTGCGTGCGGGATCAGTCACAGATCCCACCCGCAGTTCGGAGGGGCGGCCGTGAGTCACTGACCCATCTATCGGCGGGGTTTCAAAAGTGGGTCACTCGGAGAGCCCGAGTCGGTGTTCGACTAGCTCCTGCTGGGCGCGACGGAGACGCTCGGAGAGGGACGACCGGCAGATGCCGAGTTCGGCCGCCACGTCGGCCTGTGTGACCTGTCGGCCCTCCTCGAAGTACCCCATCTCGTAGGCCGTCACCAGCGCGTCGAACTGCGCGTCGGTCAGGCGGCCGCGGTCGTGGTCGGCCGTAGCGCGCGTGAGTCGCTGGACCGAGACGTCGATGTCGTGGGTGCGGAGATACTCCCACGCGCTGGTGACGATATCCCGGCCGGTGACGCGCGCCGTGAGGTGGAGACAGTCCGGTTCGACGGAGCCGCCGGTGAGCGTCCCGTCGAGAAAGAGGTCCTCGGGCGGGAGCGAGACGGCCGGCGACATCGTGATGCGGTAGAGCCGGCGGTCCGGACCGTCGGTGATCACGGCGGCGTCGTCGACGTTCGGCAGGGCCGCGAACGCTTGGGTCACCCTGTCGAGGTCTTCGCCGCTCGCCCAGAGGTACCAGAGGACGGTGTCCTCGCGGCGTCGCCACTGCTCTATCTCGACGGTCACGTCCGGGACTTCGGCCGCGGCCTCGGGCATATGTATCGGCGGCCCGCGGATCCGGAACTCGACGACCAGACTCACGCCGGGCCACCCCCTGTGCCGGGGCTCGCTCGGCTCGCAGCCACGCTCTGTCGACTCGTTCCAGCGGTACACATCTCTATCACCACACCCCCGTCGGGTAGTCTGCCGTGACTACCGACCCCGCCGGTATCAGATTTGTGTTCTCACTGACCGGAACGGCCCACAAAGGTAAGATACTCCACCAACAATGAGGTGGTATGGCTGGGATCGACGAAGTGACGCTGTTCGAGGCGGGCGACCACAGCTACCAGCGCTCGATAGTGTTCGCAATCGTCGTGGCGACCGCGTTTCTCGCGCTCGTCGCCGGCGTCGTCACGGTGGCGAACGGGGTCAACCCCGGGCTGGGTATCGGACTGCTGGTCGTCGGGTTCGGGTTGCTCGGCGGGAGCGCGGCCGTCGCAACCGGGATGGTCGACGAGGCGCTGTTCGAGTAGTGGTCACAGCGCCTCCTTGTAGGCCTCCAGGGCCGTCTCGATGTCCTCGTCAGTGTGGGCGGCCGAGACGAACTGGGACTCGTACTGGTTGGGCGTGAGGAAGACGCCCTGCTCTTTCATCGCGGGCCAGAACAGCCGCTCCCAGCGTTCGGTCTCGGCGTCCATCACGTCGCCGCCGTCTTTCGGACAGTGGTCGTAGCGCTCGCAATCGGGCCGCTGGCGACACCCCCCCTCGCAGTGGTTCGCACCGAACTGCCCGTCACGAGTGAAGATCACCTTGAACATCGAGTCGGTGCCGACGACGGTGTACTCCGGAGCGCGGTCCTCGAGGATGTCGGCGACGCCCGTCCGGAGCCGTTCCGCGAGGCCGTCGGCGTGGTCGTAGACGTCGTTCTCGGCGGCGTACCGGAGCGTCTCAAGCCCCGCGGCCATCGTCACCGGATGGCCCGAGAAGGTCCCGGACTGGAACACCTCGCCGGCGGGCGTGAACTGCTCGATAATCTCGCTTTTGCCGCCGATGGCACCGACCGGAAAGCCGCCGCCGACGATCTTCCCGAAGGTCGTGATGTCGGGGTCGATACCGAACTTCCCTTGGGCACACTGGAGGCCGCCGACCCGGAACCCGGTGATCACCTCGTCGAAGATCAACAGCGAGCCGTAGTCGTCACAGAGGTCCCGCAGCGTCTCGTGGAACCCCTCGACGGGGTGGACGATGCCGTAGTTGCCGAGGATCGGTTCGGTCAGCACCGCGGCGATGTCCTCGCCGTGGTCCTCGAAGATGTCCCGGGCGGCCTGTTGGTCGTTGAACGGGATGGTGAGCGTGTGGTCGGCGAAGCTCTCGGGGATGCCGGGGCTTGAGGGGTGGGTATGTGCGCCCTCGCCCTCGACGAGAGTGGACTCTTGGGCGCCGTGGTAGCCGCTCTCCATCACGACGATCTTGTCCCGGCCGGTGTACCCCCGGGCGAGACGGACCGCCGAGACGGTGGCTTCGGTGCCGGAGTTGACGAAGCGAATCATCTCGACGCCCGGGACGTGGCGGGTGACGAACTCCGCGAGTTCGACCTCGACTTCGGTGGGGGCGCCGTACATCGGACCCTCGCTGGCGCGTTGCTGGACCGCGGCCTGCACGGGTTCGGGGAGGTCGTGGCCCAAAAGCAGCGGGCCGTACCCCATCACGAAGTCGATGTACCGGTTGCCGTCGGCGTCGATCACGTGGCCGCCGTCGCCCTTCTCGACGAAGAAAGGATAGGGCTGGGTCGCACGCACCGAGGAGTTGACGCCGCCCGGCAGAACCGACAGCGCCCGGTCGTACAGATCACGCGACTCGTCGTGGTTCATAAGGGGTGGTTCGAACGGGAGGAGAAAGAACGTGTCGACGGTCGGCTGAATTGCCGACCGTCCCTGCTGTCGACGGCCGGCACGTGAGCGCGTTCATGCGCGAACAGTCCAGCCGGGAGACATAGTGTCGACGGCCGGCACGTGAGCACTCTTGTGTGCGAACAGTCCAGCCGGGAGACATAGTGTCGACGGTCGGCTGAATTGCCGACCGTCCCGTCTGTCGACGAGTCGTACGCGGCCCTCCGGAGCGAGGGACAGAGCTTCCGGGAGTGGGTCGAGGCGACCGGTCACGAGACGCTGATCGAACTCGGCCAACCCGAGGAAACCAGCTACGAGGACTCCTGTCTCACCGACGCCAAACAGTCGTGATACCCCTTCGACGAGGGCGAGAGCCCGGCCCCGACCCACCCCGACGGGACGCCGATGGCGACCGACGACTGAGCGGGACTGTCTTTTTTTGCTATTCGACGCGTGACGTGACAGAGCGACGCGAAAGCGCGAGAAAGAGTGCGAACCGCCCCTACGCGTCGAGTTCGAACGGTTCGAACTCGCGGTGGACGGCCATCGCGACGCTGGTGTCGACTGACTCGACGGCCGGGTCGGTCACCAGATCGGTGACCGTCTCGTTGAGGGCGTCCCGGTCGCGGAACGTCCCGAACGCGATGGCGTCGACCGGGCCCGTCACCTCGTAGACGGTCATAAACTGCGGGTCCGCCCGTAGCCGGTCGAGGACGCTGTCCTCTGTCAGCGACAGGTGGACCAGCGCCGTCACGTCGTAGCCGAGTTTGTCGTAGTCAAGCCGCGCGCGACAGCCGTCGACGACGCCGGCGGCCTGGAGGCGTGCCAACCGGTCGTCGACCCGGTTGGCGACGATGCCAGTCTCGGCGGCGATGTCGTGGACGTCGGCGCGGGCGTCGGCGATGCGGGCGTCAGGACGGCCCGGTCGGTGTCGTCGAGGGCCAGTGATACGTCGTCGTCTATCTGGTGTGTCGTCATAGGTACCAAAAAACCGTTCCCGCGGTGTTCGACCGCTCAGACCGCGTCGGGACCTTCCTTGCCGGTGCGGATCTGGACGGCGTGGTCGACCGGCAGGACGAATATCTTCCCGTCGCCTTTCTCGCCGGTGTGTGCGCCCTCCTTGATCGCCTCGACGACATCCTCGGTGGGCGTGTCGGCGACCACGACCTCGACTTTGACCTTCTGGTGGAGGTCGACGACGTACTCCTCGCCGCGCCACTGCCCTTTCTTTGCGGGCTGGCTACCGCGGCCGGAGACGTTCGTCACCGTCAGGGAGGCGGCGTCGGCCTCCGCCAGCGCCTGTTTCACGTCGCCGAGCTTGTCCGGTCGAATCATCGCGACGACCATCTCGATCTCACTCATCGTCGGTCACCTCCGAGACGCTGCCGTCGGTACGGACAGTCTGACTCTCGGTGACGCTGCCGTCGGTGCGGACGTTGCCGCCGTCGGAGCGAAGCTCCGACGAGTTCTCGTTCGCGTCGCTCACGAGACCACCGTCAGCGACGACGCCGTCCTCCTCACCGAATTCGGGGTAGGTGTCGACGCCGTGTTCGCTGAGGTCGAGGCCCTCTCGCTCGTGCGCGGAGGAGACGCGGGCCTGCCCGATGGCGCGGAACACGATCCAGACGAGGGCGGTCGCGGTGACCGTCCACGCGGTGATCACGGAGACACCGATGAGCTGTGCGACGAAGTGTTCGAGGATGCTCGCCGAGAGAACGCCGTCGGCGGCCACGAACGGGAACGCGAGCGTCCCGAGGACGCCGGCGCTACCGTGGACCGGGAAGACCGCACACACGTCGTCGATGTTGAGGCGCTTCTCGACGAAGCTGAAGACGATGGGGAGCTGTGCGCCGGCGAGACCGCCGACGAGGAACGCGCCCCACCAGGCCGTCGTGTTCGGGATGGCGGTGATGCCGACGAGGCCGGCCAGCAGACCGTTGGCGACGTAGAGCGTGTCGACCTTGCCCGTCCGGGCCCAGGCGACGGCTCCGGCGCCCATCGCGCCGGCGGCCATCGCCAGCGTCGTCGTCATCGCGACGCGGGCGAGCGCGGCGCCCTGGAAGGCGAAGTCACCACCCTCGGTGACGATGGTCGCCTGCGTGCCGACGTTGAAGCCGTACCAGCCGAACGCAAGCATCAGCGTGCCCAGCACCGCGAAGGTCATCGAGTGACCGGGGATGACGTTCGCGGAGCCGTCGTCGTTGAACCGACCGATGCGCGGACCGAGGATGTACGCGGCCGTGAGGCCGGCGATGCCGCCCATCCCGTGGACGATCATCCCGCCGGCGAAGTCCTGGAAGACGATCTCGGTGCCCAGAAGCGATTCGGTCACGAGGGCGACGAGCCCGATCTCGTTGGCGGACCACGTGAAGCCGATGATGACCGGGTAGATGACCGCGGCCAGTACGAACGTGTAGGCGACGTACGCACGGAGCTTCGCACGGCCCGCGACGGCCCCGGAGACGATGGTCGCCGCCGTCATCGCGAAGACGGCACCGAACAGCCAGTCGATCCACCCTTCCATCCCGGTGAGGTTACCGGCAAACTCCCAGCCGCCGCCACCGGCGAGACTCGAGATGCCGTATCCCAGTACGAAAAACACCGAGACGCCTACGCTCCACGTGAGGAGGTTCTTGGTCAACTGGTTCGCGACGTTCTTCGCACGTACCTGCCCCGCCTCCAGCATCGCGAAGCCGGCGTGCATGAAGAATATCAGGAACGTGACCGTCAGGATCCACGTGTTGTTTATCCCCTTCGCGAGGTTCGTTGCCTCCGCCGCGCCGATCTGTAGTGGTAGGTCTAGCATTGTGTCACACCCATCCGAATTTTTGTGATTCTTTGTCCAACTTCCCCGCGTATTCGACTACGTTTGTGACTTCGTTCACGGATAGGATTGATGCACATTCCACTACATAAGGTTTGGCTTTACGATCCCGGATATACAGTGAATTGGGTAGACGAACGTCCAATGTACGGGAGAATATAATCTGTATAAGGCCGTCGTTCGTCAATATACACACCGTTCGTCAGGTGAACTTCTGGACAGTCGTCAACCGCGGGTCGGGCCCGAGGCTCGAAAAGAAGGGGTCTGGGCCGGCGCGCACCTGTCAGTTGTGGTGAAAAACGAGGGTGCCGATCAGCCCTGTAGCGTCAGCGGCGCGTCCTCCTGGACGACGTTGAGGACGACGCTCGTCGAGACGCTGCGGACGTTGTCGTCGGTCAGCAGGTCCTTGATCCGTTCGTCCATCGACGCGGTGTCGGTGAACTTCCCGACGGCGACGATGTCGTGGTCGCCGGTGACCTCGTAGACGGTCGTGATGCCCGCCAGCGAGCCGAGTTTCGCGATCACCTCGTCAAGGCCGTCGCCCTCGACGGCCAACTGGAAGACGGCCGTCACGTCGTAGCCCAGTCTGTCGTAGTCCAGTAGGGGCGTGTACCCCTCGATCAGTCCCGACTCCTCTAAGCTGTCGCGGCGTTCGGAGACGCGGTTGGCAACGATACCCGTCGCTGCGGCGATGTCGCGGTCGGTGGCCCGACCGTCCTCGACCAACGCGTCGACGACCTGTTTGTCTATCTCGTCGAGTTCCATCCCTCAGACGGCCTCTGGTCCGCTCTTGTCCGTGCGGATCTGGACGGCGTCGCTGACCGGGAGGACGAATATCTTCCCGTCGCCTTTCTCGCCGGTGTGTGCGCCCTCGCGGATGGCCTCGACGACGTCCTCGCTCGGAATCTCCGCGACGACGCACTCGACTTTGACCTTCTGGTGGAGGTCGACGACGTACTCCTCGCCGCGCCACTGGCCCGTCTTCGCGGGTTGGCTCCCGCGGCCGGAGACGTTCGTCACTGTCAGGGAGGGCGCGCCGACTTCCGCCAGCGACTGTTTCACGTCGCCGAGTTTGTCGGGACGGATCATTGCGACTATCATCTCGATGTCTTCGTCACTCATTTCGAATCACCGTCGGTCGAATCGTCCACGGACTGTTCGTCGACGCCGCCGTCGGTCCGGACGTCCTCACCGCCGTCCGTCGAGACGCCGCCATCGGCGCTCATCGACGTCGGTCGCTCGGGCGACCCGTCGCCGGTGAACTCGGGGTACACCGAGACGCCGTGTTCGCCCTGATCGAGACCGATGTCCTCCTCCTCGTCAGTGACGCGCAGGCCGAACAGCACGTCCGCGACTTTCAGCGTGACCATCGTCGCCAGCACCGTCCAGACGCCGATGACGGCGACGCCGATGATCTGCATCGCGAGTTGGTCGACGCCGAGGAACGACCAGTCGCCGGTCGCGCCGAGCGCGGTGCTGCTCCCGAACACGGGGATCAGAATCGTCCCGATGGCACCGGCGCT
The DNA here is from genome assembly GCF_009741825.1 of Halapricum sp. CBA1109. Taxonomy (GTDB): domain Archaea; phylum Halobacteriota; class Halobacteria; order Halobacteriales; family Haloarculaceae; genus Halapricum. The sequence goes on from NZ_WPCA01000050.1 coordinate 15,951, forward strand.
GCCGTGGACCGCGAAGACGCCACAGACGTCGTCGATCTTGAGGCTGTCGACGACCCAGCGGTAGGTCGGCAGCACGAGCGCACCGGCGAGGATACCCAGCAGGAGACCGCCCCACCAGGTGACGTGTGGCACCGCGCCCGTGACGGCCACGAGGCCGGCCAGCAGGCCGTTTGCGGTCCACAGCGGGTCCGGTTTGCCCTGCCAGATGGCGGAGACGACCATCGCGGCCATCGCGCCGCCACCCATCCCGAGGGTCGTGTTGACCGCGACAAGCCCCAGCGCGCCGCCGTTGAACGCGCCCTCGGCGGTCAGCACCGTCGCCTGCGTCCCGACGTTGAAGCCGTACCAGCCGAAGGCCAGAAACAGCGTCCCCAGCACGGCCAGCAGCATCGAGTGGCCGGGGATGGGCTGACTGTCGCCGTTCTCGTCGTAGCGGCCCTTGCGCGGACCGACCATATACGCCGCGACCAGTCCGGCGATCCCACCGCACATGTGGACGACCGTCGCGCCGGCGAAGTCGAGGTAGCCGACGCCGATTGCCTCGCCGACGAAGCCACCGGCCGAGAGGAGGCCGCCGGCCCACGTCATCCCGGTGACTGCCGGGTAGATGAACGCGACCATCACGGCCGCGAAGAAGACGTACGCCTTGAAGTCCATCCGTTCCGCGACGGCCCCGGAGACGATGGTCGCCGCCGTCATGGCGAACACCGCACCGAACAGCCAGCCGATGAACGTCGTACTGCCGACCTCACCGATGAACGGGAACACGGCGGCCTCGATGGCACCGCCGGAGGTCAGCGCTCCCACGATGCCCGATACGCCGGCACCGACGATGAAGAACGCGAGCACACCGAGGCCCCAGTCTGTCATGTTCTTCATCAGGACGTTCCCGACGTTCTTCGCGCGGACCTGCCCGCTCTCCAGCAGCGCGAAGCCCGGCTGCATGAAGAAGATCAGGAAACACACGACCAGGACCCACACGTAGTTGATGCTGTTCGAAATCGCCTCCACGCCGCCTTGCAGGACGACACCTACCATTTCGACCACCGACCAGTTCTATGCCCATACGCACCGTATTTGTCCACCGTCTCCGCGATTATTCGCACGTTCATAGTCTCGTATGCAGTCGAGGGGTGTTCCCGACCGTAGATAAGAGTTACCCACACATTGTTCACATTCGGGCCAGTGTTAGTGTACGTACTGACAAAATTGGATACGATAATAGAAATATAAGGCCATTGTTCGTCCAGTAAATGGACGCTCGCAGGTAAAGAACTGACCGTTCGTCGACCGGAACCGTCGCCGTCGCCCGCGAAAAGAGCCGGCGCGCTACACCGCGTCGGTGCCAGTCTCGCCGGTGCGAATCTGGACGGCGTCGCTGACCGGCAGGACGAATATCTTCCCGTCGCCTTTCTCGCCGGTGTAGGCGCCCTCCTTGATCGCCTCGACCACGTCTTCGGTCGGTGTGTCGGCGACGACGCACTCTATTTTGACCTTCTGGTGGAGGTCGACGACGTACTCCTCGCCGCGCCACTGCCCTTTCCTTTGCGGGCTGGCTACCGCCGGTCCTGGAGACGGTTCGTCACCGTCAGGGAGGCGGCGTCGGCCTC
>NZ_WPCA01000034.1 GCF_009741825.1 Halapricum sp. CBA1109
TTCGACTCGAACGAGAAAGACCGCAAGTCCCGCGTGGGCGCGCCCTCGACGAACACGCTCCACGATAAGGGGCTCTCGACGAAGATAGACTGGCAGGACACCGACGCCAAGGGGTCGTCGCTGTCGCCGCGCAAGCGCTCCCAGATGGTGCGCCTGCGGACGTGGGACGAGCGGTTCCGCGCCCAAAGTGCCCGCGAGCGCAACCTCAAGCAGGCGCTTGGCGAGGTAGACCGGATGGCCTCGGCGCTGGCCTGCCCGAGAACGTCCGGGAGACGGCCAGCGTCATCTACCGAAAGGCGCTGTACGACGACCTGCTTCCGGGCCGCTCCATCGAGGCGATGGCCACCGGGTCGCTGTACGCCGCCGCGCGACAGGCTGGTACCCCGCGCAGTCTCGACGAGTTCGAACCAGTCAGCCGCGTCCCGCGACAGGAGTACGCCCGCGCGTACCGCTACATCGCCCGGGAACTCGGCCTCGCCATCGAACCGGCCGACCCGACGACGTACCTCCCGCGGTTCGCCAGCGACCTCGACATCCCCGACGAGGCCGAACGACGCGCCCGTGACCTCCTCAACCAGACCGCCCCGAAGGGCATCCACTCCGGGAAGTCCCCGGTCGGCCTCGCGGCCGGCGCGCTGTACGCCGGCGCGCTGTTGGTCAACGAGAAGATCACCCAACAGGAGATAGCCGAGGTGACCGAGGTCAGCGAGGTCACTATCAGGAACCGCTATCAGGAACTGCTGGACGCTTACGAGGACGCCGGCGCCAACAGCAACGCGGCCGCCGACTGATCACCGCATCGAATCGAGGTCACGGAAGTCGTCGTCGTCGGCGCTGATCCAGTAACTCGCCCGGTCGTCGTCGCTCATCCCCGGCGCGTCGAGATACAACGTCCGACGGTCACCGTCGTCGGCTACACGCACCGCTCCCTCGGTCCGATCGTTGATGCTGAACGATCCCTCCCGACGTGCGCGGTGCAGTCCGCTCATACCTGCGTATCCATCACGAATTATTATAACCGTGTCGAAACGGACCGACAGAGCCGTCCCGGAATCGCGTCCCGCGTCGCCTCCCGGACCCACTCCACGGTCACGTCCTCGCGGCGCGTGACCGCGCCGGGGACCCCCTCGCTCCCGGTCGCGACGGACGCCAAAAGCGGCGTCTCGTGGGCCAGTGCGTTCTCGACGGCGGCGACGAACGCCGCGCTGTGACACTGCATAGCTGCTATCTCGTCGACCACGAGCACGTCTGCCGAGCGACCCGCCTCGACGGCCGGAACCACCACGTCCCGTATCGTCTCTCTGTCGACACGGTACTTCCCGACCCGCGGGCCGTCCTCCCGGTCGACCGACGCCAGCCACCCCTCCTCGCCGCTGTCGAGGTCACGGCAGACGAACCCGACCCGGTCGCCGTCGCGCCGTCGCTCGCGGGTCAGGACGCCGCCGACGGCGACGCCGTCCGCGCGCAGGCACTCGACGGTTCGCTCCAGCGCCGTCGTCTTCCCACACCGTGGCGGGCCGGTCAGCAAGTGATTCATCAGAAGTCGCCGAACGTCGTCTGTTCGTCGGGATTTACTTCCTCGATGATGCTTGGGTCGTCGTTTCCGGGGTCGTTTACCCGCGTCGAGACGGGGTAAGACTCCCAGTCTTCGGTCGGTGCAGGGCCGAGCAGCGACTGGTGCGTCGCGGGGTCGGCCTCGCCCAGCCACGTCTCCCGTTCGGCCTCGTCCAGCACGACGGCCATCCGGTGGTGGAGCGGTTCGACGACGCCGTTCGGTTCGGTCGTGACGATAGTTACCGTCTCGCGCTCGCCGCCGTCGCCCTCCCAGCGCTCGTAGAGGCCGGCCATCGCGAAGGGGTCGCCGTCGGTCCGCTGGACGCGGTGGGGCTGTTTCCCCGTCGGCGTCGACGCCCACTCGTAGAAGCCGTCCGCGAGCACGAGACACCGACGCTGCTCGAACGCCTCGGCGAAGGTTGGTTTCTCGGCCACCGTCTCCGCGCGGGCGTTGATCGGATAACTGTGCTCCTCGGGGTCCTCGACCCACGACGGGAGCAGGCCCCACTCAAGCAGGTCGATGGTCTCGGGCGCGTCGTCCCGTATCACCGCGACGTCCTCCCGGGGCGCGACGTTGTACCGCGGCTCGAGTGCCTCGGCCGCCGTCGCCGAGAACTGCCGTTCCAGCTCCGACTGGGGCGTGAACAGCGACATCCGGCCACACATACCCCGGCGTACGGGCCGCCCATCCAAAGGCTGCCCGGTGGGGGCTACCCCCACGTCGGGTATGGCTATTGTTGACACACTCTGCCTCATATATAGGTTCAAGCGCTCGCCGGGCCGAACGCCGATAGAGGCCGATGTCCACCACCGACCCGCTCGCCCCGTCCCGCATCGAGTTGTGTCAGTCCCGCGCGGACCTGTCCGCGCCGTTCCACGGCGGCACCTACGTCGTCGTCGACGTGTTCTACTTCTCGACGACGGTGGTCGAGTTGCTGGCTGCCGGCGCCGACTGCGTCCACGTCCCGCTCTCGGGCAGTGACCCGGCGGCGTTCAAGCGGGTCAACCCCGAGGCGCTGGTCGGTGGCGAAGGTGACGGCCACGAACCCGACGCCCACCACGACTTCTTCAACTCCCCCAGCGACGCCCATCGGCTCTCCCTCGACGGCCGCCCCGTGAGTATGACCTCCCACAACGGCGGCGCGACGGTGGCCGACCTCCGTGCCGCCGACGCCGACGTCTACGTCGCCTCGACGACCAACGCGGCCGCCGTCGGTCGCCGCCTCCGCTCGGTCGAGGGCCCGGTCACGCTGGTCTGTGCCGGCCGGGACGGTGACGAGACGCCGGAGGACACCCTCGGCGCGCTGTTAGTCTCCCGGTACGCGACCGGTTGTCCGGTTGAGGCGGACCTGCGGGCGGCCTACGCCGAGCGACTGCGCGAGATTCGGTCACCACTCGACGAACTGCCAGAACACCGGCGACGCGATGTCACCGAATTCGTCGCCGCTATCGACAGCCGAGCGGTCGTCCCGCGGCTGGACGCAGACCGGTTGCGCGACGACGCGGAGACGACCGACCCCGTCGCGGCCCGCACGCCCGTCCGTTCGTGATCACCGGACGCGCCCGACGAGGACGGCGTGACCCACCGCGTCGAGCGCCGGCCGCGTCGCTGCCACTTGCTCGACGACGGCGTCGAGGTCGATGCCCTCCCGGGACAGCGCACGCTCGGCGACGTGTCCCAGCGGCGTCCCCACCGCGGCGAGAAACAGGTCCGCCCAGCGCCGAAAGCGAGCGACGCTCCCGGCGGTGATAGAGCGCGTCTCGATGTCGACCAGCCCCGCCCGGCGGGCGTCGGCCCGGAGTGCGGCCGTCGGCTGTGGCACGGCCATATCCCACGCGTCGGCGAAGGTGGCCAGCGCCGCCTCGCTCGCGTCGGGGTCCGTCCGGACGAGGTCCGAGACGGCGACGACTCCGCCGGGCCGGGTCACTCTGGTCAGTTCCGAGAACAGCGCCGCAGTATCAGAGACGTACTGGGCGGCGTCGACGACCACGCAGGCGTCGACGCTGTCGGTCGTGACTGGCAGCGACAGGGCGTCGCCGACGCAAAAATCCGCCGTCCGGTCCGTCTGCTCGGCGTTCCCGCGGGCCGTCCGGACGTTGTGCGGGACGAGGTCCACGCCGACGGCGTCGAAGCCGAACCGCTCGACCAACTCGACCGTCGGGCCGCCGCGGCCACAGCCTACGTCGAGCAGTGTCGCGCCGGCGCTGTACCCCAGCCGTCGCGTCACGGCGCGGCCGAGAGACCGCGCCAGCCGCAGTTGGCTGTCGCCGACGACGGTCGGTAGATACCACGGCGAGTAGCCCATATTCAGACAGCGGTCGTGTCGACGACCAACGCGAGCGCCTCCCAGACGGGGGCGGCCGACCCCGTGCCCGAGAACTGCCGTGCGATGGCCTCGCGGTCGGTCATCCCATCGTCGTCACCGAGGAGTAACAGGACTCGGCGTCACAGAACCCCGCGGAATCACAGTCTCGGGGCCGCTGGTAGTCGAGGTCCCGGTGGCGCGCGAGGAAGGTGACGTAGCCGTCGTCGACCCGGTCGAGTTTCTCGTGACAGAGCCACTTCGCGCCCCAGCGGTCGGCCCCGAGGCGGCGGTAGGGACATCGGAAGACAGTGAGTTCGCGGTCGTCGACGGTCGCGGTGTCGGTTATCTCGACGCCGACGGTCCGGTAGGCCCACCGGAGGCGGGCGACTACCTCCGGCGGCGTGTGCGCGCCGGCGAAGAGGACGAACGCCGCGACGTACCCGAACGCGTGTAGCCCCCGTTCGACGATGCCGGTCGGTTCGTCGGTCATACCCCCCGATACCAGCCCGAGGACCAAAACGTTCGGGCCGCGACCGAACGACATTTCACTCTCGCCTTCGCCTCCACGACCGATGATTTCGTGGCTCGCCGCCGCCGCTCTCGGTCTGATTCAGGGCGTTCTGGAGTGGCTGCCCGTCTCCAGCCAAGGCGCGCTCACCGTCGCGCTGACGACCCTCGGGGAGAACCCGGAGGCCTCGATCCAGTTCAGCCTCTTCCTGCACGGGGGGACCGCGCTCGCGGCCGCTGCCTTCTACCGCGAGCGCCTCGCCTCGCTGTTCGCGGACCTGCCGCTGTGGCACCCCGCGACCGCCTTCGACGCGGAGACGGCACGACTGTCCTTTCTCGGCGTCGCCACCGCGGCGAGCGTCCTCACCGGCGGCACGGCCTACCTGCTCATTTCGGACTTGGTCTCGGCGCTGTCCGGCGGCGTCGTCGTCGCGCTGGTCGGTCTCCTGTTGGTCGGGACGGGCCTGCTCCAGCGGTTCGCGGCCGACCACGCGATAGCGGCCCGCGACCGTCCCCGCCTGCTCGACGCCGTCGTCGTCGGCACGCTGCAGGGGTTCGCGGTCCTGCCCGGCGTCTCCCGCTCGGGGACGACCGTCTCCGCGCTGTTGCTTGCCGGCCACGACGGCGAGACGTCGCTGGAGCTGTCCTTTCTGCTCTCGATTCCCGCCGCGGCCGGCGCCGCGGCCGTCGTGTTCCTCAGCGAGGGCGTCCCGTCGGTTCCGCCCGGACCCGCCGCGCTCGCCGTCGCCGTCAGCGCGGCCGTCGGCTACCTCACGGTCGGTGCGCTCGTCGCCCTCGTCCGGCGCGTCGCCTTCTGGGGCATCTGTGTCGGGTTCGGTGCGCTCGCGGTGGTCGGCGGGCTGCTGGTCGTGCTCTGACCGCTATGGTGTTCAGATAAGAGTGAGAAGCGATAGAAAGCCCTCGACCAGTTCCGGTCCCGCGACTCGCTGCGCGCTTCGGCCGCAAGCGGCCTGCAGTGCTTACATCGCCGGGGTTCCCGGAACTGGCCTCGCCCTTTCAGTCCGCCAGGATTCGGTTGGTTGACCGGCAGAAATAGGCTCTTTGCTCGGTGCGTATCTGAACACTACCCTGACCGCGGTGTACAAGCATATATCCCTCCGTCACTAACCGTCCTACACGACGCGGTATGAGCGGCGACGAACAGAAACTCCTCGACGCGTCCGGTGATTACTGCTACGCCGTCAGGGACGGCGAGGAGGTACCCGAACCGTCGTGGCGTTCCTGTCGTATCCTGCTCACGAACAAGCGACTCGTGGTCGCCGCCAGCGACGAGAAACAGACGCTCCCCCACGCCAAGGTGACGATGCCGGGCGATGACGCCGCCCCCGAGGGCGTCGACACAACCGGGGCCGTCGTCCTCCGCATCGGATCGACCGTCGTCGTCGTCGCCGGCGGCGAGGACTTCACCGAGACGTACTGCCGGGCGAACCTCGGCGGCGGCGTCATCCTCGCCAAACACCCGGCCATCGTCGGCGGCGTCGTGCAGGACGACGCCGAGTGGTCGAAAGCCCGCTTCTCCGTCGACGACGACACCTTCTCGCTGCAGTTTCCCGGCGGCGAGTCGATGTCCTGTGGGCTCGACGACGTGGGCACCGTCGAGGAACGTTCCGCGACGGTGATGGGCGAACAGCGGACCGTCGTCGCCGTCGAACACGCCGACGAGGAGGGCCGCAGCGTCCAGACCCACCTCTCTGGCAACAAGCGCCACACGACGGTCCTCGCGCGGTTGTTCGAGTGGGTCATCGAACGCCGTGAGGGCGACTACGAACTGGACGACGTCGAGAGTCAGGTCCTGATGGCGCTGTATTCGGGTGTCTCGCCGTTCGAGATGGCCGACTTCGTCGGCATCTCCGTCGACGAGGTCGAGGAAATATACCAGCACTTGCTGGAGGTCGGTGCCGTCGACGAGGTCCGCACCCGGACGGAGGTAGCCCTCAACGCGCAGGGGCGGAATATGGCGAGCGAAGCGATGAGCGAGCAGTGAGTTACTGCAGGTCGATGGACGTGACCGAGACGATGCGGTCGTCGGCCAGCAACGCCTCGATGACGGCGTCGGTGATGGGGTCGTCGAGGTTGTACACTGTCAGGGCCTCGCCGTCTATCTTCTCGCGGGCGTTGGCCATGCTGGCGATGTTGACGTCGTGCTCCCCGAAGACGCGGCCGATGAAGCCGATGACGCCCGGTTCGTCGGTGTTGCGCGAGACGAGCATATGGCCGTAGGGCTCGGCGTCGACGCGGAACCCGTCTATCTCGACGATACGCGGTTCCTCGCCGGCGAACAGCGTCCCGGAGACGGTCAGGCTGTCGGCCCCGTTGCCGACGGTGATGGAGACGAGGCTCCGGTAGTCTTTGGTCTCGCGGCGGCGGCTCTCGGTCACGTCGATACCGCGGCGGTCGGCGATGCGCGAGGGGGCGTTGACGACCTGGTCCTGCCACCCGTACGGCTTGAACACGGCGGCGGTCACCAAGTCGAGGTCCTCGTCGCGATGTCGCCGGCGTAGGTAATCTCTATCTCCTCGATGCGGCCCTCGAACAGGCGCATCGCGATGGTACTGGCCGTCTCGGCGATGTCGACGTACTGGCGGATGCGCGGGTAGGCCGTCGCCTCGACGGAGGGGACGTTGATGGCGTTCTGGACCAGTTCACCCTCCAGGGCGTCGATGATCTGGCTGGCGGCGGTCACGGCGACGTTGACCTGCGCGTTGCGGGTCGTCGCGCCCAGATGCGGCGTCGTGATGATGTTCTCGACGGTCATGAACGGGTGGTCCTCGCCCGGCGGTTCCTCGCTGTAGACGTCGACGGCCGCGCCCTTGATGGCGCCCGAGTCGACGGCGTCGGCCAGCGCCGGTTCGTCGATGACGCCGCCGCGGGAGGTGTGGACGACGAACTCGCCGCCGCTGTCGGCGAACGTGTCGAGGCGGTCCTCGCCGATGAGGCCGCGGGTCTCCTCGGTGAGTCGGGCCTGCACCGAGAGCACGTCGGCGCGTTCGAGCAGTTCGTCGAACTCCAAGAGGTCGACGTCCATCTGGTCGGCGCGGTCCTCCCCGAGGTAGGGGTCGTAGGCCGCGACGTCCAGTCCGAGGTTGTCGAACCGGCGGCCGACCTCCTGGCCGAGGCGGCCGAGGCCGACGATACCGACCGTCTTGCCGCCGAGTTCGGTGCCGACGAACGCCTCGCGGTCCCACTCGCCGCCTTTGAGGCTCTCGTTGGCCTGCGGGATGTTCGTGGCGACGTTGAACGCGAGGCCGATGGTGAGTTCGGCGGCCGCGCGGACGTTCCCGCGGGGCGCGTTGGCGACGATGACGCCGTGGTCGGTGGCGGCGGGGATGTCGATGTTGTCGACGCCGATACCGGCCCGGGAGACGATACGCAGTTCCTCGGCGGCCTCGAACACCTCGCGGGTTATCTCGGTCCCGCGGATGAGCAGGCCGTTGACGTCCTCGATGACGTCGATGACGCCCTCCGTGTCGATGTCGTAGTCGGTCACCACCTCGTAGCCGGCGTCGCGTAACCGCGCGAGGCCAGCGTCGGCGATGGGATCGGTGACGAGTACCTTCATGGCTGGGAGAAGCCAACCCACGGATAAATCCCTACCGAAACGCCTGTGGCGTCGTCGGGATTCCCGTACCGAGACGGCTGTGGTGCCGTCGGTATCTCTCCCGGGACGGCTGTGATGCCGTCCGGATATCTCTCCCGGGACGGCTGTGATGCCGTCCTGCTCGCTCGTCCTCCCCGCAGAAACTGACCGCTCAGTCGTCGGCTTCGGCCTGCCGACGCTCGCTCGTCGCTTCCCACACTTCCGCACAGCCACAGCCGTCCTCGATGTCCGATAGGTGGTCGTCGGGGCGACTGTCCTCGTCGGTATTGTTACTCATCTTCTTAGTAACAGTGTTTGGTTCGGGGAGCATAAACGTTGTGGGCGGGCGCCGTCGCGCGTTCCTGTGGACGGCGACTCGTCCGTTCCGGTGGGACAGACTCTCTCGCCGTGGGCCGCCGTCACCCTACGTATCTAGAGGTCCGTTTCTTCACCCTGTCCGGCGACCGACTCATCTATGACAGGCGACAGTGGTGAGAAGGGCGACTCGACAGTGATCGACCGACGCCGCGTACTGGGACTGCTCGGTACGACCGGGGCTATCGGTCTCGCCGGATGTAACAGCGATACCGGCAGTGGCGGCGACGACGAGGACGACGAGTCGGACCCGAACGGGACGACGCCCACGGGCACCGTCGGCGGCGGGACCGGCGGCGTGGGCGCGACGACGACGGTCCAAGCGAAAGCGCTGTCGGCGCTTCCCAGCGGGTCCTGCGAGCAGTCCCCGCGAACGAGCGAGACGACGCTCGAAGCGGGGCCGCGGATCGAGTCGGACACGACGCTCGGGAGCGACGCCGACGTGATTCTCGTCGAGAGCCTCCTGACGGTCACCTCGGGGACGACGCTGACCGTCGAACCGGGGACGACGCTCGCCTTCGGAGAGGGCGCGAGCCTCCAAATCGAGGGGACGCTGTCGGCCGCGGGGTCGTGTTCCTCGCCCATCGTCCTCACTGGGACCGCCGACCGCGCGGGCTACTGGCAGGGGATACGCTTCGGCCGCAACGGCGGCGGGACTCTCGACCACGTCCTCCTCGAGAACGGCGGGACCGACAGGGTCGCGGCCGTCGACCTGCAGTCCGACGGCATCGTCTCGATGACCAACACCGAAGTCCGGGGGGCCGCCGGCGACGCCGTCGTCGTGGCCCAGTCGGGCGCGTTCGGGTCGTTCTCGGGCAACGCGCTCGCCGACAACGCGGGGGTGGCGTTCCGCGGGACCGTTCGGGCGGCGGCGGCCCTCGACGAGGCGACGGCCTACGGCGACGCCGACGACCGACCGATAGTCGTCGCCGCCTCGGAGGTGCCCGAGGGCGAGACGATCAGTGTCGGCCCGGCAGGCGTCCCCTACACCGTCGCCCCCGGTGGACTCGGCGGGATCACCGTCGCCGGGACGCTGGCGGTCGCGCCCGGGACCGCGATGGAGTTCGGCTCCGACGGCTACCTCACGGTCGCCGAGACGGGCGAACTGACGGCCGACGCCGGCGGCGGCGATCCGATCACTTTCGGCGGGACACAGGAGACGCGCGGGTTCTGGTCCGGCGTCGCCTTCGCCCGGACCGACTCGACGGCGAACGTCCTGCGGAACGTCGTCGTCCGGGACGCCGGCGCACGGGACGACGGGCAGGGGCTCCACGTCACCGGAAACACTCGTCTCACGGTCGAGGACTGTCGGTTCTCGAACAACGACGCTACGCCGTCCGGGTCCGGCAGAACGCGACGATGCCGACGTTCGACGGCAACGCCTTCGAGAACAACGCCGCACCCGTCTGGACGTCCGGACGGACCGCCCGACTCGTCGGCCCGGACAACAGTTTCACCGGGAACGACGACGGCCGGATCCACGTCCTCGCCGACGAGTTCGACGGCCACGCTATCCCCGAGGACGAGGCCCACACGTGGTCTGACCCCGGCGTCCCGCTACTCCTCGAACAGGGCCGCAGCGGCACCTTCGGCGTCTTCGGGTCGCTGACCCTGGACTCGGGGCTGACTCTCCAGATGGCGCAGAATCAGGGTGTCTACGTGACCGGCGAGATGACGACAGCTGTCGAGGAGAGCGACCTGCCGGGCGAGTACGACGTGGCGTCGCCGCCGGCGGCGTTCGTCACCTTCGAGGGCGATCAGGGGACGGCGGGCTACTGGAAGGGCATCGCCTACGACCGGACCCAGAGCACGGCCAACTCCTTGCAGTACAGCGTGATTCGCCACGCCGGCGGTGCCCGACTCCCGGCCGCGACCGAACAGCAGGTTTCGGCAGTCCAGGCGCTGCGCGGGGCGCGCCTCACACTCCGGGACGTGCTGATCGAGCAGTCGGCGGGCTACGGGCTGTTCGCGCAGGTGAACAACCGTATCGAGCCGCTGAACAGATTGCTCGTCAGGGACAGTCAGGCGCCGCTGTATCTCTACGCGAACTCCGTCGGCCGGGTCGGGACCGACGTGCGCGCCACCGGCAACGAAACCGACCAGATATTCGTCGAGTCGCCGATAGAGAACGTCAGCGAGGACATCACTTGGAGCGCGCCGGACCTCCCGTTCCGGATTCTCCCCTCGCAGGTCGACAACACGCTCGGAATCGGCTCGGCCGTCACCGTCGAGGACGGCGTCGAGATGCGGTTCGAACAGGACCTGAACCTCGTCGTCACCGAGGACGGGAGCCTCACCGTCGACGGCACCGCGGAGACGACGACCGACCCCGACACCGTCTTCCGTGGCGTGCAGGCCCAACCCGGCTACTGGCAGGGGATTCGATACTCCCGGACGGAATCGGTGGACAACGTCATCAGCGGGGCGGGCATCTACCACACCGGATCGGCCGAGTGGCCGTACTTGGCCGAGACCGAACCCAAGCGGGCGGCCGTCGCCGTCACCAGCTCCGGCGAGGCGACCGTCGAGAACTGCCACATCGCGGCGTTCGAGGGTGCGGCCTTCGCGGCGGCGTTCACCTCCAATCCGCTCCGGCAGGACTCGACAAACTCGACGCTGAACACCTCGGGCAACGTCGTGGAGTAATCACGGGGCGAACCAGTCACTGAATCTGGTCGTCAGGAGAACAGTTTTATTCTGCGACGTGTTCTCTCTCGGTATGAACTGGTGGGTGTCCAGCAGCCACGCAGCACGCGCTGCCGGTGAGCGCTGATGGCACTGGCGACGCTCCTCGTCGGCACGCTCGCGGTGTCGGCAGTCCTGACGACGGCGCTGGGGCTGTACGCGCTCCGGCACCGCGAGGAACCCGGCGCGAGCGCGTTCGTCGTCCTGATGGGCGTCCTCTCCTTTTGGGCGGTCGTCTACGCCCTCGGTCTGCTGACGCCGGACCGGTTCTGGCGTCTCGTGTTGCTCCGACTGGTCTGGTTCTCGACGGGGACAATCGAGGTGTGGCTGTTGCTGTTCGCGCTGGCGTACACCGGCCACGACGAGTTCGTCTCCCGGCGGACGGTCGCCGCACTGCTCGTCTTTCCGGCGTTCATCATCGTCGCGACGTGGACGAACTCCCTCCACGGCCTCTTCTGGGTCGAGCACAACATCGTCCACAGCGGCGGCCTCGTGCTGGTCAACCCCGTCTGGGGCCCGCTGTTCTGGGCGGAAGTCGTCTACACCTACCTGCTGGTCGCCGTCGCCGCGGCGCTTTTGATACGGCTGGTCTACCAGTCGGATTACCTCTACACCGACCAGTCGGCGCTGTTGCTGGTCGGCATCGCCACGCCGTTCGTCGCCAGCGCCGCGGACGTGTTCGTCTTCGCCGACCGGCCAGCCATCGACCCGACGCCATACGCCTTCGCGGTCACCGGCGTCGCGTTCGGCTACGCGTTGTTCCGCCGGCAACTGTTCGATCTAGTGCCGGCGACCCGGCAACTGGGCCGCAACGCGGCGATCAGCCAACTCGACGCCGGCGTCGTCATCGTCGACAACGCCAACCGCATCGTCTACTGCAACAGCGCCGCCGAGGACGTCCTCGACTGCGACGCCGCCGACGCCGTCGGCCGCGACGTGGAGTTGCTCGTCGAGCGGTCGCGGCTTGACTTCGACACCGAGGACGCCCTCGCGGAGGTCGAACGCGACGACCGGATCTACGAGGTCAGGACGTCGCCGATAACCGACCGGCGGGACCGGACCATCGGGAACACGCTGGTCGTCCACGACGTGACCGCCCGCAAGGAGCGCGAGCGCCGACTCGCCACCCAGCGCGACGAACTGGAGACGGTCAACGACCTCAACGCCGTCCTCCGCGGGGTCAATCAGGCGCTGGTCTCGGCGCTGACCCGCGAGGAGATAGCCCGGACCGTCTGCTCGCGCGTCACCGACGCGACCTCTACCGGACGGCTTGCATCGCCGATATCCCGACGTGGACCGGCGACGCCGACCGCTGGACGGTCGGCGGCGATACGGACGGTACCACACCGCCCGACGTCGACGATATCGAGGCCGCTGACGCGGCCGAGACGGCGCTGACGCCCGTCGACCCGGAGGACACCGACGGGACGTGGACGGTCGTCCCGCTGACCTACGGCCGGACGGTGTACGGCGCGTTGGGGCTGTACACCGACCGCGAGACGGTCAGCGAGCGCGAGCAGTCGATACTGGAGGAACTCGGCGCGACCATCGGCCACGCCATCAACGCCGTCGAGACCCGGCAACTCCTCTCGGCGGAGACAGTCGTCTCGCTGGAGTTGGCCTGTGCCGACGAGACCGAACCGCTGGTCGCCGCCTCCGCGGCGGTCGAGGGCGGCCTCGAACTCGAAGGGGTCGTCCCGGCCGGCGACGACGGCCCTGTCGCCTATCTGGTCGTGCCCGAGAGCGACGCCGAGGACGCCCGCGAGGCCCTCGAATCGGCGGCGACTGGCAGCGTCCCCCTCGTCCGCGAGAGCGGCCTGCTGGAGTGGCAGGTGACTGGCGACGCGATGCTCGGATCGCTGATCGACCACGGCGCGAACGTCGAGGGCGTCCGGGCCGACGGCGGCCGCACGCGCTACGAGGCCTCGGTCGCCGCCGAGTCCCGCGTCCGACCGTTGGCCGACCACCTCGACGAGCAGTTCGGGGACACGCGCGTCCTCAGCAAGCAGTCCGCGACGAGCGTCGGGGGCGACCCCGCCGAACTGCCGGCCGACCGCCTCGGGGACCTCACCGACCGCCAGCGCGAGGCCCTCGAAGCCGCCTACCGCGCGGGCTACTTCAACTGGCCGCGGGATTCCAACGCCGAGGAGGTCGCCGAAGTGCTGGACATCTCCTCGGCGACGCTGCATTCACACCTCCGGAAGGCACAGGACTCGCTTTTGACGGACATCTTCGAGGCCGCTGAGAACGACGAGTCTTCGGAGTGAGTGGCTTTATCCACCTGACTCCCTTCCTCCCTGACGATGAGCGACGACGCCGAGGAACTACTGGGGACGCTCGACCTCCGGGAGTACGAGACCCAAGCGCTGCGGGAACTACTGACGCTCGGGCGCTCGACCGCGCCGAACCTCGCGGAGGCGACCGGCATCCCGCGGGCCCGCATCTACGACGTGCTCGATACGCTCGCCGACCGCGGGTTCGTCGAGGTGATCCCCGGTCGGCCAAAGGAGTTTCAGGCCAAACACCCCGAGGCCATCCTCGACCGCGCCGTCGAGAACGAGCGCCAGTCCTACGAGAGCTTTCGGGACGAGGTGGAGTCCACCCGCGAGGCGTTCGTCTCGACGTTCGGACCGCTGTTCGAACGCGCCAGCGAGGACGTCACGCCCACGGAGGACCTCTTCCACGTCGTCGACGTCGGCGACCCCAGCGAGACCGAGACCAGAAAACAGTACAACGAGGCCGACCGCGAGGTGACCGTCCTCACCAAGAGCTTCGCCTACCTCGACTCGATCCGACCGGCCTTCGAGGACGCCCTCGAACGCGGGGTCGACGTGCGCGTCCTGATGCTCGACCCGGACCTGCTGGAGTCGGAGAACCGCGAGCGACAGGCCGAGGTCTACGAGACCCTGCAGTCGGCGTACCCCGAGGTGGACGTGCGCTTCAGCGCCGCAAAACTCCCCATCCGCGGGACGCTGGTCGACCCGAGTATGGAGTACGACTCGGGGACGGCAATCCTGCTCGTCGAGGAGGAGGACGTCCCGCTGTCGATGCGTCAGGCCGCCGTCACCGACAACCCCTCGTTCGTGGCGGGGTTGAACCGCCTGTTCGAGTTGATCTGGGAGTACGACAGCGCCGCCGACTACTGACGGATTAGACGATTTCGACGCTCGCCTCACTCGGTTCGAAGTTCACGTCCTCGACCGTCGTCTCGGGCGGGACGGTCCCGCGTTCGACGGTGGTCGTGAGGAGACACGGCATCCCCACTTGGACGGTCTGGAGGAGGTCGAACTCGCCCTGTAGCGACAGGCGCGTTCGGGTCGCTTCGGTCCCGTCTGTCAGTTCGACGGGGCGCGACTCCCTGATCGTCTCGGCGCTGAGAACGTCCTCGACGAACTCAGATAGTTGGTCCTCTATGGTCCCCTGTAACGACTCGCCGAAGCCGGCCAGTTTGAGTTGTATCGCCGTCGTGATGGCCTCGGCGGCGATGGTCACGAACTGCCCCTCGTTGTCGTCGATCCACTGGAGCGCGCCGCTCTCGGCGACGGCGGCGTCGAGGTCACGCTCCAGCCCCGACAGCGCCCGCTCGATGTCCTCGCTCGTACCCATCTCCTCGCGCTGAGTCAGGCTGCGGTACTTCTGTCGGGGGAGCCGCCCCCAGACGAACTGCGCCTCGAACGCCTGTTCGAGGCCGGGAGTCGCGCCGTCGACGGCCTCCCGAACCCGCTGTACGTCGGACCGAATCCGCTCGGCCGGCGGCCCCGTCGGCGACACCGTCTCGGCGTCGTCCGCGCCCGATTCGACGCTGATGGTGTGGGCCGTTCCCTCCGGCATCGCCGTCCAGAGGACGAACTCGCCGCCGTCCTCGGCCGTGAACGACGCCGACGGCCCGAGTCCATCGCCCGGTCGGTCCGGTCCCGAGTTCGGCCACCGTCGCGCCGGTCGCGGTGTCGAACACGGCCGCGCCGGCCGCTGGCTGTTCGCTGTCGAAGGCGACCCGGACCGACTCCTCGGCCGCGGCCTCGAAGGCGTAGGCGTGTGTCCGGTCCGGGGGTCGTGGCTCGACTGACTTCTGCAGTTTCCGTTCGCCCGACTCTGCGTCGTCCTCGCCGGCGCTGTCACCGGCGTTACATCCGGCGACCGATCCGACGCACGCGAGCGCACCGGCGCGGACGAGGACGGCTCTCCGTTCCATACCATCGACACACGTGAGATGGACAATAATTCCTTGGCCCGGTTCGCTACCGGTCCAGTTCCCGCTCGAACAGCGTCCGGATGGCGTCCTCGATGGTGTGGGTCGGCTCCCAGCCCAACTGCTCGCGAGCCTTGCTCGTGTCGACGCCGAACTCCTCGACCAGCGTCTCCTCGCCGGCACGGGGGTTCTCGACCAGTTCGATGTCGACGTCGATGCCGTACTCGGCGGCGACCGACTGGACCTGTTCGGCGACGGTCATCACGCCGGGGTCCTGGTCGCTCCCGATTGCGTAGCGCTCGACGCCCGTCTCGCCGGCCCGCAACTGCTCGTGGAGGCGTTCGGCGCTGTCGACGTACAACTGCGCGATGTCCTTGACGTGGACGTAGTTGCGGGCCTGACTCCCCGGTTCGTACACCGTCAGCGGGTCGCCCGCCGTCGCAAGTCCGAGGAAGAAGTTGATCACGGTGCCTTTCGAGACGACCTGTCCGTCGACGACGTGGTCGCCGTAGAGGTTCGACTTCATGAACAGGTGGGCCGGGAACGCGCCCTCGGCGTAGCTCTCGACGAGTCGCTCGCCGATGACCTTCGTGCGGCCGTACCAGTTCATCGGGTCCCGCGGCATGTCGGCGGTGATGGGGAACGTCCCGGGGTCGCCCAGCACGGCCATACTGTAGGGGAAGGCCATCGCCGCGCCACGCTTCCGGCAGAACCACGCGACGTTCGCGGTGCCGTCGACGTTGACGGCCTGTGCGAGGTCCGGGTTGTCCTCGCAGTCGTCGACGCCGCTGACGGCCGCCAGATGGATCACGAGGTCCGCGCCGTCCAGTGCCGCTTCGAGGCGGTCGCGCTCGCGGATGTCGACGTGCTGGACGGTCACCTCGCCGACCTGCCTGACGTCGCCGCGGTAGAAGTTGTCGAGTGCGATCAGGTCCCACTCGGGGTGAGAATCCTGCAGTTCGTGGAGGACGCGGCTCCCGATGTAGCCGCCGGCCCCCGTCACTGCGACCGTGAACGTATCGTCGTCTGTCATGTGTCTGTGGCCGTGTGGTGGCTCTCCCGGAGTCGCCGCGAGGTCACGGACTCCCTCCCGGAGCGTCCAGTTCGGTTCGAACCCGGTCTCTCCCAGTCGGTCGAAGTTGAGTGGTAGGAGGGACCGGGGTGTTCGTCTTCGAGGTACGTGATGTCGACGTCGCCGACCTCCTCGCTGACGATTTGGGCTATTTCGCTGATCCGGTAGTTGCCGTCGGTCGGACCGACGTTGTAGACGGTGTGGTCCCACGACTCGGGGTTGGTCGCGGCGTGGGCGAACGCCCGCGCGGCGTCTCTGGCGTGGATGAACGGCCGCCAGTTGCTCCCGTCGCCGTAGACAGTCAGCGGCCGGCCCGTCAGCGCCCGGAAGACGAACAGGTTCACGACGAGGTTGAACCGCACGCCCGGCGCGTAGCCGTAGTTCGTACTCATCCGCAGGGCCGTCCCGTCGAAGTCACCCGCCTCGACGTGCTCACGGAGGTCCCGTTCGGACTCGACTTTCGTCTCGGCGTATGGGTTCAGCGGGTCCATCGCCGTCGACTCGTCGATGTCCGTCTCGGTCGTCCGTCCGTAGTTGTTACACGAGGACGCGAAGACGACGTTGTCGACGCCGAGTTTCTGGGCAGCGGTGAGGACGTTCGTCGTCCCGTCGCGGTTGACCGCGAACGTCTCCTCGCGGCGGTCGTGGGTGCTCGAGGCGCCCGTGATGGCCGCGAGGTGGACGACGGTGTCGACGCCGCGCATCGCGCTCTCGACGTCGCCGTACTCCCGGACGTCGCCCCGGCGGAAGGCCACGTCTTCGCCCAGACGAGCCTCCAGCAGGTTCCGCGGCGACCCGCCCGAAAGCGAGTCCAGTACCGTCACCGCCTCGACGGCGTCGTCGTCCTGCAACAGCGGCACCAGCGCGCTCCCGATGTAGCCACACCCGCCGGTGACGAGGACGTGCTCACTCGGCATCGTCTTCGAGGACGCCCGGGAGGAAGCGGTCCTCGCGGGCCTCGATCCGCCCGGCGTACTCGGTCAGGCTCTCGAAGACGTCGCGGATACCCTCCTCGAACGTCGTCGACTGCCCGCCGATCAGGTCGGCGTAGCGGTCGTTCTCTATCTCCATCTTGTGGGTCTCGTCCTCGTCGCGCGGGTTCTCGAAGTGCTCGACGGCGACGTCCAAGTCGAACTCGTCGCCCACGTCCGCGATGGTGTTCGCCATCTCGACGATGGAGATGGCCCGCGTGACCTGATTGTAGACGACGTGGTCGGCCGGTCGCTCGTCGGGGTCGGTGACTGCGAGTCGGGCGAGCCCTTCGACGGCGTCCTCCAGCGCGACGAACGGTTTCCGCTGTTCGCCCTTGCCGTAGACGGTGACAGGGTAGCCCGCGACCGCCTGTGCGGCGAAGCGGTGGGCGACGACGCCGAAGTAGTAGTCGAAGTCAAAGCGCGTCTTGAGTCGCGGGTCCGCGCGGGTTTCGTCGACTTCGGTCCCGTAGACGATCGCAGTCCGCACGTCGCTGATGGGGATGTCGAACTGCGAGTGTGCCAGCCGCAGGTTCGCGGCGTCGTGGGATTTGGTGAGGTGATACCAGCTACCGGCCATCGCCGGGAACGGTACCTCGTCGGTCTCGCCCTGATTCTCCATCGTCGCCCCGCCCTCGGGGATGGGGAACTCCGGCGCGCCGTAGACGCCCGTCGTCGTCGTCTCGATCAGGTGGGTGTCGGTCAGGCCGTGTTCGTGCAGGCCGAACGCGAGGTTCCGCGTAGCCTGCATGTTGTTGTGCTGGGTGAAGTTCGCCCGCTCGCCGTTGATCTGGGAGTACGGCGCGGAGGGCTGGGCCGCCGCGTGGACGATGGTGTCCGGTTCGTGGACCTCCAGTAGTTGGTCGACGAACGACCGCTCTGTGAGGTCGCCCTCGACGAAGGAGAGGTTCGTCACGCCGTGGACCTCCTCGGCGGCGTCGATTCGCTCGTCGATCGAGGCGATGGGGACGGCGCTGACCGAGCCGACCTCCTCGACCCACTCCCGCCGGCCGAAGTTGTCGACGGCGATCACGCGGTCGTCCGTCATCGTTGCGATTCGCAGGGTAGTCGGCCATCCGAGGTAGCCGTCGGCGCCGGTGACGATGATCGTCATCTGTGTTACTCACGTTTTGAGTAACAGGGCATAAGCCTTTCCGTTGGCTCGGTGTCGGTAGTCGGTCGCGGCGGAACGGACGCCAACAGCCCTTAGTAGTCCGCCCGCAAGGTCTCTGACATATGAAGGCAGTCATCCCGGCGGCGGGACAGGGGACACGGCTCTACCCACAGACGTACACGAAACCGAAGCCGCTGGTCCGAATCGCCGGGAAACCGATACTCGGTCACATCCTCGACAACCTCGTCGAGAGCCGCATCGACGACGTCGTCGTCGTCGTCGGCGTGATGCGGGAGATGGTCGTCGACTACGTGACCGGGGCGTACGGCGACCGGTTCGACCTGACGTTCGTCGACCAGGAACAGACCGAGGGGCTGGGACACAGCGTCTATCAGGCCCGGTCCGCGGTCGACGGCGACAGCGTCTGTATCCTGCTCGGTGATATGCTGTTCGACAGTGGCTACGAGGCGTTTTTAGAGGCTCACGACGCGCTCGGGGAGTGCGTCGGTAGTCTCGGTGTCAAACGGGTCGAGGACCCATCGAGCTACGGTATCGTCACGCTCGACGACGCCGGTTGTGTCGTCGACCTCACCGAGAAGCCGGAAGATCCGTCGTCGAACCTCGCCATCAGCGGTATCTACTGCATCGAGAACTCTACGGGTCTGTTCGGACATCTCGAACATCTTATCGAGAACGATGTCCGCGGTGCCGGCGGGGAGTACCAGTTGACCGACGCCCTCGCCCGGATGGTCGAGTCGGGGGAGACGCTCCGGACGTTCGACGTCCAAGACTGGTACGACTGCGGCCGGCCGGCGACGTTGCTTGAGGCCAACCGGCTTCTCCTCGACCGCCGGGAACCTACGTCCGCCGACCCGGAGTCCGGCGTCGTCATCCCGCCGGTCGACATCGGGGAGGATGTCGACATCGTCAACAGCGTCGTCGGTCCGTACGTCAGCGTCGACGACCACGCAAGCATCGTCGATAGCCGAGTCAAAGGCACTATCGTCGGCGCTCGCTCGGAGGTCGTCGAGGTCAACCTCAGCGAGAGCATCGTCGGCGACGGGTCGACCGTCACCGCGACGCCGACACATCTCAACATCGGCGATTCGAGTGAGGTGGAGTTGTGACGACGGTTCTGGTGACCGGCGGTGCTGGGTTCATCGGGAGTCACCTGTGCGAGCGACTGCTTGAGGCCGGACGCTCGGTGATCTGTCTCGACAACTGTTCGAGCGGCCGCGAGCGGAACCTCGACGACGTCCGTGCGGACGAGGCGTTCACCTTCCTCCGGGCCGACGTTCGAAACGACCT
Source organism: Halapricum sp. CBA1109 (assembly GCF_009741825.1). Lineage (GTDB taxonomy): Archaea > Halobacteriota > Halobacteria > Halobacteriales > Haloarculaceae > Halapricum. The sequence continues at coordinate 19,680 of NZ_WPCA01000034.1, forward strand.
GACGGCGGTCCTGCGGGACGGTTCGGTCGACCCCGACGACATCGACCGGATCTATCACCTCGCCTCGCGGGCCTCCCCCGCCGACTTCGAGGACCATCCGCTGGATATCGCCCGGACCAACAGCGAAGGGACTCAGTCCGTGCTTGAACTCGCCGCGACTGTCGACGCCCGCGTACTCTATGCGAGCACCAGCGAGGTGTACGGCGACCCGGAGGTCCACCCCCAACCGGAGTCGTACAACGGGAACGTCGACCCGCGTGGGACCCGCGCCTGTTACGACGAGGGCAAGCGCTTCGGGGAGACGATCACCTCCGTCTATCACCGCCAACACGGTGTCGACGCCCGGACCGTCCGCATCTTCAACACCTACGGGCCGCGGATGCGGGCCGACGACGGTCGCGTGATCCCGACGTTCATCACGCAGGCCCTCGACGGCGAGGACATCACTGTCTATGGCGACGGCACGCAGACGCGTTCGTTCCTCTACGTCAGTGATCTCTGCCGTGCGCTCCGCGCGGTGATGGCCGCTCCCGACCTCGGCGGCGACGTGCTGAACGTCGGATCGACCCGGGAGGTGACGATTAACTCGCTGGCGGAGACCATCCGATCGCTGATCGACACCGACAGCGAGGTCACGTACCACCCACTCCCGGACGACGACCCACAGCAGCGACGCCCCGATATCAGCCGGATACAGGTCGCAATCGGCTGGGAACCGGACGTAGCCTTCGAGGACGGTCTCCGCCGCACGATACAGTCGGTCCGCGCACAGCGGGACTGATCGTCGGACTCCTGTCGGACGCCCGCCCAGCACTTATAACGGCGGCAGCGAGTACCTATACCGATGGCAAGCGGCTGGCGGTACCGTGTGTTGAGCGTCCTCGGCGTCGTGACACTTGTCGTCGGCGCGATGGCTGCCGCGAATCAGCCGCTGGTGACCGCGGTGTTCGAACTGTCGCCGGTCGTCGGGACGCTCCCGATAGACCGCGCCGTCGGGGTGGAGTTCCTGCTCGAAGCGACCGTCGCAACACTGGTCGTCCTCGTCGCGCTGGTGCCGTTGTACAAGCCACAGCCGCGCCGGATACTCGACATCTGGACGCTCGCAGTCAAGCGGACGCTCGTGGCGCTGTTGGCGCTTGCGACCGTCGGCTACTTCGACTACACCTACCGAATCCCCCGGTCGACGCTGCTCGTGGTCGGTGGCCTCCTGCTCGTTGCGGTCCCCCTGTGGTTCGTCGCTATCCGTCGACGGCCCCAGGTAGGGGAGGAGACGACGATCGTCGTCGGCGACGACCCCGAGACGATGCAGCGCGTCTATGCGGCCCTCGACGGCCCGATATCCGGCTACGTCGCTCCGCCGTCGGTCACTATCGCCGACGAGTCGACCCGGCGGACGATGGAGGTCACCGACGGCGGCGACGCGCCACCGCTCGCCGCGTGTCCGTCGCTGGGTGGCCTCTCACGGCTCGACGAGGTGATCGTCGAACACGGGGTCGACACGGCTGTACTGGCGTTCGGACACCCTGATCGGGGTGAGTTTTTCGGCGCACTCGCTACCTGTTACGAGTACGGTGTCACCGCGCGGGTCCACCGCGACCACGCCGACGTCGTCCTCACGCCGACTATCACGAGCGGTGATCTGGTCGACATCACGCTTGAACCGTGGGACCCGCAGGACCACCTCTTCAAACGGCTGTTCGACGTCGTCTTCTCGGCGACGGCGCTGGTCGTCCTGTCACCGCTCGTCGCCGTCATCGCCCTCGCGATCAGAGTCGACGACGGCGCTCCCGTACTGTACAGTCAGGAACGGACCGCCGCCTTGGGCGAGACGTTCACCGTCTACAAGTTCCGGACGATGACTACCGGCGGCGAGGACACCGCTCCGAGTGAGGACGTGACAAACAGCCGTATCACCCGTCTCGGGGGACCGCTCCGCCGGACGCACCTCGACGAGATTCCCCAGCTGTGGTCGATTCTGACGGGGAAGATGAGCGTCGTCGGGCCGCGGGCGGCGTGGGCCCACGAGGAGCGACACCTCGAAGCGACGGCGGACAACTGGCGCAAGCGCTGGTTCGTCAAACCCGGACTGACCGGGCTGGCACAGATCAACGACGTCTCAAGCACCGATCCGAAGGAGAAGCTCCGGTACGACCTAGAGTACATCAACCGGCAGTCGTTCTGGTTCGACCTGAAGATAGTCGTCCGCCAACTGTGGCTGGTCGGATTGGACGTTGTCGCCCTCCTCCGGGGGAGCAACGACCGATAGACCTTTTGGCCGACTGTGTCCACGGTGGACTGTATGGACATCCTCCGGGTCGCACAGAAGTGCTACCCCGACGTCGTCGGTGGCGGACCCTACCACGTCCACGCGCTCAGCCGTGACCAGGCGGCGATGGGCCACGACGTGACAGTCCTCACCGTCGGCGACGGCCCCGCCACCGAGACCCGCGACGGCTACACCGTCGTCCGGTATCCGAGTCGGGGCAGTCTGCTCGGCAACGACGTGGCCCCCGGCGTCTGGCAGCACCTCCGGTCCGGGCCGTCCGTCGACGTCGTCCACGCCCACTCTCACCTCTACTTCTCGACGAACCTCGCGGCGGTAGCCCGACGTCTCGGGTCGACGCCGCTGGCGATAACGAACCACGGGCTGTACTCCCAGACGGCCCCGGAGTGGCTGTTCGACTGGTATCTCCGGACAGCCGGCCGCTGGACCTTCGATGCGGCGACGTGGTGTTCTGCTACACCGAGGCGGACGAGAGCAGACTCAGACGCCGCGGCGTGTCGGCTCCCGTCTCCGTCGTCCCGAACGGCGTCGA
>NZ_WPCA01000222.1 GCF_009741825.1 Halapricum sp. CBA1109
CGGCCAGTTCTTCGACCAGCGCCGCCAGCCGCTCGTCCGCCAGCAGCGCCTCGTTGCGGTCTATCTCCCCGTGGACGTACTTCGAGACGGCGCTCTGGCTGATCCCCAGTTGGTCGGCGACCTCCCGCTGAGTGAGTCCGCGCTCGCGCAACGCTTCGGCCAGCAGCGACCGGAACGTCGGGAGAAACTCCTCGACGACCACTTCCTCGACGAAGTGCATTCTATTTCCCTCCGCGCTCGTTTCTCGCCGACAGACGACCGCGACGAGACGCGGTCATTGGTCGCCTCCAAACTCGACCTCGTTTCTCGCCGACAGACGACCGCGAAGAGACGCGGTCATTGGTCGCCTCCAAACTCGCGGTCCCCCTGTATCTTCGACGCCTGCGGGCCAGACTGGTCCTGATACTTCGAGCCGCGCTCGGCACCGTAGGGGCGGTCGGCTGGCGATTTCAGTTCGGTGAAGGTCAGCTGTGAGATGCGCATTCCCGGGGAGAGCGCGACGGGCGCGGTCCCGAGGTTCGACAGTTCGAGAGTGATCTGGCCCTTGTATCCGGGGTCACAGAGGCCTGCTGTCGCGTGGACCACGATGGCGAGACGACCGAGTGAGGACCGGCCTTCGACGTGGGCGATGAGGTCGTCGGGAATCTCGACTCGCTCGTGGGTCGTCCCGAGGACGAAATCTCCGGGGTGGAGGATGAACTCGTCGCCGTCCTCGACGACCGTCTCGTCGACGTACTCCTCGACCTCCTGCTCGCTGTTGGGGTGGATACAGGAGATGTTCGTCCGCTGGAACTCCAGAAACTCCTTCCCGAGACGGAGGTCGATGCTGGCCGGCTGGATCTGGATGTCCGGGTCGTCTACGGGTTCGACGACCAGATCACCCTCCTCCAACCGTCGGAGGATGTCGGCGTCCGAGAGGATCATACTGCTACTCGGAACCGCGGTGGTCTAAAGGTTCCCGGAACTCGCGAGCGGAGCGAGCGAGGGTTTTTGACCCATATTTTTGGCCGAGTGGTGGTCGTCGGCCACCCGAGGCGAAAAATATGGTCCACGGGAGGATCATACTGCTACTCGGAACCGCGGTGGTCTAAAGGTTCCCGGAACTCGCGAGCGGAGCGAGTGAGGGTTTTCGACCCATATCCGTGGCCGCCGAGTAGCCAAGGATATAGTGGTCTATCGCCACACTGCGACTATGAAACAGGCAATCGTCGCCCGGGCAGACCTCGGGATGGGCGAGGGGAAACTCGCCGCACAGGTCGCCCATGCCTCGCTGATGGCCTACGAGGAGGCGGCCGGCGGGGCCAAACGAGAGTGGAAAGGCAGCGGCCAGAAGAAAGTCGTCCTGCAGGCCAACGGGGAGTCCGAACTGTTCGCCCTCGCCGAGAAGGCCGACACCGAGGGCATCCCCCACGCTATCGTCCGGGACGCCGGCCACACCGAACTCGAACCCGGTACGGCCTCGGCACTGGCCGTCGGCCCCGCCGCGGACGACCGTATCGACGCCGTTACCGGCGATTTATCGCTGTATTGACTCCCAGAGCCGGCCCGTATTGCATCTACACCGAATACTTAAGCGTTGCTAAAAGGTTTATATACGGACACGCCTAACCCAGAGTGAATGCAAGGAAACCACGAACAGCAGGCATACGACCGTGGTATCACCATCTTCTCCCCGGATGGTCGGCTCTACCAGGTCGAGTATGCCCGCGAGGCAGTCAAACGCGGTAGCGCGAGCGTCGGAGTCAGAACGCCGGAAGGCGTCGTTCTGGCGGCCGACCGGCACACGCGCTCGCCGCTCATCGAGGAGGAGAGCATCGAGAAGGTCCACGGCATCGACGACCACATGGCTATCGCCAGCGCCGGCCACGTCGCCGACGCCCGCCAGCTGATCGACTTCGCCCGCCGTCGCGCACAGGTCAACCACCTCCGCTACGACGAGGCCATCGACGTCGAGACGCTCACCAAAGCGGTCACCGACCACATCCAGGAGTACACACAGACCGGCGGCGCGCGTCCGTTCGGCGTCGCGCTGCTGGTCGGCGGCGTCGACGACGGCGAACCGCGCCTGTTCGAGACGGACCCCTCCGGGACGCCCTACGAGTGGCAGGCGACGGCCATCGGCGGCGGCCGCGAGGACAGCCAGCGTTACCTCGAAGACAACTACGAGGAGGGGCTGGATCTAGACGGCGGCATCGGCCTCGCGCTGGAGGCGCTGGCCGAGGGTAGCGACGACGACGACGGCCTCGACGCCGGCGGCGTCGAGATGACCACCATCGACGTCGAGACCGAACAGGTTTCGCCCGTCGAGGAGGCGACCATCGCGGAACACATCGACGAGCGGGAACTGGGAGGCGAGTCCGATGAATAACAACTTCAACCCCACCGAACCGGAACTGGGTAGCTTCGACGAGTTCGACACCGACCGCGACGAGGACGCCGTCAACAAGACGGGGACGACTACCGTCGGCATCACCACCGAGGAGGGTGTCGTCATCGCGACGGACAAACGCGCCAGCCTCGGCGGCCGGTTCGTCTCGAACAAGAACGTCCAGAAGGTCGAACAGGTCCACCCGACGGCGGCGCTGACCCTCGTCGGGTAGCGGTCGGCGGCGCACAGTCGTTCATCCGGACCTCCGTGCGGAGGCGAACCTCTATGACTCCCGCCGGGGCGAACCGATGTCCATCCACGCGATGGCGCGCTGGCGGGCAACTTCGCCCGCGGCGGCCCTCTTCTGCCCATCAACCCCATCCTCGGCG
>NZ_WPCA01000231.1 GCF_009741825.1 Halapricum sp. CBA1109
GTCGCCTTTTATGTACGCGCTGTCGGTCGGCGGCGCCGACCACGTCAGGCTGATCGCGGAGGTGGCCGACAGCGAAGCGACCTACGGCGAGGTGGCCGTCGCGTTCCGGCGGATCCACGACGAGATGACGTACTTCAACCGGGACTACCGCAGCGCGGTCGAACGGGTCGCCGAGGCGACGCCGAGTGATCCCTTGGAGCAGTTCCTGACGGACCTGCTCTCTATCGTCAACTCCGGCGGGGACCTCACGCGCTTTCTCGACGCCGAGAAGGACCACCAGTTGCAGTCCGTCCAGCAGAGCCAGCAGGCGCGGCTGGACGTCTTAGAGCTGTTCGGGCAGGCGTACCTCTCGCTGTCGACGGTCCCTATGTTCGCGCTCATCGTCTTCGTCCTCGTCTCGCTTTTGGGCGACCCGCGTCCGGTGATCCTCTACAGCGTCGTCTACGGCCTGATACCGGGGTTGAACCTGCTGTTCGTCGTTCTGCTGGCGACGACGAAGAAGGACGAACCGGGGTCGGGACGGCTGACCTACGAGGACGGAACGACCCTGTCGGTGACGCCGGAGCAGGGACCGCTGTCCGTCGACGTGGCGTCGGCCTACGCCGACCGCCACGACGACCCGGTGTTCGACCGGATTCGACGCCGGGAGATACGCCACGCGCTCGGCGAACTGGCCTCGCCGGACGTCTTCCGGGAGCGGCCGACCTACACGCTGGCGGTGACAGTGCCCGTCGCGTTCGCAGTGCTCTGTGTCGAGTACGCGCTGGGGTGGCTCGCGCCGCTCTCGATACCGGGGTTACAGGCGGCGTTTCTGGCGGCGCCGGTCCCCCAGACGACGGCGTGGGTGCTACTGCCGGGCGTTCTCGTCCTCGCGCCGCTGGCGGCGGCAATCGAGTGGCGACACCGCTCGCGGGCGGTAATTACGGAGACGATGACCGCCGATATACGGAAGATGGCCAACGCCAACGAGGCGGGCAACTCGGTGCTTGAGTCGATTCGCATCGCCGCCGAGGACAACCCGAGTCCGCTCGCGGCGGAACTCAGGCAGGCCCACCGGAAGGTCCGGTACGGCCACAGCCTCAGCGACAGCCTCGTGGAACTGACCAACCGCTACCGGCGGCCGCGGCTGGCGCGGTCGATAAAGCTCATCGAGCGGGCACAGCGTGCTTCGGACACCATCACGGGCGTCCTCCGGACGGCGGCGAAACTCTCCGAGACCCGCGACGAACTCGACGCCGAGTACGACAGCCGGATGCTCCAGCAGGTGGCCATCCTCACCGTCACGTTCCTCGTGTTGCTCGGCGTGTTGCTCTTTCTCCGGGTCTTTTTCGTCCCGACCATCGGCGAACTCGTCACGAGCAACCGGTCGGCCACGGAGTCGCTGACAGGGCCCGTCCTCGACCAGTCGGTGATCAACCTGCTGTACTTCCACGCGGCGCTGTTGCAGGCAGTGATGACCGGCCTCGTCACTGGCTACATCAGGCGCACGTCGCTGTGGGCCGGGCTGAAATACGTCGTCGTCTACACCGTCCTGACCGCGGGGGTGTGGGCGCTGGTCACATGACGCGACGGGACCGCGGCGTGGCCGGGATGCTCGACTTCCTGACGGCAGTGGTCGTCGTCGTCGGGGCGATAGCGTCTACTTCACGGCCGCCTCGGCGCTCGTCGACGCCCAGCAGAGCAGGGCCGGCGCGGCCGAGCAGGTGAGCGTCCGCGCCAGCGAGCGGGTGGTCGAGGATATGCTGGTCGCGTCGCCCGACGCCGAGTTGCTCGCGCCCGGCTGTAGCCGCGCCGTCTTCGGGACGACGCCGAACCGAAGCTGTGCGATAGCGGCCGAGGACGACGGACAGGAGTATCTGCGGGACGCGCTCGGCATCGGCCCGGGCTACCGTGTCAACGTGACCATCAAGGACGAGGACGGTGTCGTCACCGCCGCCCACGGCGATAGCGACCCGTACCGGCACGCGCTCGGTCCGTCGGTCCCGCCCCGGAGCGACGTGGCTGTCGCCGCTCGCCTCGTCTCCTTCGGGAGCGACGACGACGGGGACGGACGGGTCGAGTACTACACCGCGACCGTCAGCGTCTGGGAGGGTCGGTGAATGGCACTGGAGGAGTTCGCTCGCGACGACCGGGCGGTCAAGTGGACGCTCCAGTCGTACCTGTTCGTCGTCGTGTTGCTCGGCGCGGTGGTCGTCGCGGCGGGGACGGTACCGACTGACGGCGCCCAGCGAATCAGCGGCGACCATCAACACCGCCAAATCGCCGCGGACGTGCTGTCGACGGCCGACGGCAGCGGTCAGTTGAGGGCGGGACTGTTGTACTACAACGCCTCCGAGCGGCGATGGATCGGCGCGGACACG
>NZ_WPCA01000122.1 GCF_009741825.1 Halapricum sp. CBA1109
CCCCCGCCAAATTCCTTTTAAAGTTTTCATCCTTGCAGACGTTACTTCCCAGGCGGCTCGCTTCACGGCTTCCCTACGGCGCAGCGCAGGCTCGTAGCCTACGGCACACCTAGCGAGCATCGTTTACGGCTGGGACTACCCGGGTATCTAATCCGGTTCGAGACCCCAGCTTTCGTCCCTCACTGTCGAGTCCGTCTTCCCGAGGTGCTTTCGCCATCGGTGGTCCGTCCAGGATTACGGGATTTCACTCCTACCCCGGACGTACCCCTCGGGTCTTCCGGCTCCAAGCCAGACAGTTTCCGCCGGACGCCGACGTGTTAGGCACGCCGATTTCCCAACGGACTTGTCTGGCCAGCTACGGACGCTTTAGGCCCAATAATAGCGGCCATCACTCGTGCTGCCGGTATTACCGCGGCGGCTGGCACCGGTCTTGCCCAGCACTTGTTCCTGTACCACCTTACGGTACAGAAAAGCGAGGACTATATGCCCTCGCACTCGGAGTCCCCCTATCGCACTGTCGTGCAGTGTAAAGGTTTCGCGCCTGCTGCGCCCCGTAGGGCCCGGTATCTTGTCTCAGATACCGTCTCCGGGCTCTTGCTCTCACAACCCGTACCGATTATCGGCACGGTGGGCCGTTACCCCACCGTCTACCTAATCGGCCGCAGCCACATCCTATGGCGCCGGGGCGTTTCCAGCTCTCGCCACTCCAGGCTGAGAGCTGTATCACCCATTAGCCTCAGTTTCCCGAGGTTATTGGTGTCCATAGGGCAGTTTGGCCACGTGTTACTGAGCTTTCTGCTACGGGTCTAAACCCGTGCAACTAGCATGGCTAAATCGGACTCCGATAGCAATGGCCTCCGGCAGGATCAACCGGAATGTATCCTGCACAATGCCAGGGGGTTAGGCGGGTACACACTCTGAAGAGTGTGTGTCGCTATCGTAGCACGTTCGACGACACCCAGTCGGGTGTCACCGAACTACCAAGGCTAACATCAGATCCCATCTGTACGGCGGACCGCAGGGGTGGAATCCTCATTTCCTTCGGACCCGAACATATCCCGGGAGGGGACTTAAGCCCTTCGAACCGGGGTGATTCGCGTCCGGTGTGGCCGGGAATCGAACGACCCCAGCCGAGCCACGATCGCGTCCGACCTGAACGCCCAGTCGTCGTGGGCGTTCGGGTCGCGTGTGACCCAGCGGGGCGACGTGCGCCCTGCGCCACGTTGCATCAGTTTCGATGGGAGGGGCATACTTAAACACGTCGAACCGGAGCCCCTACGTTATGCGATTACATAGGGAAGGGTGGTATAGTGGGAGTCTGTCACACCGGGAAGAAGAACAGGTCGGTACGGGGTGGTCAGATGTCGTCGAGGTGCTCGACACCTTGTTTCGAGACGTTCCCTTTCGTGATGTCTCCCGGCATCCAATCGGGCTTGTCCGATGGCGCGGACTCCTCCCACGCCCACCCCTCGTAGATGTGGACTTTCTTCGTTCCTTTCTCCCGGAGACGGATCTCCTCCGGGTCGGCGTCGTCCTCGCTCGGGGCAGGCTCTAGCCGGCGGGCAGCCTTCAGTGCTGCCTGCCGCGGTGTCCCGCCGGAGAAGACGCTCGATTCTGTACCATCGTCGTCTCGGAGTGCGAAGTTCCGCTTGTCGTCGTCTGCTGCCATAGGTTGACGGCTCCATGCCAAGACAGCACATGGCTCATAATAAATATACCCCCAAAACCGGGGTCAGGCGGGCGGATTGTTTATAAACCCCCGTCGGAAACCGCCGGACGTAGCGTGAAAAAAAAGCGGAACCACGGGAGGAAAACAGCGGAGAAGGCCGGCCCGCGCACGGTAGACTTAAGTAAGTCCTGTGGCCAACCACGTGATAGGATAGCGCGATGGTGAGAAAAAAGAAGCTCAGCCCGAGTGGTGCCAAAGACGAGGACGGCGAGTACCACAATGTGCACATCAATCTCCACGAAGACGAGCTAGCCGTCGCGGGAATGGACATCGGCGACGAGGTCTTCGTCCGGGTCCGTGACAACAAGATCATCATCCAGAAAGCCGACCCGGAGGACGTCGAGCACGAGTTCTGACGTGACGCACGCGTACGTGTTATGAATCTCTACTCCATAACCAAGCCGCTGTTGTTCAGACTACCGCCGGAGACAGCCCACAGTCTCGTCCACGCGGGCCTCGATATCGCCGAGCACGGGGGGCTCCGCCGGCCACTCCAGCGCGCGTTGGCGGTCGACGACGACCGCCTCGAGGTCGAGGTATTCGGCCAGCGGTTCCCAAATCCGGTCGGCGTCGCGGCGGGGTTCGACAAGAACGCGACGATCACGGGGATGGTACGAGGGCTCGGGTTCGGTCACGTCGAAGTCGGCGGCGTGACGGCCGAACCGCAGTCGGGCAACGCCCGGCCGCGGATGTTCCGACTCGTCGAGGACGGCGGCCTCATCAACAGGATGGGACTGAACAACGAGGGTGCCGACGTCGTGGGCCAGCGACTCGCCCGGACGACGACCGACTTCCCGGTCGGTGTCAACCTCGCGAAGTCCGAATCGACGCCGACGGCCGACGCCCCGGCGGACTACCGCTACACGTACGAGCAGGTGGCGGACGGCGGGGACTTCTTCGTCGTCAACGTCTCCTGTCCCAACTCGGAGGGGTTCCGTGACCTGGCCAACCGGGAGTCATTGGAGGCGATTCTGGGCGAACTCGTCGACGCCGGGGCCGAGCCGTTGCTGGTCAAACTCTCGCCCGACCTCCCCGAACCCGCCGTCGAGGAGACCATAGAGGTCGTCGAAGCGTACGACCTCGACGGGATCATCGCCACGAACACCACGACGGACCGGCCGGAGACGTTGTCGAGCGGCAACCGGGTCGAGGAGGGCGGTCTCTCCGGGCGGCCGATAGAGGCCGCGTCGACCGAGATGGTCCGGTTCGTCGCGCGCCGGACGGACGTGCCGGTCGTCGGCGTCGGCGGCGTGTTCACCGCGGCGGACGCCTACCGGAAGATTCGGGCGGGCGCGAGCCTCGTCCAGTTGTACACCGGACTGGTCTACCGGGGACCGACCATCGCTCGGAACATCAACCGCGGGTTGGTGACGCTATTAGAACGGGACGGCTTCGAGAACGTCACCGAGGCCGTCGGTGCGGACCTGTAAGGACCCCGAACCGCCACAGGAGGGGTCCGACGGACGTTCGTCGACTGTGCGTTCAACAGGTCTGTATCCCGAGTGTCTCCCCGTCGCGTGGCGAGGGCCCAGCGACACTGTGGCCGGCGTCGGCCCCCTGAGAGTATCACCGAGCGTCGGCAAGCGAAACCGCGTGGTCGGCGTCGACGCTGAGCCACGTCGTCCGATCGGTCGCCGACTCGGGGTAGATGGTCACCGTCGCGGGGTCCTCGGGGTCGTCGTAGGCGAAGGTCAGATCGTACGCCGGTGCCTCCTCGGCCGTCTCGAACCACGCCGGGTCGTCGCCGGTATCGTCGCTGACAGACATAGTTACCACGTACTACCCACTTCGATCCGGTAACCCTTAGTCCTCAGCGAACGGCCCGCTCACCGAGTTACCCGCCGGTAACTGATCGACCGGTATCGTTAGGGAGCGGCCGGACCCACTGGGGCGTAATGGGACGACTCCGGGGCGTGCTGTCACGGCAGGGTGAGCGGGCGGCGGTGTGGCTACTCGTCGTCGCCGTGGTGGCGTCGAGCGCCGCGCTGTTGTACTTCGGGACGCCCTTACACGGCACCGACAGCGGCGTCCAGTCGGTCACGGCGGACGACCGTCTCGACGTGACCGAGACGGACGGTACCTACGTCCTCCGGCCGACCGAGGCCGACAGCGACACCGGACTGGTGTTTTACCCCGGTGGACGAGTGCATCCCGACGCCTACCTCCGGACGCTCGCACCGCTGGTCCGGGAGGCGAACGTCACCGTCGCCGTCGTTCGGATGCCGCTGAACCTCGCCGTGTTCGACCAGAACGCCGCCGACGAAGTCATCGACCGCGAGACGGCCGTCGACCGGTGGTACGTCGGCGGTCACTCGCTGGGCGGCGCGATGGCCTGCCGGTACGCGGGCGAACACACCGACCGAGTCGAGGGCCTCGTCCTCTTTGGGTCGTACTGTGACCGCTCGGTGGCCGAGACCGATCTGCGCGTGCTGAGCGTCACCGGCGACGCGGACACGGTCATCGACCGCGAGACGCTCGACGCCAACGCCGACAACCTCCCCGCGGACGCGACGGTCCGGCGACTCGACGGCCTCAATCACAGCCAGTTCGGCGACTACCGGGGACAACCCGGCGACCGGCCCTCCGGAACGACCTACGCGGTCGCGCACGACCGACTGGCGAACGTCACCGTCCCGTGGTTCGGGAACGCGACCGTGGACTGAACAACTGAAAATATCGGCAACGAAACGTCTACCGCAGTCCCGCTACGTCGAACTCGAACGCGACGACGGGCAACTCGAGGTCGTGTTCGACCAGCACCTCGGGGTGGAGTTCGCCGATGACGCCGACCGATTCGCCGTCGAGGACCACCTCGGCGACGCGGCCGGGGGATGAACGACGGATGCTCGGTCGGGGGCGTCTCCAAGTCGGCGCCGAAGTCCGCGGCCAGCGCCTGCAAGCGGGCCTTCCCGTCCTCGTAGGACACTTCGTGTCGCGCGAGTGCACCCGCGACGTGCCGTGCCTCGGCGACGCGGGTGTTCTCGTCGTCGTCGCGGTGAGCGACGAACCCGACCTCCGCGAGGTCTTGGGGGTAGCTCCGGTGGGTGTTGTTCTCGAGCACCTGCATAATCGAGGGGAGCAGCCACGACCGGACGACGGTGTAGTCCTCGCTGTAGGGGTTCCTGATCCGGGCCGGGTCCGCGGCCCCGAGGACGTCCTCGGCGTCGCCGAGGCTCATCCTGCCGGATAGCTCGGCCTCGTCGGTCATATGGAAGTTCAGGAGGTCCTGAAAGCCCAGTCCGACCAGCGAGGCCCGGACGGCCCGCTCCAGTCGTGAGCGCTCGTGGCGGCCGCCGATGGTCCCCACGTCGGGGTAGCGGGGGTCGAGTTCGTTGAACCCGTAGGCCCGCCCGATGTCGTCGATGACGTCGACGGGGTGGAGCACGTCGACGCGGTAGGGCGGAATCTCGACGTCGTAGCGGCCGTCGTCGGTCGGGGTACCCTCCAGCCCCGAGCGTTCGAGCAGGTCGAGCACGTCTCGCTCCTCCAAGTCGATACCCAGCGTCGTCTCGATGCGGTCGTGGGCGACCGTCTTGGTGTGTGTCGAGAAGTCCGGCCGCACGAGGTCCGGCGGGTACTCCTCGGGGGCAGTCTCGTACTCGATGCGGACGTCCTCGATAGTCCCGCCGCGGGCCGCAAGCGAATAACAGACGATAGAGAGCATATGGTCTATCGTCCACTGGTCGGTCCCGGTCATCTCGACGAACAGGTCCCGGGAGTCGGTCGTCACCTCGGTCCGGCGGCCGTTGATGACCGGCGGGAACGAGAACAGGCCGATAGAGTCGTAGATAGCCGGCACGCGCTCGAAGTCCTCGACGAGGTGGCCGTACTCCGCGCCGATGTGGTGCTCGTCGATGACCTCGGCCGGCGTCATATCCGAGTCGCCCTCAAGCGGGACGAACCGGTCGCCCTCGGGGTCGATGCCAGTGTATCGGATCGACTTCTCGTCGTCGTCGGTCCCCGTCTCGCCTTTGAGCATCGTGAGGTCGTGGACGCCGATAGCGCCCTTCGCGCGCTTGCGACCCATCGTCGCGTGGAGTTTCTCCTGGAGTTGGATCAGCGAGTCCAGCGTCGCCTCGTCCAGATCCAGTCCGCGGACGACCGCGCCCGTGACGTAGGGGCGCTGTTCGGGGACGTCCTCGACGCGAATCGTCCACTCGGCGCTGTTGGTCGCGGGGATGGTCAGCCCGCGGTCGTCGCCGTACTGGTAGCGCAGCGACCGGGCGACCCCTTCGACCGACAGCCGGTCCAGCCGGTCGGGTTCGAACTCGAACTGGAGGTCCCCGTTCTCCTTCTCGCCTTCGAACTCCAGTCCGAGACCGAACAGGTCCTCCTTCAGTTGCTCGTCGGATTTCTCGTCGTAGCCGGTCAACTCCCGCAGTTCGTCGGTGTCGATGTCGACAGTGGGCATCAGTAACGCACCTCCTCGGTCCGCAGGTACTCCAGATCCACGAGCGTCCCGTGAACGTCCCGGATGTCCTCGGCACCGGTGACGAGCATCATCAACCGTTCGAGGGCCAGTCCCCACGCCATCACGTCACAGTCGACGCCGAGCGGTTCGAGCATCTCCGGCCGAAAGATGCCGGAGTTGCCGATCTCGACCACCTCGCCCGTGACGGGGTGTTCGCCGAACAGCTCGAAGCTCGGCTCCGTGTAGGGGTTGTAGGTGGGCTTGAACCGCAGGTCGGTGATCCCGAACTGCTCGTAGAACTCCGTGAACGTCCCCATCAGGTCCCGCACCGAGAGGTCCTCGGCCATCACCCACCCCTCGATCTGGAAGAACTCGAGCAGGTGGGTGGCGTCTATCTCGTCGTTGCGGTAGGCCTTCTCGATGGAGAAGTACCGTTGGGGCGGTTCGAGGTCGCCCTCGGCGACGCCGGCGAGGTGCCGGGCCGACAGCGAGGTGGTGTGTCCCCGGAGGTCGATCTGTCGGGCCATCTCCTCGCCCCACGGCGAGTGGTAGCCGTCGCCGTCCGGGCCGACGCCCTCGCGGTGGGCGGCCTCGACGTCCTCGCGGACGCCGTCGGGCAACTCCTGCATCGGCGGCACGTCCAGTGCGAACTGGTCCCAGTGGGTCCGGGCCGGGTGGTCCTGTGGCATGAACAGGCAGTCGTTGATCCAGAACTCCGCGTCCGCGTGAGGGCCCTGCATCTCCTGGAAGCCCATCCCCACCAGCACGTCCTTGACGCGTTCGGCCATCGCCCGCAGGGGGTGGTCGCGGCCGCCCTCGATGGCTCCGGCGTCGGCGGTGACGTTGTACTCGCTGAACTCGGCGTCGCGCCACTCGCCGCTAGTGAGCAGCTCCGAGGTCAGCCGGTCGACCTCGGTAGAGACCGTCAGCCCCTCGGCGACGGCGTCGACCCCGGCCTCGGTCAGCGCGAGCGACCGCACGGTCCGCTCGCTGATCTCGACCAGTCCGCGGCGGTCGAGTTGGTCGAGGACATCGGCGTCGACGCTCTCGCGGCCGCGATAGCGTCCAGCGCCGCGGCCTCGGGGTCGCTGTCGGGGTCGGCGTCGGGGTCGGCGCTGAGTTCGCCACTGTCGATCTCGCCGTAGCCCTTCCGGGCGAAGTTCGACAGCGCGATGTCGACGGCCTCGCCCGAAAGGTCCGAGGCGCCGATGACCTGCCCCATCTGGACGGCGGGGCCGGCGGCGCCGACCGCGGCCTCGTAGAGGGCGACCTCGGGGAGGCCGTCCTCGCGGTAGGTCTCGCCCTCCTCGGTCAGGGCGGCGGACTCCTCGGTCGTCTCCGAGACGGTCACGAAGCCGGCGTCTTCGAGTTCGAACGCCGCGCGCGTGACGGTCTCCGGTTTCTCGCCGATCTCCTCGGCGATCGATGCAATCGTCCGTGGCTCCTCGGCGGTCGCGGCCTCGGCGACCGCGACCTGTGTTGCTGGGAGTTCCATCTATCTTGGTAGGTACACCGCGGGTTCGTCAGTTAACGGTTCTCACTCGCGCTCCGCGGGCCGCGAACGGACGGTTTCGGCGGGCGGACACTGGTGGTGCCGGCCCGCGTCCGCCGCCCGTCAGGCCCCGAAAGAACCGAACCCGGCGGTAGCGGTCGACTTGCTGGCTAGACACCGGTCGGCGGGTTCGGGTGCCATACCATCGGCTTGCCACACCGACACGAAAAATGTTGCGCCGCGGGGCCGCTGTCGCCCGAACGTCGACGACACACGTGTATCACGAAAGTTCGATTTAATTACGGAAAACGGAAAGGATATACCCGGAGATAGACGACCGCGAGGTAGGGACAATGACTCGCCCCGACCGCCACCACCCCGGTCCGCCGCGTTTCATACACGCCGACGAGCGACTCGTCGACCCCATCTTCGTCGACGGCCACCACGGCCTCGACAGGGACAACCTCGCGCCGACCGTCGCCGGCACGCCGCGGCGGGACCCCGACCCCTACGACACCGACGCGTTCTCGTGGTCGCTGGTCGACCGCCCCGAGGACAGCGAGGCCGTCGTCGAGTTCGCCCCGACACCCTACGACGAGGCGACACAGTACGACCACGGCGACCACCACACGGCGGAGTTCCAACCGGACGTGCCGGGCACCTACGTCTTCGAACTCGACGCGCCCGACGGGACCCACCGCCAGACGGTCCGCGTCCTCCCCGCCGCCACCCCGAGGGCGCCGGCGGCCGCCCGCGGCTAGCACTTGCGGGCTACTACGACGAGGACGCCGCGGAGTTCGTCGTCACCGCCGACGCCGAACTCT
>NZ_WPCA01000150.1 GCF_009741825.1 Halapricum sp. CBA1109
GCCGAACGCGTCCGCAAAGAGGTTGTCCACGAGATCGGCCACACCCTCGGGCTGGAACACTGTGACAACAAGCGCTGCGTGATGAACTTCTCGCCGACGGTCCGTGAGGTCGACGTCAAAGAGCAGAACCTCTGTGGGACGTGCAATCGGCAAGTACTCTAACACCACTTTTTCCGTCGAGGGGTCGCTGGCGCGACCCCTCGCGCAAAACTTGGGGAAAAAGGCTGCTCGCTCAGCTTCGCCTCGCGAGCAGTAACTAACCGCTTGTAGCCACACACCGCTGCACCGCACCGCGACAGCGCCACAGTCTCCCGACAACCACTTTTTCCTCCTCGGGTGCCCTCACTCCGTTCGGTCACCACTCCTCGCAAAAACGTCCTCAGAAATCGAAGATTTCTGATAGGCTGCGTCAGAGCGGCGCTCTGACGAACGTGGGGAAAAACTCCCTGCTCGCTCGGCTTCGCCTCGCGAGCAGTGCGTCAAAATAGTATGCTCGCCGCCACTACCGCGACAGCGCCACAGCCTCCCCAGCCGATTCCGTCGCTCGCGGCGCTCGCTCCGTCATCCCTCGCACGCCGCTGGCCTGCGACGGGACGCAGGCCAGCGCGCGCCGTGGCCGTGCGCTACTCCACTGGCTGTGCGAACCCGAAGTTCGGCTTCACGTCGTCGACTCGGACCTCGACTTCGTCGCCCTCCTCGACCCCGGAGACGAACAGCGTGAAGTTCTCGACCTTGGCGATGCCGTCGCCCTCGCTCCCGGTGTCCTCGATGGTCACTTCCAGCTTGTCGCCCTCCCGGACCGGCGCGGTCAGGCGGCCCTTGGCGACGAGATACACCTCAGAGGACTCGTCGCGGGTCGCGTCCGGTCGCACCCGGCGGGTGTACTCGAACTCCTCTGCCACGTCAGCCTCGAAGCCGTCTAAGTCCTGTCCGTCGAACACCTTCGCGGCGAAGTCCCCGCCGGCGTCGAGCAACTCCAGACTCACCTCGAAGGCCTGCCGGGCGAGATGGACCGACCGCGCGTGGTCGAGTTGGTACTCGCCGGTGACGTTTGGGGCCATGTCCGACAGCACGACGTCGACGCCGCGGTCGCCGACGACGTCCCGGACGCGGTCTTTTGTCCGCTCGTCGGTCATATCCCCGCGGACGTACTCGACGGTCGCCTCGGGGTCCTCTAACTCGTCGATGCGCTGGCGGTCGACACCGATGACGGTCCCGCCGGGACCGACACGCTCGGCGGCGACCTGCATCCACCCGCCCGGCGCGGCCCCGAGGTCGACGACCGTGTTGTCCTCGCCGAGCAACCCCGCCGTCTCGTCGAGTTGCTGGAGCTTGTACGCCGACCGGGCGCGGTAGCCCTGCTGTTTGGCCTTGTTGTAGTACTCGTCTTTGCGCCCCATATTCAGGTACCTCCGGACGTATCGTCTGCGTCGGTCATACGGGGATAGAGACGGCCGAACCGGAAAGGTACGTCGGATGGACGGTGGCGCGATTCGACACACCGTGTCAACTCGTAGCGCGCGGTCCGCGTCGCCTCCACCTACTCCCGGGCCCACTCCAGACCGGCCGGTCCCTCGCGGGCGACGGCGTGCAGGGCGTCCTCCTCGCGGCCGACGTGCCGTTCGGCCCAGTGGGCCATCGCCTGTTCTAACTCCGCGACGACTTCGGGGTGTTCGGCGCTGACGTCCGTCTGCTCGACGGGGTCGGCCCGGAGGTCGAACAACTGCCTCGCCGGGAGGTCCCAGACGCGTCGTGGTAGGTCCGGACGAACTTCCAGCGCTCGGTCCGGACCGCTCGCTGGGCCGTGTACAGCCCGTGGTCGAGGACGACGCGCTCGCGCCACTCCGGGTCGTCGCCTGCCACCAACGGCTCCAGCGACCGGCCCTGCCACGCGGCCGGCCGCGCCAGTCCGGCGTAGTCCGCCACCGTCGGCGCGATGTCGACGTTCGTCACCAGCGCGTCGCTTCGCTCCCGGGCCGCCCCGCCCGGGGGTTTCACCACCAGCGGGATCCGCTGGGTCCCCTCGTGGGTACTCCAGTGCTCGCTGTAGAGCCCGTGCTCCCCGAACTCCTCGCCGTGGTCGGCCAGCAGGACGATCAGCGCGTCCTCGTACCGACCCTGAGACTCCAGCGTGTCGAGCAGTCGCCCGAGGTGGCGGTCGACGTACCGTATCTCGGCGTCGTAGGCTGCGAGCAGCTGCTTGAGGTCTTCGGCGTCCGCGACGCGGCGTGGCTCGCCGACCGCCAGTGGTCGTCGTCCCGGTGGGCTCGGATCTGTTCGTCGGTGGGGTAGTCCGGCCGCGGCGGGTCGAACGCCGCCACCTCCTCGTCGCTCCGGTTGTACGGCGTATGGGGGTCCCAGAACTGCGCGTACAGGAACAGGTCCTCCCCGGCGTACCGCTCCAAGCAGTCGACGGCGCGGTCGGTGACCGTCTCCGCGCGCGGCGTCTGGAAGTACTCGTCCTCGCCCGGCGGCTCCCGGGGCTGGTGGAACTCGTCCCAGAGGTGGTAGAACCAGTCCGCTCGGTGGCGGGGGAACGACGATACCGCACAGGTCCGCGTGCGGTCGTCGAAGGACACCGCCGGAAGCGTCCGGTAGTCGTCCTCCTCGCCTTCGAAGCCCTCCCAGACGGCCGGGCCGGCCAGTCGCTGGCCGTGGGCCTCGTGGGTCCCAACGCCGTTGGCGATACCGTACCGCCCGGAGAGAAACGCAGCCCGTGAGGGCATACACGGCGAGTTAGCGGTGTAGGCGTTCTCGAACCTGACGCCGTCGGCCGCCAGTCGGTCGACGTTCGGCGTCGTCGGTTCGGGGTAGCCGTAGGCCCCGACGTGGTCGGGCCGCAGCGAGTCGATGTCGATGACGAGTACGTCCATATCGGCGGCCCGGCCGCCAGCGCAATAAGACTCGGCCTGCGACGGCCGGCGTATCGCGTCCGTCCTGCCGCTCAGACCGAGGCGTCGTAGCCGGCGTCCTCGACGGCGCTGACGAGCGCATCGGGGTCGGCCGAGCCGTCGATCGTCGCGGACCCGGCCTCGTGGTCCGCGCTCGCCGACGTGACGCCCTCGACGTCCGCCAGTGCCTCCTCGACGGCCTGTTCGCAGTGGTCACAGCTCATCCCATCGACGGTGAGTGTCCGGCTCATAGCAACTCTCAGTTACGGGGGCCGTGACTTTGTGGCTTACTGCTTTTGATCATCAGTTTCGTCGCACTCTAACTTTGCGTTCGAAAGCCAGCAGTGGGAAACAGTGTAGTATCCTGCGTGGGTACATCGGATATGCGCGATCTGGACGAGACCGATTTGGAGATACTGTCGCTGTTGGCCGAGGACGCGCGGCGGCCGTTCAGCGAGATCGGGTCGGCGGTCGGGCTCTCGGGACCGGCCGTCTCCGACCGCGTCGACCGGTTGCGGGAGTCCGGTGTGATCAACAACTTCACCATCGACGTCGACCGCGCCCAGTTGCGGGCCGGCGTCCCGGTGCTGGTCGAGGTGGACCCGCCCGCGGACGCGGTGTCGACGGTCCGAGAGCGGGTCCGGGATTCGGATGCCGTCGAACACGTTTTCGTCACCGCCGAGGGTGACGTGGTCTTCTACGCCCGCATCGAGGCCGGGAACGTCCGGACGTGGCTGGACGGCCTCCTCGAGGACGTCTCCGACCCGGAGTATTCGGTGACGCTCGTCGAGAGCGTCGAGTGGACGCCCTCCGTCGACGGCGTCGAGTTCGCGCTGACCTGCGCGGAGTGTGGCAACACCGTCGACAGCGAGGGCGAGTCCGCCCGCATCGACGGCGAGGTGTACCACTTCTGTTGTCCGTCCTGCCTCTCGCGGTTCGAGGACCGCTACCGGGAGATCGAGGAGGGCGTCTGAGCGCCGCTTTGGATTCGAAAGTCCGGACGGGGGTCGACCACGACTCTCGAAGCAGAAAACCGCCTAAACGTGGGTCCCGTACAACTAGGTATGCCCACCAGAACGACCACACTCGACATCACGGGGATGTCCTGTGCCAACTGCTCGACGACGGTACAGGAGACGCTCTCGGACCTCGACGGTGTCACGGCGGCCGACGCGAACTTCGCCACCGACGAGGGTTCAGTCGAGTACGACCCGGACGCGGTGTCGCTGCGGGAGATATACGACGCGGTCGAGTCGGCCGGCTACGGCGCCGTCTCCGAGACGGCGACGGTAGCCATCTCGGATATGTCGTGTGCCAACTGCGCCGAGACCACCGCGGAGGCGTTGCTGGAGACGCCGGGCGTCCTCGACGCCGACGTCAACTACGCGACCGACGAGGCACAGGTCACCTACAACCCCGCGGACGTGTCGCTCGGGACGCTGTACGACGCCATCGAGGACGCCGGCTACTCCCCGGTGCGGGAGGACGGCGACGATGACGAGTCGGGCGACGCCCGCGAGGCCGCCCGTGACGCCGAGATACGGAAACAGCGCCGCCTGACGCTGTTCGGTGCGCTCCTCTCGGCACCGATGTTGTTCTTCCTCGCCGACCGGTTCCTCCTCGGCGGTGTGCTCGTCCCGGAGACGGTGTTCGGCGTCGAACTCGGTTGGGTCGAGTTCCTGCTGGCGACGCCGGTCCAGGCGATTCTCGGGTGGCCGTTCTACCGCAACTCCTACAACGCCATCGTCAGGAACCGCCGGGCCAACATGGACGTCCTGATCGCGCTGGGGTCCTCGACGGCGTATCTCTACTCCGTCGCCGTCCTCTCGGGGCTCATCGCCGGCGACGTCTACTTCGACACGGCCGCGCTGATACTCGTGTTCATCACGCTCGGTAACTACCTCGAAGCCCGGTCCAAGGGGCAGGCGGGCGACGCCCTCCGGAAACTGCTGGAGATGGAGGCCGAGACGGCGACGCTGGTCAGCGAGGACGGCACCGAGTCTGAGGTCCCCTTAGAGGACGTCGCCGTCGGCGACCGGATGAAGGTCCGCCCGGGCGAGAAGATACCGACCGACGGCGTCGTCGTCGAGGGGGATTCGGCCGTCGACGAGTCGATGGTCACCGGCGAGTCGGTCCCGGTCGAGAAATCGGCGGGCGACGAGGTGGTCGGGTCGACCATCAACGAGAACGGCGTCCTCGTCGTCGAAGCGACGAACGTCGGCGCGGACACGGCGCTCCAGCAGATCGTCCAGACGGTCAAGGAGGCCCAGTCCCGCCAGCCCGAGATACAGAACCTCGCCGACCGCATCTCGGCGTACTTCGTCCCGGCAGTCATCGCCAACGCGGTGTTCTGGGGCGTCGTCTGGTTCGCCTTCCCCGAGATACTCGCCGGCGTCGTCGAGTGGCTTCCCCTCTGGGGGCAGGTCGCCGGCGGGCCCGCGGTGGTCGGCGGCACCATCTCGGTGTTCGAGTTCGCGGTCGTCGTCTTCGCCTCGGCGGTGTTGATCGCCTGTCCCTGTGCGCTGGGGTTGGCGACGCCCGCCGCGACGATGGTCGGGACGACCATCGGCGCACAGAACGGCGTCCTGTTCCGCGGCGGCGACATCCTCGAACGCGCCCGCGACGTCGATACCGTCGTCTTCGACAAGACGGGGACGCTCACCGAGGGCGAGATGGAACTGACCGACGTGGTCCCCGTCGCGCAGTTCCGCGCCGACGGCGGGCAGGTCCTCAACGCCGAACAGGACCCCCAAGCGGACCTCCTCCACCTCGCGGCGTCGGCCGAACGCGGGAGCGAACACCCCCTCGCCCGGGCCATCGTCGAGGGCGCCGAGGACCGCGGCGTCGCGGTGTCCGAACCGAGCGACTTCGAGAACGTCCCGGGACAGGGCATCCGCGCGACGGTCGACGGGACGGAGGTGCTGGTCGGCAACCGGAAACTCCTCCGGGAGGCCGGCGTCGACCCCGACCCCGCCGCCGAGACGATGGAGCAGTTAGAGCGGGAGGGCAAGACCGCGATGCTCGTCGCCCGCGACGGGGAACTCGCGGGCGTCGTCGCCGACGCCGACACGGTCAAAGAGAGCGCCAAGCGGGCCGTCTCGGCGCTGACCGAGCGCGGCCTCGACGTGATGATGCTCACCGGCGACAACGAGCGGACCGCCCGCGCCGTCGCGGAACGGGTCGGTATCGACCCCGAGAACGTCCGCGCGGAGGTCCTCCCGGAAGACAAGTCCGACGCCGTCGAGGCCATCCAGAACGACGGTAGCAAGGCGATGATGGTCGGCGACGGCGTCAACGACGCGCCGGCGCT
>NZ_WPCA01000169.1 GCF_009741825.1 Halapricum sp. CBA1109
AGTTCGAGGTCGGCGCGAGGGCGGCGAGCAACTGCCGTCGCTCCTCGCTCATCGACGACGCATCGTGAGCACGAGGTCGTGCCCGCGGGCGGCACAGACGGCCGCCAGCCCGATGCCGGTGTTACCGCTCGTCGGTTCGACGACGACGGTATCGTCGGTTATCTCGCCGGCCTCCTCGGCGGTGGTGATCATCTCGCGAGCGATGCGGTCTTTGACCGAGTAGGGGTTGAACGACTCCAGTTTGAGCAGGAGGTTCGGGGCGAACCCCTCCGCCCGTACCAGCGGTGTCTCGCCGATCAACTCCGTCACGTCCGATGCGACGTTCATGTACTCCATCGTCTTTCGAGGGCGACCGTAACGAACCGCCAAACCTCTCGGGGTCTTCTTGCACCGGCGACGACGCTGGCTCGCGGTCAGCATCGAACCGTCCGAAAACAGGTCGGCCCGCGTCACGTCGCCAGCAGGTCGTCCATCAGCGTCGACTGGGCGGCAGCGAGGTGTTCGGTGAACGTCGAGACGTCGATGTCGAGGTGGTCGGCGACTTCGGTGGCGTTTGCCTTCCGCGGCGAGGCGAAGTATCCCATCTCGTAGGCCGTCGAGAGGACCTCGCGCTGGCGGTCGGTGAGTCGCCCGCGGTCGACGGGGACGATGTCGGCGTCGTCGGTCTGGCCGTCGACACGCAGGAGGTACTGGACGCTGACGCTGCCGAAGCGGTCCCGCAGCGTCTCGATGACGTCGCGCAACTCCGCGCGTGAGGAGAGGTGTAAGGTCACGACGAGCGATCCGTCCTCGGCGCGGACGTCCGAGATGGGGAACGACTCGCCTTCGACGTACTCACAGAGACACGGGCCCGGGTCGCGCTCGAACCGATAGACGCTGGTCGAGTCGTAGTCGAAGACGTCCGTCACCGGCGCGTCGACCGCCTCGGCGTCGAGGTCGCTGCTCGCGGTGAACTCCTCGGTGACGGTTCCCTCGCTCTGTCTGGCCCACGATATCGACGTTATCGTCTCGTCCGTCTCCTCGGAGGCGGCCGCGACGGGGCAGGCCTCCAGCGACGGTATCTCGAGGGCCGCGCGCAACCCGGACATTGTACCAGACAGTATCGACTACAGTATCAAAACCACCCCTACGCTTCCCAGCGAGTGAAAACGGCCCGGGACTTTTGGCGTTGCCCGCCGAGTCCCCGATATGGAGTACACGGCGTTCGTCGAGGACCTGCTCCACGAACCGACACAGACCGAGGGCCGCGGCCTCGATCTGACGGCCGCCGAGGTATACGAGATAACTGACCCGGGCCGGGTCGACTTCGGCGGCGGCGAACTGACTGACGCGGGACTGACGCCTCACGACCGGACGTACCGCGACGAGGACGACGACTACGAGTGGTGGCACCTCGACGCCGGCCAGTACCTGCTGTCGTACAACGAGTCGCTGTCGCTGCCAGCGGACACGGCGCTGACCGTCCAACCGCGCGAGGAACTGCTCGCTCGCGGGGCGAGTCATCCGACGCTGTCGGTCACCGAACTGTCCCCGGTGCCGCTGTCGGTCGGCGGTGCCGGACTGAAACTCAAGGAGAACGCTCGCGTCTCGACGGTAGTCGACGCCGGCCGGCGCTGAACGCGCTTCGACGGGCTTTTTATGCACGACTGGCAGGATACGGGTATGGCAGACTTCACTATCGCCGTGGCCGACCCCGAGGACGGTCGGACCTATCAGGTCGACGTGGACGGACAGGACGCCAACCGGTTTCTCAGCCGCGAACTCGGTGACGAGGTCGACGGCAGCGCCGTCGGTCTCGACGGTTTCACGCTGGAACTGACCGGCGCGTCCGACACCGCCGGTCGGCCGCTCCGAGACGACGTCGCCGGCCCGAACCTCAAGTCCATCCTGCTTGAGGGTGGCGTCGGCTACAAGCCGAGCCGAGACGGCGAGCGCAAGCGCGTGACCGTCCGCGGCCGCGAGGTCAGCGAGGACGTCCGACAGATCAACGCCAAGATCGTCGACCACGGCGGCGACGACGTCGCGGACCTTCTGGGCGACGACGAGTAGATGGGCGAGCGCGTTCCGAGCGACCACGACACCGTCAGTAGCTACCGGATCCCCGTCGAGTCAGTCGGCCGCACCTCGCGGCTCCGACTCGCCCTTCCGTCGGCGGTGCCGGTCGCGGCCGGCGACGTACTCAGACTCACCCTCGACGGCCGGGACGCCCACGCGCAGGTCACCGACGGCATCGAGGGCGGCCTGCAGGTGCGCGGTGCCTACGACAACGCCCGACTGGCCCGCGAGACCGACGCCGATGCGACCGACCGCCTCCGGGAGTGGCTGTCGGCGGCCGACCGCTCGGCCGGCCAGTCGGTGTTGCTCGACGAACTCGTCGCTGGGGACCACTACGGCCTCAGAGCGCCGGGCGAGCGCGTCGTCTACACGGTCAAGCGGTCGCCAAGCGGTTCGCTGTCCGACATCGCCGAGGACCTCGGCGAGTGACCCGCGGTCGCCGTTTTCGTGCCTGATACCGGCGCGAAACCACTAAGCCTCGCCCCGACAAAGTGACACCAACGCCTATGTCGGAATCGGTGGTCGCGGACTTCGTCGGGACGTTCAACACCCAACAGTCCGCCGGCAGCGAACCAACGCGCGGTCGCATCCTCCTCAGCAGGCAGCGACTGGTGTTGGCCGCCGACGACGGCAAGATTCAGATCCCCGTCGAGAACATCTTCGACGTCGCCGTCGGGCAGGTCCCCGACGACCTCGGGGATTTCTTCTCGGCGACGGTCACCATCGCGTTCCGGACGCAGGGCCGCCAGCAGGTGGCGGCCGTCGAGGGCGACGACGAGAAGATAGAGAAGTTCACGAACGTCCTGTTCAAGGTCCTGCTCAACGGGACGGAGATGACAGTCAAACACCCGGCGCGGGTCGGCGGCCGCGTCACGGGCGAGGAGTTCACGCCGGCGAAACTGTTCCTCAAACCCGGCGAGGTCGAGTTCCGCCGCCGCGGCGAGGACGTCACGGTCCGGCTAGCGACCGTCACGGGCTTCGAGCGCCTCGAACGGGAGATAGCCGGTTCCAAGCGGCCGGTGCTGGCCGTCAAACATATGCAGGGCGGACGGTCGGTCCTCTCGCTTGCCGCCCTGCCGTCCGAGCAGAAGATGAACGTCTTCGGCCGCTACCTTCGGATGGAGTACAGCGACGTGGTCACCGATCTTCAGGACATCGACCTCGGCGAGGACGAGACGGAACTGCTCGTCACCATCTACTCGACGGGCGATATGGAGGGTATCCCGCTGGCGGACATCCTCGATATGGAAGCCAGCGAGGTCACGTTGCTGTTGAACCGCCTCGCGGAGAAAGACCTCATCGTCGACAGCGAGACAGGGACGAAGATCACGCCACGGGGTCGGGTCGTCGTCAACAACCACCTCGAAGACGTCAACGAGTAGCTACTGGTTCTCCATCACTTCGCTGGCGATGTTGCGTCCGCGGGCCTGTAGGGAAATCTCCCGACGGGTCCGGACCTCCTCGAGCAGCCCCGACTCGACGAGGTCGTCGAATATCTCCTCGACTCGCTCGACGTCCATCCCGACGAAATCGGGGATCTTGAACGGCGAAACGCCCGAGTACAGCGCCATCAACACCTCGAACTCTTCTTCGGTGAGATCGGTGTCCGCGGCCTCGCGGCCACTGGTGACGAGGCCGGCCAGGACGCCGACGACCCGCGTCGGCCCGGAGATGTGCGTCTGGACGACGGCCTCCTCGACGGAGTGTTCGATCTCGACGACGCGGCGTTCCTCGCCCAGCACCGTCCGTTCGGTGGTCTCGACGGCCCCCACGTCGTCGAGTTCGATCTCGACGAAGGTGCCGCTTGAGATGGCCAGATCGACCGTCTCTTCGCCCAGTTTCAGGCGGGCCTTCTCCCACTCGACCTCCTGGACGACACCGCCTTTGACTGCGGGGTATTTGACGAGGACGACCTGCTGGTCCAGCACTGCGCCGTACAGTTTCTCCTCGAAGCTCTCCTGGTCTTTCGGGGAGATCAACAGCACGTCCTGATCGAACTGGATCGAGAGGTAGTTCGACACCGACGCGACGGCCTCGTTGACGTTCTCTCGGCTCTTGATCGAGGTGAGTTTCGACAGCGGGATGGTCCGCTTGCCCTCGTTGGTGGCGATGATCAGCCGCTTGTTCGAGAGGAGAAACCGGCCGGTCTGCCACTCGGCACCACCGGCTTTGCGGCCGTCGGCGACGACCTGCATAAACTTCCCCGGACTGTCGGCCAGTTTCTGTTCGCCGCCGCTCATCTCTCTCTAGTTGCAGTTACAGGCGTATAACTGTTCACAGCACGTCACCCGCGCTCCCACCGAGTTTCGACACCGCTGAGAACGCCCGTTTCCGTAGCTGTTCGTCCTCGGTATCGTCGATCAGCGACTCCAACGCTTCCCGGGAGTCCTCCCCGCCGACCTTCCCGAGCGTGAAGATAGCCTGCGACCGTACCTGTGTCGATCGGTCGTCGTCCTCGACGACCTCGAGCAGGTGTTTCTCGACGGTCTCGCCGTCCAGTTCGGCGAGGCTGGTCGCCGCGAACTGGCCCGTCATCTGGTCGTCGTCGTCCATACAGTCGACCAGCGCCTCGATGACGCGCTCGTGGTCGCCGTCGGTGACTCGGCCCAAAAGCCACGCGGTGTTGCGCCGCTGTGCGGTCTGGGTGCTCTCCTCCAGTATCTCGACCAGCGGGACGACGACCGTCGCGTCGTCGGTCGCCGAGAGTTCGTCGACGATTTCCTCCCGTATCTGGTGGCTCTTGTCGGTGGGGACGTTCGAGAGCAACTCGATCAGCGAGTAGACTGCGTCCGGCGGACCGTCGGCGAGTCGTCGTCCAGTGCGTCGACGAGGTGTTCGACCGGTTTGCCGCTGTCGAAGTTACCGAACGCGCCGATGGCGACCCGGCGGACGCGCTCGTCGCCGTCGTCGTAGAGGGCGAGCAGCGCCGACAGCGCCTGTCGGTTGCCGATCATCCCCAGCGCCTCGGCGGCCTCCCGGCGGACGCTGGCGTTCCCGTCCGTCAGCAGGGCCTCGAGCGGGGAACACGCCCGCGGGTCGGCTATCTTCCCGAGG
>NZ_WPCA01000043.1 GCF_009741825.1 Halapricum sp. CBA1109
CCCCGGCGACGCAAGCACTGCAAGGCTCGAAGAGCCCGAAGCGCACAGCGAGCCGCGGGACCGGAACTGGCCGAGGGCTTTCTATCGCTTCTCCCTCTTCTCTGAACACCATACCGCGTGGAACGACAGCGGGCAAATTATTAGCGGCCGTCGTCTGGATTGGATATGGATCTGGGAGCGATCACGGCCCACGACGCCGTCGACGCCGACAGCGACCTCCGCCCGGCGGCAGTGATCGTCCCCGTCGTCGAGCGACCGAACGGCCCGCACGTCCTCTTTACCAAGCGGGCCGAACACCTCGAAGACCACCCCGGGCAGATGAGTTTCCCCGGCGGCGGCTACGAACCCGAGGACGACGACCTCCGGGCGACCGCCCGGCGGGAAGCGGACGAGGAGATCGGACTCGACCCCGCCGAGCCGTCGTTTCACGGCCGCCTCGACGACTTCGAGACTGTCACCCACTACGTCATCCGGCCGTTCGTCGCCACCGTCCCCGACCGGCCGTACGAACCGGGCGACGACGAGGTGGCCGAGATAGCAGTCCTCGCCCTCGCCGACATCCTCGACCCCGACAACTACGAGACGGAGATGCGCGAGCACCCGAGTTACGGCCGCGTCCGCCTGCACTACTTCCACGTCGACGGCTACACCGTCTGGGGCGCGACGGCGGCGATGCTCGTCCAGTTCCTCGAACTCGCCACCGACTGGGAGTCCCCGCCCGACCCCGAACAGGTGCTCGACCACGACGCCGACAGCCTGCCGTGATCCGGAACGTCGCGGTCGTCGGGGCCGGCGCCGAGGAAGTCAGACCGCTCGTCCCAGCGCACCCAGACGGCCTCGGACTCGACCTCGACATCTTCGGGTCGCTCCGCCTGCAGTGCGGCGCGGTCCCCGTCGGCGAGACGCCCCGACTCCTCGACCCACAGGTCCGGGTCGAGCACCGTCGCGTCCGGGCACTCGAAACGCTGGTTCGGGCGCCCGTCGCTGCTCCCGAGCGGTTCGACCGTGACCGACCGGGTGTTGCTCGCCCGAACCGCGTTCGGATCGACGGCCGCGACGGTCGGCGTCTCGTCCCACCCGTCAGGAGCGCGGACCCGGAGCCAGTGACGCGCCTCGCCGAACTCCGTCGTCGCCGTCGTCTCGCCGTCGACGTAGAGCCTGACGACTCCCGATGCGGACAGCCCACCCGTCCGGTCGTCGACCTCGACCGCGACCCACTCGCCGTCGGACGCCCGTCGGCGCTCCCAGACGAGGACCGTCCCGTCGCCGGCGTCCGCCAGCGACCACAACAGCGAGAGCGGCCCGCCCCGGAGCGGCGCGTCGAACCCCAGATACAGCGTGCGGTCCGCGTCCGCCCGTCCTCGGAACGGACGGACCGGGAGCGAGTCGACGGTCGCCGTCGTCCCGTTCGCCGCTGTCGCCAGTCGGGGCGTCCGCTCCGGTCCGTCGAACGCCACCGAGAGACCGCCGAACGTCGGGACCTGATCGCGGTATGCGCCGGCGACCAGCCGGACCCGTATCCACGGCCCGCGGTGGCCGGAGACCGTCGTCGCCGCCGCGTCCGCCGGGACCGACACGGTGACCGTCCCGGGCGTCCGCAACGCGTCTGTTCCGTCCGTCTCGACCGGGAGCGGCGTCCAGCCGTCGCCGTCGTGGTACTCCCACGAGAGCGTCGGCGGCCCAGTTGCGACCGGGACCGTCCCGGTGTCGAGGTCGATGTCCGAGGCCGACTCGTCGGCAGATTCGAACGTCAGGTCGACCGACGCCTCCGGTGTGGCGAAGGCGGCCGACCGGAGGTACAGCGTCGACGGTGGCTGTGGCGTCCGCCCGAACGGGGACAGCGGCTCCGAGGGCGACAACGGCACGTCGTTGGCGATAGCCGCGTCCGGCGGCGTCGCCGACCGGCCGACGGTGATCGTCACGTCTTCGAGGACCGACTCCGGGTCGCGTCCGGCGCGCGACACCGGAGCCAGTGGGACTCGACGCCGTCGACCGATACCGGAACCGTCTCGCCCGGTAGGACGAACCGCTCGCGGACGACACCGGGATCTGTCTCCCGTGCGGTCTGCCGATCACGAAGCCCGTCGATCCCCGACGGAGACGGCCGCTCCGCGGTCGGGAGGGGATGCCAACCGACTGCTCCGTCTGGCGGGTCGCCATAGTACTCCCAGACGAGGTCGCCGTCGAGTGGGCGGTCCGTCTCGGCGGTGACCGTCACGACGGTTCCCGCCGCAGCGTCGAGGGCGTCCTCGCCGACGTAGAGCCGACGGTGCTGACGATCCTCGCCCGAGAACAGCGTCGTCCGGCCGTCCTCCGCCACCGCGTCCGTGTGGTCGAGAGTCCGCGCGCCGTCCGGGTCGACCGCGTAGGCGGCGACCGGCGACGCTGGGGTCGCCTCGACCGCCTCGTCCGTCTCGAATCGCTCGCCATCGGCCGTCTCCGTCCGCGTCCCGGCCGGAATCGGAACGTTCCGCTCCGCATCGGTGTCGAGCGTGAACGAGAGCGGTAGCCGCGCCGCGGTCGGTCGGCGGCGGTCGGTCCCGACGATGTCGGCGAACGCCCGTCGCTGTGCCGCCGGGAGGCGGTCGACTCGGTCGACGAGCGCCGCGCCGAACTCGGCTCCGATACTGACAAGCGCCGTCGCCCCGTCCCGGCTCTCCGGGTCCCACTCGGGCAGATACGTCGCCGCCCGCGATTCGAGGGCCGACCGCAACGCGTCCTCGTCGCGGCCGTCGAGCGTCGGGGGTCCGGTCATCCGTCTCCCTCCCGCAGTGAGAACGGATAAGCTACGGTCGAGCGCTCGTCCGTCGATTGTAGCCGGTAGCCGACGTCGATCAGGACCGCTCCGGGGTCGTCCCCGCGGGTCGCGTCGACCGACTCGACCGCGATTCGCGGCTCGTGGGCGGAAAGCGCCTCCCGGACCGACGTCTCGATGCGGTTCAGTGTCGCCGGCGTCACCGCCGAGAACGTCTGCTCGTGGATCGCACAACCGAACTCGGGGCGCATCAGCCGCTCGCCCGGCGCGGTCCCGAGAATGATCTCTATCGCCGTCTCGATGTCGTCCTCGCCGGTCACGCTCACCACGTCGCCGTCCGCGACGGTCACGGGGAACGCCCACCCGGTCCCGCGGCCGTGGTCATCCATTCGTGCCCACCCGAACCGACGGACAGCCGGTCGTGATCCTGTTCGGCGGGCCGTTCTCGACGATGGTATCCCCGACGCTGGTCGCCGGGAGCCCGTTTATCAGGACGGTCGGCTCCCCCTGACTGACGACGCCCCCGACGTGCGGGACGGTCCCGCTGGTCAGCGGGCAGGTGTGCGTGTCGACGGCCGCTCGCCACGCCGGTCGTCCCCCGACGAGAACGTTCGGACTGCCGCCCGGGGCGAGCGGTGTGCCGTGCGCCGTGCCGTCGCCGGCGCGTGCCATCAGTGACATCAGTTGAGCGAGATGAGCGAGCCGCTGATCGACAGCGGTCCCGTCGCCGACAGGCTCGTTCCCCCGGTGCTAGTCGTCTTCAGTTGTCCCGAACTCGACAGCGAGAGCGTCGAGTCCGCCGCCAGCGAGAGCCGACCCGCGTCCGCCGTCAGGCGGTCGCCGGCGTCTATCTCGACCGTCGGGGCCGACAGCGTCAGGCAGTCCGCCGCCGAGATGGATAGCTCGCCGGCCTCGCCGTCGAGGCGGATGCGGCTGTCGCCGTCCGTTATCTCGATCCGCTCGCCGCCGTCGTCGAGGTCGATCCGGTGGCCGCCGGCGGTGGTGATCGAGACACCGCCGCCGTCGCCGTCGGCGAAGTCGACCCGGTGGCCCGCCCGTGTGGTAATCGTTCGGACCGTCGGGTCGTCGGCCGGGTCCGACTCCGGCGGTGCGTGCTCGCCGTTCCACAGCGACCCGACGACGAACGGGCGGTGGATGTCACCGCCCGCGAAGGCGACCAGCACCTCGTCGTCGACGGCGGGCCGGAACTGCACGCCGCAGTCGGGCCCGGCCATCGGCGTGGCGACCCGCGCCCACCGGCTTCGATCTTCGGCCGCCCGCCACGGGAACCGCAACCGAACCCGACCCCGGCCTTCCGGGTCGTCGGTGTCGGCGACGACGCCGACCCTGACCCCGGTGAGGCCGTCACCATCGAAGGGACCGGCGTGGCTCACGCCGCCACCTCCCGCACCTCGAAGTCGGTCCGGTAGCCCGACTCGCCGAGCCGATGCGTCGCCGCCGTGACGAGGTACGTCGTCGAGAACGGGTCGCCGAGGCCGGCGAGTTCGACCGTCTCGCCGGCCCGTATCGCGGGCGTCCCGTGCGCCACGCCGTGCCCTTCGAGGAGGCCGTCGGTCGCCACCCTGTGCGTCTCGGTCGCTATCGTCTCCGTCTCCGCTCGTGTCATAGCTGGAACTCTGAACACCTCGGTCGCGTCCGCGTCCGTCGGCCCGGCCGTGGCGACGTGTTCCGTTCGCCGGTCGGGGTCCCACGACCGGACCTCGACAGCCTCCGACCCGTCCCGGCGGCGTTCGCCGTCGAACTCGCCGAGTCGGTCGCCGTACCGGAGCGTCGCGGCCGGGTCGACCGAACTCGACGCTCGCCGCGGGGCCGGAAGACGGCGGTGTCGCGGCGGGCGTAGAACCGGAACCCGTAGGTCTCTGCCAGCGCCGCGAGAAACCGGTAGTCGCTACGGTTGTCCTGGAACAGCCACTCCCGTTCGACCGACGCCGCGACGTCGAGGCTGTCGAACGCGTAGGGCGACAGCACCGACTCGACGACGTCCCCGAGAGTCGTCTCCCGCCACGACCGGGAGTCAGTCCCGGTCATCGTCGCCCGCAAGCGGCCAAAGCCGGTCACCGTCACCGACGGGGCGGTCGAGCGGTCGAACGACGCCCGGACGCCGTCGACGCGCCCCGAGAACAGCGGCGTCAGGTCGTCGCCGTAGCCCATCGCTATCGAGACGTCCGTCCCGGCCGCGAGCGACTCCCACGGAAGCCCCCGGAATGACCCGTCCTCGAAGGGGTACTGCAGGGTGGCGGCGAACCGGTCCGCCCCGTCGACTGTCGTCTCGACGACGAGGTCACCGACCGCGCCACCCGTCCCGTCGAACTGTCGGTCGCCG
Organism: Halapricum sp. CBA1109; assembly: GCF_009741825.1. Classification (GTDB taxonomy): domain Archaea; phylum Halobacteriota; class Halobacteria; order Halobacteriales; family Haloarculaceae; genus Halapricum. Next base: position 5,100 of record NZ_WPCA01000043.1, read on the forward strand.
AGTTCCATCCGGTATCGAGGGGCGTACCGCGGTTCGGTCCCGGTCATCGCGGCGGCACCTCCAGTTCGGTGCCCGCGGGAACGTCCCGCGGGTTCGAGATGTCGTTGTGCGAGGCGATGGTCCGCCACGCCGAGGGGTCGTCGTAGGCCTCGGCGGCGACGGCCGACAGCCGTTCGCCTTCCGTGAGTACCCGGCGTCTCGTGGTATCGGTCGCCGCGGCCGCGTCCGGCGGCGACGCCTCGCTCGCCCGGTACTCCCGGAAGGTCACGTCGACACGCGCACGGACGGGGACGCCGCTGGGCCGGAACTTCGTGAACCGCTTGTCCGCCCGTTCGAGGACCGCGGTGAAGTCGAGCCCCTCGCCCCAGACGAACCGGCAGACCGGCGGCGCACCGATGTCGTCGTCGACCGACAGCAGCGTGTCGACGTGGTCGACGTAGGCCGTCCGGACGTCAGTCGGCTCCGCCCGGTCGGTCGTGTCGAAAAACAGCTCCATCGACAGCGTCTCGGCCCCGCCGTCGACGAACTGCGTGAGCGGCGCCCCCGTCCCGGCGGCCGTCAGGTCGTCGTAGGTCGCCGTCTTCTCCATCCGGTACGCGGAGGGGTTGAACGCACACTCGACGCTCGTTCCCGCCTCGGCACCGTTACAGATCGTTATCGTCGCGGTCTCGTGGCGCATCTACAGCCCCCGCCGTCGGCGCTCGGTCCGGAGCGACGTTCGAAATCCCGGTACAGGCGTCTGAGTACTCGATCCGTTCCCGCCGACAGCGCCGGGCCCTCGACGCTCCCGTCCTCGCTGACCTCGGCGTCGATGTCCGCGAGCGTCGGCAGCGACCCGTCTCCGGGCGCGTCCCCCTCGTCGGTCGTCGTCCGAACGTCCCCGTCGGTTTCCGTGGCCGAAACCGTCACGCCGTCGCCCGTTTCCCGGGACGGGTCACCGCCCTCCCGGGCGTCGGGACCGCCGCTCGATTGCCGCCGGTCGACTGGCGGCGTCTCGGGGGACGTACGCTCTCGGTCCGTCGCTCCCGCGTCCTGCCGGTCGACTGCGGACCCAGTGCTTGACCGGTCCCCCGTAGACGGCTGATCGAGCGTCGCCTCACTCAACCGTTCGTCGTCCGTATCCCGACCGTTGCCGCCGGAGCGAGCGTCGGTCGCCGCGTCCTCGTACCGGAGTGTCGGCGCGTCCGCCGTCGCCCGTTCGACACCGGGCGGTCGATCCGTCGGGGCGCCGCTGTTCGTCGCGGGACCGACCGGCAGCGTCCCCAGTCCCGCCGCCGTCTGGCCGGTTCGCGTCCAGGCCGACGACCGGACCCGGTCGCTCGCGGCCGACGCGGGACGGCCGTGTCTGAGCGCGAACGACCGGACGGCGAGGCGGACGCTGGAGGCCGACAGCCCCGCCGCAGGGGCGGTTCTGGCGAGGCGAAACACCGCGGCGGCGAACCGACTGAGCGACCGGAGCGACGACGACGAATCGGATTCCTCCCCGTCCGTCTCCGTCGCCGTCGAAGTCAACGGCGGGAGCGACGCCGTCCGGGGACGGTCAGCGTCGGAACTGTCGACTGTGTGGGTACCACCGCGGTCCTCGGACGGTTCGGACTCGGCCCGGGCGACGGTAGTCTGCGGTCCGAGCCGAGCGGTCGGGCCCGGGTCGGTCCGCTGTCCGGGTGTCGTCGACCGGTCCGCCACGCCGGAGCGGGGACCGGAATCCACGGATACGAGCGTCGTCGAACGCGACCGGGAGACGGTCGATTGGAGCCCCGGGGCGGTGCCGTCCGGCGACGGGCGGTTCGCACCGAGGCCAGCGACCAGCGACAGCGCCGGCGTCTCCCGGGGCCCGAAAGCGATACCGACCGGGAGCGTCCCGTTGAACCGACCGACTCCGGCGCCGAGCGTCCCGAGAGACCGCACTTCCGACGACCGCCCCGGGGACCACCCGGCGGCCACGAGTCCCCGGTCCCGCGGTCGGGTGAGCGTCGAGTGCCGTGTCACGGCCCCGGTTGCGTCGGTACCGTACATAAACCTCGGCCCGGAGAGGAATACTATATACACGTATAAGGTGTGTGCAACACTGCCCGATTGTATGCGCAAAACCCTTAATTAGGATACGAACGTCCACCAAAACGCAATGGAAGCAGAAGGAATGGGAACGTACCCCGGATACGTCAACAGGATCGTCGAAGAAGCGCGCGAACACGAAACGAACGTCGAGACCGAGAGCAACCCCCGAGTGCCAGAGGCTGCCGACTGACCGTGACGACCGGCCCCGACCGGTGAGTCACCGTGATCCGTCGGCGGCCTGTGCCGCCGCCGACACCTGCTGTGGTGGAGTGACATGGCACTCCACCGACTCCGTCGGCCCATCCCGCCCGCTGTGCCCGGGCGGCGGCCGTGACGGGCGGCGTTTCTGCCGCTTTTCGATTGGTTCCGGGAGAGCTCACTCGACGGTTATCTGTCGGTCGAACGCGGGCTTGAGTTGACTGATCACCTTCGGGTCGTGAGCGTCCGGATCGATGTGGAAGTGTCCGATACCGTTCGCCTCGCGGAGTTGCCCCGTGAACATGTGGAGGAACTTGAACGCCGACTGGACGTCGACGAACTGCAACAACTCCGTCAGCGAGTCCAGACAGACGACCAGTTGGTTCTCCGGATCGACGTCGTTGAGGTAGTTGTTCAACCGCATCCCCAGTCCCGTCAGGTCGTTGGGGTTGGCCGTGGTGACGGCGACGGTGTCCCCGTCGGTCGGGTCGGTGACGCCCTCGAAGTCCGCCGCGCCGCCGACCACGACGATACCGGTCCGGGCGGGCATCTCGCCGACAGTCTCACGCCAGTCGTCGAGCAGCGACTGCGGGTCGTCGGAGTAGGTGATCCGCAACACGTCGAGGCCGGCCGGGTCCCCGGGTGCCAGCAACTCCTGACACCGGTCGTGGCGGGCCGCCGACAGCGACGGCGCCTGCAGCAACACGTTCGTCCCCGGGTCGATTGCCACCATCAGTTGCTTCCCTCCGGACCCGGCGGTTGCTGGACGCGCATATACGGCCTCTCGTCGAGGTACTCCACGAGCCGGGTCGACCCGAGGAAACCTGCGGGCGATTTCTCCAGTTTGATGTACTGGAGCCCGCGGTCGTCGATCCACGTCGAGACGGTCTGCCACGCGGCGTTGGCGTAAAACGCCGACAGGCGGTCGCTCATCGTCTCCGGGTTGAACAGGTACAGCGACGTGTCACCGGGGAGATAGAGGTTCTCCTCCTCCCAGAACCGGACCTGCCGGAGTTCGTCGTCGGTGAGCAGCGGCAACTGGGCCTCGACGTTGATCACGCTGAGCATCTCCCGGTCGCCCCGGCGCTCGTCGATAGTCCGGAACACCGCCTCCGGGCCCTCGTCTTCGTGTTCGGCCGGTTTGAACACGTTCCGCCGGGTGTTCTCCCAGATGTCGGCGAAGTCGACCAGAAAGAACCGGTCGTCGTTCAGCAACGCGTCCATATCACCGACTCGCTCGTCGATTATCTCCCGGAGGCGCTTGGGCGGTAGCTCGACCGGCGGGACGATGGTGACTGCCATCCCGTCGTCGATTGCCGAGCGACCGGCGGGACGATGGTGACTGCCATCCCGTCGTCGATTGCCGAGGCCAGAAGCGTCGTCAGGATAGAGTGTGGGCTGGCCTGCCCGTCGTGTTTGAGGAGGGTCGACCCGCCGCGGACGATGCCCCCGCCCAGCAGGGCGTCCAGTCCGTCGATACCGGTCGAGAGGTACTCGTCCGGGACGAACTCGCCGGGGTGAGTCCGGCGGCGGGGACTGATCCGGATGCCGCCGTCGGCGAACGTTATCTCGTAGGTCCGGGTGTCGTGGTCGACGCCGCGCATCTTCACCACCTCGACGAACCGGTGGTCGTCGCCGTCGATACGCTCGCGGTAGAGCCTGAGGACGCCGTGGGTGTTGAACTGGATGGCGTCGCTCGCCGCGACAGTTTTGATCCCGTCGCCGGTCGGCGTCGGATCGCTCTCCTCGGCAGTCAACAGCGCCGTCGCCTCGAACTCGTCGTTGAACAGGCGGATGAGGTCGAGGATGGTCCGGCGGAACACGTCCTTGTTGTCGCCCATCGCCGAGAGCCCCGAGGCGCTGTCGAGAACCACCCGGTCGACCGGGGCGTACTGTTCGAGGTGCTGAACGATGTACTGGGCCTCGAACGGCGCGGAGTACTCCCCGCCGAGCATCTGCCCGCCCTCCAGCGTCTCCAGCGTGAGTTCCGGGTCGTCGCCGCCGTCGACGGTGTAGCCCGTCGTCGCGTGGATGGACGTGACCGTCAGGTCCTCGTGATCCATCTCGAAGTCGAAGTCGGCGAAGGCGTCGGCCAGTTCCTCGTAGGTCTGTTCGGTGCTGACGTACAGACACTCCTCGCCGGCGTCGAGGCCGGCCTGTAAGTACTGCATCGCCAGCGTCGACTTGCCGGTTCCCGGACCGCCCGTCACGAGGACCGAGCGCCGCGGCGGGAACCCGCCGTCGAGAATATCGTCGAGTGTCGCACTCCCTGTCGAAACAACCATACTGTACGGTAGGAACGGCGCCACATTAGTGTGGTGCGGCCAGCATCAGGGCTGATACTCCGACCTGTCGGCGAACAGCCCTCGCCGCATCGACCAGTCGTAGTCGGCGTAGGACAGCGACGGGTCGGCGTCGTCCGGGACACAATCGTACGCCCGCAGGATCGATCTGATACCCGAGCCGCCGCCGAAGTCCCCACGGTACCACAACAGCAACCGGGGGACCGTCGCCGTCGTCGTTTCCGGGTCGTACGTGACTTCCTGCCGGAGATACGACCGCGTGGCGAGGTCCAGTTGCGCGTCGACGGCGTCGGCCTCGTACGCCCTGATGGGCGGACAGGAAGTCGCCCCGCAGTTCAGCGCGAAGTGGATCCGCCAGTCCCGGGCGTCGACGCGGTGGCGTCGCTCGAACGCCGACGGGAACGGGTCCGGAACGTATCCCATCCCCATCGGCGATTTGGAGCGCCGGAGGATGCCGTGTTCGACGGCGTCGAGCGAGAGCCACTCGCCCGCGACCGGGATGGCCTCGTGACCGAAAAATCGCCGCCTGCTGTCCTCGTACTCCGCGGGATACCGGTCCAGCAGTAGCTGTGCGTAGGCGTTGTAGACGTTACACCAGAACGCGAGGCGGGCGTCGTCGGTGTCGAGAGCGGCCGCCAGCACGGCGTCGTCGAGCGACCCGATGCGCGTCTCCAAGCCGCGGGTCGGTTCGCCCTCCCGGACGGCGACCAACAGGTCCCGGGCGAGCGCCGTCGGATCGGTGTCCATCGGCCCGGCCTACGGTCGCGGGGTGGATAACCCTACTGCGGTCGTGTCCGGCGGTCGCTCACTCCTCGGTGTCCGCCTCGGCGCCGATGTCCACGACCAACACGGGGACGGCCGCGTTCGAGACGACGCGCTCGGTGACGCTCCCCAGTGCGACCCGGCGGTTGCGGCCCGTCCGGCCGTGGGTCCCCATCACCACGAGGTCGCTGTCGCTGTCCGCGGCGTAGTCGAGGATGGTCTTGTAGGGGATGCCCTCCTCGATGGTCGTGGCCACGGCGACGCCCTCGTCGGCCAGTCGCGTCTCGGCGTCCTCGATGGCCCGTTCGCCCTCGACCTCCAGCGAGGCTCTGACCTCGTCTTTGGTGTCGGCCGAGGCCGCCCGGTACCGGCGCTGGTCGATCACGTACAGCACGTCGACGGTCGCGTCGTTGTCGCGGGCGATAGCCGCCGCGTGGTCCAGCGTCTCGGCCGTCGCGCTCGACCCGTCCGTCGGAACGAGTATCCGGTCGTACATACCGTCCCGTTCTCCCTCCGATACCATAGGTGTGGGTGTCGAGGAACCCCGAAAAACGCAGTCCGCGCGCCGCCCGACCGCGGGGAGTCGAGAGCGCTACTTCTCCTCGTCTTTCAGTTCTTCCAGTTCCGCTTCGACCTCCGAGTCGGCGACGTCGGGGTCGCTCTCGACGCCATCGACGTCGCTCACGTCGACGTCCTCGGCGCTCGCCGTCTCCTCGGCGTCGGTCTCGGTCGTCGCGTCCGCGCTCGCCGTCTCAGTATCCTCGGCGGACTGGCCCATCTCGGATTTGAGCGTCTCCAGTTCCGCGTCGACCTGACTGTCGGTGCTCATCTGTTCGAGTTCGCGGTCGAGTTCGTCCTTGTCGGTGAGGGCGTCCTCGAAGGCACCGCTCTGCTGGAGTTCGTCCATCGCTTGGGCTCGCGCCTCCATATCCTCGGTCCGCTCCTCCGCTCGCTCGATGGCCCGACCCACGTCCTCGAACTCGTCGCCGGCGCCGGTCATCGCCTCGCCGACCTTCGCCGAGGCCTCGGCGGCCTCGTAGCGGGCCTTCATCGTCTCCTTTTTCGTCCGGAACTCCTCGATGCGGGACTGGAGGGTGTTCTTCTGTTCGACCAGTCGGTCCTGCTGGTCTTGAAGGTCGGCGATCTGGGTTTCGAGGCCCTCGATCTGGTTCATCTTCTGTTTTTTCTTCTCTAAGGCCTTCCGGGCGAGGTCCTCACGGTCCTGCCGGACGGCCTCGCGGGCCTGTTCGTTGTGCTTCTCGACGTTCTCCTCCAAGCGGCGCTTCTGTATCTCCAGTCGCTTCTTCTGGGTCGTCAGGTCGGCGATACCCTGTTTGACGTCCTGCAACTGGTCGCGCAACTGCTCGTAGGAGTAATCGAGGGTCTCGGAGGGGTCCTCCGCCCGGTTGAGGACGGCGTTGAGTTTCGAGCGGATGATGTAGGAGGCGCGCGAGAGGATTCCCATACACGTGCTTTGTGGCCGCTGGTCATAAATCTCTTACACTTGTTCGGTGTTTTTGTCCCCGCGCGCCCTGAGAACGACCGTGTCGGAACGCGTCGTCGTCCCCGGCGGCCGCGACGTTCGCGCGTCCGCGAGGGCCCCGACAGCGACCGGATCGTCGTCTGTTGTCCGCCACACCCACAGATGGGCGGGTCCCGCTCGGACCCGCGCGTCCGGGCGATCAGCGACGCCCTCGTCGACCGCGGTATCGCCTGCCTCCGTTTCGACTACGGCCCGTGGGACGAGGGCCGCGGCGAGGTGGCCGACGCCGTCGCCGCCCTGCGGTGGGCCCGCGAACGATACGACGCCGTGGGGCTTGCGGGCTACAGTTTCGGCGGCGGCGTCGCGTTGCTGGCCGCAGTTGAATCGTCCCCCGACGCGCTGGCGGTGCTGGCGCCGGTCTCGACCGTCGGCGACCGTGACGCCGCGACCGCCCTCGCCTCGCTGTCCTGTCCGCTCGCGGTCGTCTACGGCGAACGGGACGACACCGCAGACTGGCGGGCCGTCGTCGACGCCGTCCGGGACCGCGGTGGGACGGTCGAGGCGCTCGACGCCGACCACTTCTTCGTCGGCCGCCGCGAGCAGGTCGGCGAATCGATAGCGGCGTTTCTGGACGGGCGAGTCGGCCCCGCGCCCGACTGACCGCCGCGTTCGAGTAACGTTATGTGACCGGCGGGCGACGCGACGAACATATGGGGGACGACATCGACGACATCGCCGACACGCTGGGAGCGGTCAAGGCCGGCGAGGACCTCTCGACGCTGCCGGTCACGACCGTCGAGGACGACGGCCAGATGGTGACGCTCCGCCTGCAGACGCCGGCCGGGAACGTCTTCGCCCGGGAGTTCAAGCGCCCGCCGGTGTGGGGCGCCAACTGCGACCTCAAACGACTGGTCGACGGCCTCGGCGTCGACCACGACAGTCTGGAGACGCTGGAGGGCGAGTCCCTGCCCGTCAGGCGCGAGGTGGTCGATGGCCGGCCGCGATTCGAACTGGATTTCGAGCGGATCACCGCCGAGTCGGCCTGACGAGGGGGTCCTCGCGTCGCTCCGCCAGCGAGGTTGACAGGTGTCCACGAACCGGGCCGGTCCCGAAATCGTTTTGCCTCGCCGCCGCGCACCGTCGGTATGCCCACGGAGTACGACCCCACGCTGGGGAACAAGTTCGTCTTCGTCACCGGCGGGGTGATGTCCGGTCTGGGGAAAGGTATCACAGCCGCCAGCACCGGCCGTCTCCTGAAAAACGCCGCTTCGACGTGACCGCAGTCAAGATAGACCCGTACCTCAACGTCGACGCCGGGACGATGAACCCCTTCCAGCACGGCGAAGTGTACGTCCTCAAAGACGGCGGCGAGGTCGACCTCGATCTGGGGAACTACGAGCGGTTCCTCGACGAGGACATGACCTTCGACCACAACGTGACGACTGGCAAGACCTACAAGCACGTCATCGAGAAGGAACGGGCCGGGGACTACCTCGGCAAGACCGTCCAGATCATCCCCCACATCACCGACGACATCAAGCGCCGCATCCGCGAGGCCGCCGAGGGGACCGACGTCTGTCTGGTCGAAGTCGGCGGCACCGTCGGCGACATCGAGGGGATGCCCTATCTGGAAGCCCTCCGGCAGTTCGCCCACGAACAGGACGACAACGACATCCTCTTTACCCACGTCACGCTCGTCCCCTACTCGAAAAACGGCGAGCAGAAGACAAAGCCCACCCAGCACAGCGTGAAGGAACTCCGCTCTATCGGTCTCCAGCCGGACATTCTGGTCGGGCGCTGTGAGGACCGTCTGGACCCCGACGTCAAAGAGAAGATAGCGCTGTTCTGTGACGTGCCGACCGACGCCGTCTTCTCGAACCCCGATGTCGAGGACATCTACCACGTGCCGCTGATGGTCGAGGAGGAAGGCTTAGACGAGTACGTGATGCAGGAACTCGGGCTGGCCGAACGTGCTCTGCCCGCCGAGGAACGGGACAACACGTGGCGGAACCTCGTCACGCAGGACACCACCGGCGAGGTCGACATCGCCCTCGTCGGCAAGTACGACCTCGAAGACGCCTACATGTCCGTCAACGAGGCGCTGAAACACGCCGGCCTCGAGAAAGGCGTCGACGTGAACGTCCGCTGGGTCGATTCGGACGAGGCCGACGTGACCGAGAGCGAGAACCTCACCGAGGCCGACGGCGTCGTCGTCCCCGGCGGCTTTGGCTCCCGCGGCACGGAGGGCAAGATCGAAGCGATCCGCTACGCCCGCGAGAACGACGTGCCCTTCCTCGGCCTCTGTCTGGGCTTCCAGATGGCCGTCGTCGAGATGGCCCGCAACGTCTTGGGCTACGAAGCGGCCCACTCCGCGGAGATGGACGAGGAGACGCCCGACCCGGTTATCGACATCCTGCCCGAGCAGGAACACACCGACGATATGGGCGGCACGATGCGGCTGGGTGCCCATCAGACCGACATCACGCCCGGGACGCTGGCCGAAGACCTCTACGACTCGACGGTCTGCACCGAGCGCCACCGCCACCGCTACGAAGTCAATCCCGAGTACTTCGAGGACTTCGCCGAGACCAGTATGGTGTTCTCCGGCCGCGCCGGCCGCCGGATGGAGATTCTCGAACTCGACGATCACCCCTACTTCATCGGGACGCAGTTCCACCCCGAGTTCCGCTCGCGCCCGACGCGGGCCTCACCGCCCTTTGTCGGCCTGCTGGAGGCCGTGCTGGGCGAACATGACCAGACGACGACGGAAACGGAGGTCGAAGCATAATGGTAGACGTCGACAGCTTCATCGACGAGAAGGTAGAAGAGATTTCCGAGGAAGTCGGCGAGAAAAACGCCGTCATCGGCCTCTCCGGTGGCGTCGACTCCTCGACGGCCGCCGCGCTGGCCTACGAGGCCATCGGCGACCAACTCACCGCCGTCTACGTCGACACCGGCCTGATGCGCAAAGGCGAGACCGAACAGATCCGCGAGACCTTCGAGTATATGGACAGCCTCCGGATCGTCGACGCGAAAGACCGCTTCCTCGACGCTCTCGGCGGCGAAACCGACCCCGAGGAGAAACGCCACATCATCGGCGAACAGTTCATCCGGGAGTTCGAGGAAGTCGCCCGAGAAGTCGACGCCGACTACCTCGTCCAGGGGACCATCTACCCCGACCGCATCGAATCGGAGGGGACGATCAAGTCCCACCACAACGTCGGTGGTCTGCCCGAGCGCATCGACTTCGACGGCATCGTCGAACCGATGCGGGACCTCTACAAGGACGAGGTCCGGGAGGTCGCCCGGGAACTCGATCTGGAGTCGATCATCGCCGAGCGGATGCCGTTCCCCGGTCCGGGGCTCGCCGTCCGCATCATCGGCGAGGTCACCGAGGAGAAACTCGAGGTCGCCCGCGAGGCAAACCACGTCGTCGAGGAGGAACTGGAGGAGTACGAACCCTGGCAGGCGCTTGCGGCGGTCATCGGCAAGGCCACCGGCGTCAAAGGCGACAACCGCGTCCACGGCTGGGTCGTCGCCGTCCGCTCGGTCGAAAGCCGGGACGGGATGACCGCCCGCGCACAGGAGATCGACTGGGAGACCCTCCAGCGGATGCAGTCACGCATCACCGGCGCCCACGAGAACGTCGCCCGCGTCGTCTACGACGTGACCCACAAGCCGCCCGCGACCATCGAGTACGAGTAGCGGGCCGGCCTCACCCGAGCAGGCCGCTGGCGACGATACCGACGCCCAGCGACGCGAACACCGATCCCAAAAGCGTCGCCGTCCCGGCGACGACGTACGGCCACGTGTCAGTCACCTGCTCTAGGGACGCCTCCTCGGGCGTGCCCGAGAGGAACGTCGCCGAGACGGTCTGGCCCTCCGTGTAGTCCTCGACGATTGACTCGGCGACCGACCGCGACCCGGAGGGCGGGTCACGGCCCTCCCTGAGCCGGTCCGATTCGTAGCGGTCGCCGTCGAAACGGTAGCGATAGCGGACCCGCGGTTCGAAGACGCCGTCCTCGACCTCCCGGACCGACGCCTCGATCACCTCGGCGTCGACGGTTCGGGTCTGGCGGTGCCGCCGGTAGAGCCCGACTGCGAGACGGCCGCCGTACCACAGCAACACGCCGCCGACGAGGACGAACGGGAGGCCGGCGGCGACGACGAGTACCGAAACCATATCCGAGGGAAGCCGCTCGTCCGGAAAGACCCTTCCCATCCCCAACGCGAAACGCACAAGCCCGCGCCTGCCGAGGGAAATAGCATGAACGTCATCGTCGCCGGGGTGGACGCCGAACCGGTCGCCGACGCCGTCGAGTCAGAAGGCCACAGCGTGACTGTCGTCGACGTCGCCAACCGGCCGACGCTGGAGGAGTCGGGGGTCCACGAGGCCGACGTGTTCGTCCTCACGGAGATTGAACAGGCCACGTCGATAGCTATCGCCAAGGACCTCGCACCGGAGATTCGGGTCGTCGTCTACGCCGAGGGGTCGCTCCCGGATTTCGCCCGCGGACAGGCCGACTTGGTCGTCGATCCGCGGCTCATCGACGCCGAGACGGTCGCCGAGGAACTGGAACACTGACGCGGGCGAGGCGGCAGACTGCCGGGTCCGAGACAGGAGAGCGACGGTAGCGGCGTCGTCCGAGCGATTATTTTTATTCCCGGCCGGCCAACGGCGGCTATGGACCCGACAGTGCAGTCGGACCTCGACGGACAGGTCGCACTGGTCACCGGTGCGACCCGCGGCCTCGGCGCGGCCATCGCCGACCGACTCGTGGCGTTGGGCGCGACAGTGTACGCCGGGGCGCGGTCCCCCGAGGACGTGACCGACGACGACCGCCGCGTCGTCGAACTGGACGTGACCGACGACGGCGACTGCGCGGCGGCGATAGACCGTATCGAGAGCGAGAGCGGGCGCCTCGACGTGCTGGTCAACAACGCCGGGGTGATGGGACCGGACACCGCGCTCGCGGACACACCAGTGGCGGAGTTCGACCGCGTGGTCGAGACGAACTTCCGCGGGCCGGTCGTGCTGTCGCGGGCGGCGCTGCCCCTGTTGCTCGACCGCGAGGCCCCACGGATCGTGAACGTCGCCTCGGACATGGGACAGCTCAACGGACCCAACGACGGCGGCTATCCGGCCTACCGGATGTCGAAGGCGGCGCTGAACGGACTGACGACGACGCTCGACGGCGACTACGGCCACCGCGGACTGCTCGTCAACGCCGTCTGTCCCGGCTGGACACAGACGTCGATGGGCGGGGCGGACGCGCCGCGAAGCGTCGAGGAGGGCGCAGACACGCCGGTGTGGCTCTGTCGGTTCGGGCCGGACAGCCCGTCGGGGCTGTTCTGGCGTGACCGGGAGCCAATGGAGTACTAGGCGGCCGGGAGCCACACCGTGACGGTCGTGCCGTCGTCGACGGCGAAGTCGATACGCCCGCCGGCGCGTTCGACGAGCCACGTCACCATCCACAGGCCGATGCCGCTGCCGTGTTCAAGCGGCGTCTCGACGCCGGCCTCGATGACCGCCAGTTCCTGCTCGGGGAGGCCCGGACCGCTGTCTCCGACCGTCAGTTCGACGCCGTCCCGGGCGGGCGAGAGCGCGACCGAGACGGTCGGGTCCGGGCCGTCGGCGTGTTCGATGGCGTTGACGAGCAGTTCGGTCAGCGCCACCTCGATGGAGGCGTCGACATCGACCAGCCACGACGACCGCTCGCCGACGCTCGTCTGCACGTCGGCCTCGGGGTAGTCGTGTCTGACCTGTTCGACGACGGCGTCGAGGACGAACGCGACATCGACGGGGCGGTTCTCCTCCTCGCCGTCCAGCGACTGGGAGAGCGCGCCGACCTTGTCGCTGCGGTCGATCACCTCGTCGACGGTGTCGATGATCCGGCGTGCCCGGTCGCGGGCCGACCCCGAGAGGTCATCAGCCAGCAGTTCAGCGTTGCCCCGGACGACGTTCATCTCGTTGCGGAGGTTGTGCCGGAACAGCCGGTTCATCACGTCCAGTCGCTGCTCGCGCCGGGTGCGGTCGGTCACGTCACGGAGGGCGACGATGGACCCGGAGACGGTGCCGTAAGCGCGGTCGAACGCCGAGACGCGGACGTCGTAGTACCGCGTCACGTGCCCGTCGTCGAGCGTTATCTCGTACTGGCCGGGACCCTCGGCGACGACGGCGGCGAGGTCCGGGATGGGGAGGCGGTTGCCGACGGCCGTCGAGCGGTCGCCCGGGAGCAACCGCTCGGCGGCGGGGTTACAGTCGACGAGCGTGTCGGTGTCGTCGACGATGAACACCTGGTCGTCGAGTTCGGCGACCAGCGCTTCCCGGCCCAACTCGCGGGCGGCCGGGGAAACCGAAAGCAGCCGGTCCCGGTAGATAGCGCCGACGAGGACGGCGCCGCTGACGACGAACGCCGGTCCGGTCGGGTCGAGGTCGGTCGGGAGGAGCCCGTAGGCGGCGAGCGTAGAGACCACGAGCGGGACGGCGACGGCGGCGAGCAGCGCACTCGCCTGCGTCTGAAACAGCCGTTCGGCCCGTGCAGAGACGGTGACCAACAGCCACGCCCCGGCGGCGACGAGGACGTAGACGTAGACCATATGGCCCCAGAACGCCAGCGACTCGGTGGCGACGAAGGCGGTGTAGCCGTCGACGACGACGATGTTCCAGTCCGGCCCCCAGACGAGGTGGTGGCTGTCGTTGGTCCACAAAAGCGCCGAGTAGACGACCGGTTCGACGAGCAACAGCGGCGCGGTCCACGGAGAGAGGTTGCGGTCGTAGCCGGTGTACTCGAATACCGCCAGCAGCCACGCAAGCGGGACGATGCCGGCGATGGCATAGCCGATGGTCGCCCAGTACTTCGTGGCGATACCGGGCGTGGCGAGCGACAGCGCCTCCGCGAGCGACAGGAGACTGGCCGAGAGCAAAAATAGCGACAGCGGTCCGCCGCCGGCGGTGTCGCGGTTGAGCCACGCGTACAGCGCCATCCCCGTCCCGCCGACTGCGACCAGCAGAACCGCCGGGAGATACAGCGACAGAAGCATCGCCTGCTATGCGATTTCAGGCGCGCAGGTTAAAACGTTCCCCCGTCTCAGCTGGCGCGCCCGGAGCGCCGCCCACACGCCGAGTGCACCGAGCACCAGCGCCGGCACCAGCGGCACCACGAGGTAGGTGTCACGGAGCGTGAGGCCGAACGCCGCGATGGAGGTCTGTGCCGGCGGGAGCAACACGATGACCCACGGGACGACGAGGAAGGCGACGACGAGGGCGGCGACGACGACCCACCCGCGCCAGCCGAACTCGTCGTCCTCCGCGGGGGCCTGCCGCGGCGGTTCGCCGGATGGCCGGTGGACGTACTCCTCGTCATCGTCCTCAGCCATCGTACACCTCGTCGGGGACGACGATGACTTTCCCGAACCCCTCGCGGTCCTCAAGCAGTTCGTGGCCACGGGCCGTCTCGCTCATCGGTAGCGTCTCCCGGATGCGCGGCTCGAAGGTGCCGTCGAACACCAACTGCAGGACGCGGTCGACGCTGCCCGGGGCCGCCATCGTCGACCCGATGACCTGTAGCTGGTTCCAGAAGATGCGGTTGAGGTCCGTCTCGGGCGTCCCGCCGGTGGTGGCCCCGCAGGTCAACACGCGGCCGCCCTTCGCCAGCGCGGCCAGCGACTCCCGCCACGTGGCCGCGCCGACGTGGTCGACGACGACGTCGACGCCCCGGCGGCCGGTCAGGTCGCGGACTCGCTCGGCAAACTCGCCGTCGGCGTAGTCGAGGGTGTAGTCGGCGCCGATGGCGGCGGCGTACTCCCGCTTGCGCTCGGAGCCGGCGGTCGCGTAGACGGTACAGCCGGCGTGGGCGGCTATCTGGACCGCGGCGTGGCCGACGCCCCCGCTCGCGCCCAACACGAGGACGGACTCGCCGGCCGAGATGTCGCCGCGTTCGATCAGCAGCCGCCACGCGGTGCCAAAGACAAGCGGCGCGGCCGCCGCCGTCGCCCACGAGACGCCATCCGGGACGGCGACGAGGTTGTCCGCGGGGACGACGGCCGTCTCGGCGTGGACACCCCGAGAGTGTTCCCCGATGACGCCGTAGTCGACGCACATCGAGGGCTCGCCGTCGCGGCAGAACTCACACCGGCCACAGGACTGGGCCGGCCACACCGCGACGCGGTCGCGGGCGCGAACCGCCGGACGCCCTCGCCGACGTCGGTGACGACGCCCGCGGCGTCGCTCCCGGGGACCGGTGTGGCATCGGAGAGGTCGAGGCCGGGCAGGCCC
>NZ_WPCA01000240.1 GCF_009741825.1 Halapricum sp. CBA1109
CTACCGCCCCGCGTGTCCACCACGGCTTCGCGTCGACGACGAGGTTGTACCGCGCCCTCGTCGTCGTTCCAGAGGACGAGGACGTTCTCGAAGACGAGCAGGTCGCCGTAGTCCGCGCGGGCGAGGTCGGTCGTCAGCGACGAGTCGTGGGTCAACACGGCGAAGGCGTCGGTCTGTTCGCTGCCGTCGCCGATCAGGAACAGCGGGTTGCCGCCGTCGCTGAGGTCGTGGCTGAGTTTGATCGCTACGAGGTCTACGCGGTCGGTGACGAAGGACTCGGCCTCGCCCAAGGCCGCGAACGTCCCGCGGTCGGGGGTGTAATCGATCCGCTGGCGGTCGTCGGGTCGAAGGATAGAGAAGGCGTACTGGACGTCAACGTTGACGAACGCCCCCTCCTCGAAGCGGTCGCCCGCGCCCGACTCCAGTCGCTGCTGGAAGGCCGGCACGTCCAGATCCGGTTTCTTGTCGAACGACCAGCACTCGCTCGTCGGCTCTTTCCCGGGCCAGAGCCGGCAGGTCGGCGCGTAGACGGTGTACTCGTCGGTCAACTCCCGTTCGACCGAGCGGAGGCCGATAGCGGTGTTGCGGTCCGCGGGTTCGACGGCGACGATGGAACCGTCATCGGCCAGCGACGACCCCAACTCCCGGACCACGGCGGCGGGGTCTGACAGTTCGTTGAGGACGTTCCCGAAGAAAATGAGGTCGAACGTCGTCTCCGGGTCGTGGTCCTGTGCGCGCTCGCGGTGGACCGTCGCGTGGACGTTGTCGGGCGTCGATTCGAGCATCGACGCCAGCACGTCGGCGTTGGCGCTCGGTTCGACGGCGTGGTAATCGACGACGGCCGTCTCGGGGACGAGGTCGGCCAGGCCAAGCGTCGGGCCGCCGACGCCGGCCCCGACGTCCAGCACCCGGAGGCGGTTCGGGAGCAGGCCGTCGGCGGCCAACTCCGCGAGGACGTACTGGGCGACGGCGTAGTAGTCCGGGAGGTGATAGATGGCGTAACACAGTGCGGTCAACTCGTCGTACTCGACGTCGCGCTGGTGGAGGTACCCCTCCTTGAGGTCGACCAGTCGCTCCCGCAGGCGGTCGCCGCTGGTCCCGTCGGGCCATCCGGGGCCGAACCGCTCGACGAGCAGGTCCTCCAGTCGGCGGGCGTAGCGCTCGGGGAAGGCCTCGACGCCGTCGAAGTCGACGGTCATCGGGCCATCCTCGACGGGGACGAACGCGCCGTCCCCGCGCTCCCGGAGACCGAGTTCCGGGGCCAACTCCCGCACGTCGTCCGGACGACGCCGGGGTGGGGCTGGCCGTCGACGTACTCGTATATCTCCTCGGGGTCGATGGGGCGGACGTTCTTGAGGTACTTCGCGGTGTCCCGGATGCGCTCGCGGCGGTCGCTCATTTGCCGGCCTCCGCGTAGAGGTCCGCGAACGCTTCGGCGTCGGCGTCGGCGATGCGGGCGGCGGCCTCGGCCACCGCGTCGGCACCGTCGAAGGCCGCTTGGATGTCGGCGTACACCCGAGGGTCGTTGCCGGTGACCTGCGAGAGGACGTCGAAAAGCGCCGCCGAGACGGGCGTGTGGAACTGGTCGGGGACGTCGGCGGCGGCGAGGCCGAACGCGAGGACGGCGGTGTGGGCGGCGGCCTGTACCGTCTCCATCGCGCGGTCGTGTTCCTCGGCGGTCGTCTCGGCCCACGTGTTGCCGCGGGCGGTCAGTGCCGCCCGGACCGTCTCCAGCACCGGACCGCCGCTGTCGACGACGGCGGCGACGGTGCCCGGGGCGTTGTCGGCGGCGAACAGCGGGTGGAGGCTCGCCCGTTCGCAGTCCGGGGCGGCCGCTCGCATCGCCGCGAGGGGACCGTCCATCACGCCCGCGAGGTCGACCATCGCCCCCGTCGTCCGGTCGGCGTACCGTTCGATGACGGCCTCGGCGGCCGGAATCGGGACGCGACGACGACGAGGTCGAACCGCTCGTCGGTGTCGCCCTCGACCGCGCGGCCACCGTGA
>NZ_WPCA01000220.1 GCF_009741825.1 Halapricum sp. CBA1109
TCGGTCGAGTGAAACGGCGCTCGCGGTGCTCGCGCCGTATGCTGGACCGCTACAGCACCGCAACGGCAGGCCTGCCCTTCCCCGACGCCGGCGACGAGACGCCGGCGCGGCCACCGCCTCCGCGGGCAGTATACCGTAGTCATCGAATCTACGTCCGCGGGCGGCGCTACCGCACCTCGACGACTTCGAGGTCGAACACGAGCGTCTGGCCCGCGAGTTCGTGGTTGAAATCTACCTCGACGGCGTCCTCGCGGACGGCGATGACATCGCCGTGGAGGCCGTTCTCAGCGTGGACGTGCATCCCGACCGCCGGGTCCTCACCGACCATCCCCGCGAACGTCTCGGGGTCGTACTCGCGTATCTTCTCGTCCTCGACGGTGCCGTAGGCGTCTCGGGCGGGACGGTCACGGTGGTGTCCTCGCCCTCGGCCATCCCGACCAGTGCCTCGTCCAGCCCGGTGATTATCTCGCCGGCGCCGACGGTAAAGGACAGCGCGGCGTAGTCCTCGGGGTCAGCCTCCTGTGCCTCGTCGAGGCCGTGTTCGGCGGCCACCTCGTACCGAGAGGTGTCGAAGACGGTCCCGTCCTCGAAGCGACCGACGTACTCGATGGTGACGCCGTCGCCGGGTTCGATTGCCATAGGCAGAGACGGGAGCGGCGAGGACAAAAACCGTTCGGCGGGCGCTCAGGCCGTCTCGACGGTGACCGTCTCGCCGTCTGCGGCGAGCGACAGGCCGTCCTGTAGCGACTCGGGACCGATCACCAGCGCCGTCGTTCGGTCGTCGAGCGTCCGGAGCGTCGCGGGGCGACCGCCGAGGGTCACGGTGCCCTCGTCGGTCGTGTTGCCGTAGCCATCGAGGTATGACCGGGCGGCGTCGGCGAACTCGCTGGCGTTGTCGGCGTCGTCGAAGCGGTGGACCCAGAGGTAACTGGCGTTGCCGTCGTCGGTCGGCCGGAGCGTGATAGCGGTGTCGTTGCCCCACCCGGCCGCGGCCGCGCTGGCCGTCTCGAAGTCGACGCCGTTGGCGAGGGCGTGTCTGGTGTAGGCCTCGCCCTTCCGGTCGGTCGCGCCGACGGTGTACGTCCCGTTGGTTTCGACCGAGACGGTCAGGGGGGCCGGCGGTTCGCTCCCGGCCGAGCGGTTGTGGAGGACCTGCTCGCTCGTCGTCGGCGGGTCCGCGTACACCCGCGACAGTTGTGCGGGCCGGTCGATGCGGTCGTGGATGTACCGCGCGCCGTCGCTGTACTGCCGGTTGCCGTAGGCCGTGGCCGTCCCGGGGTCGACGAGGGCGTCGATACCGGCGTACAGCTGGATGTTTCGGGGACCGTCGAAGGCGTAGAGGGCACGTATCTCGTCGGTGAGGTAGGTCGCGCCGCCCTCGACCATCGCGGTGGCGGCGAAACGGCCGTCGGTCGTCGCGTCGGTCCCCCTGTTGGCGTCGGCGATCCACCCCGCTTGTAACTGGGCGTAGTGGACCATCTCGTGAGTCGTCAGCAGGCGAACGAGCCACGTCGGCATCGCGTCGCTGCTCCGGAGGTTGATGCTGCCGTACCCGCCGACCGAGACGCCCGATAGCCACGCCGAACGGACCGTCTCCGATCCGAACGAGACGTTCCGGCCGGCGAGCGACGACCGTTCCATCCCGACCGTCTCGTCGAACGTCTGTCGGTCAAGGAGGTCGCCGAAGCCGGTCGTATTGGGCGACCGGTCCAGTTCCGGCAGGACGGTGACGGCGTCGGGTTCGGTGACGTCCGTCCCGAGGGCGAACTCGACCCGGTCGAACGTCGTGTCGGGGTCGACCGCCAGCGTCCCGTCCCGGACGGCGATACCGTCGGTCGACGACCGCTCGTCGGCGGCGTCGCCGTCGCTACCGGTAGTTTCCTCGGACCCGTCGGCGTCGCCGTCGCTCTCGTCCGTCTCCTCCACGTCGGATTCGCCGTCGTCAGTGGCGGTCTCGTTCCCGTCCGCCCCAGTCTCGTTCCCGTCGACCTCGGTCCCGTTGTCGTCGGAACCGATATCGACCGCACCGTCGGCCGCGTCGGGGAGCGTCACCGAGACGGACTCGTACTCGAAGTCGGTGACGCCCTCGATGGACTGATCGAGCGTGGAGCCACCGAGTTCGCTCGTCCAGTTAGCCCGCAGGGAGAACCGCTGGATTCTGTCGGTCTCCTGATCGACGTAGTAGGTTCCCGACGCGTCCTGCACTGTCGTCTCGTTGGAGAGAGCCGGTGACGTGGCGCTCCGGACGGCGGTGTAGTTCGCCTCGTCGAACTCGGCCTCGACGACGTACACGTCGGATCCGTCGAGCGTCGCCTCACCGCTGGCCGAGAGGGTCGCGTTGGCGAGATACTGGCGGGCCGGCCTGAGGAGGTCCCGGTACTCCAGAGTTCGCGAGGCGTTCTCCCCGAGGTCTATCTTGACCCACTCGCTGCCGAAGAGTCGAGCGTTACCCTGACTCCGACTGTACTGTGTGCCGTTGAATAAGTACGCCGCGGAGTTCACGGTCCGACCCTGCGTGGTGATCGTGGAAGTCTGCCGGAACCGCTCGCCGGTCCGATTGAGCAGGAGGTGCTGGTCCTGGCCGGTCGACCGCTCGACGTTGTTCGAGTCGACGACCGTCGTGAGGTTCCGGACCGCCCGGTACTGCTCGACGCCCCGGGTCGCCTCGATAGCGGCGTCGCTCACGTTCGAGGCGGGGAACGACAGCGGCGTCACCGCGACGCTGTCGTCGGCGTCGCTCTCACCGGCCTCCGTGCCGTTGCTCGTGTCACCGGT
>NZ_WPCA01000172.1 GCF_009741825.1 Halapricum sp. CBA1109
TCACCGTCTACACCTTCCCCGTCCTCGACGAACTCGTCGGCCTGATGCAGGAGATCGAGGTTTAAAGACACGGACAATTAGTTTACAGTTGTATCCGGTTCCAATGCGTATATGCCGGGTCCGTTCTAACACCATCTATAATGGACTTGTTAGAGGATACCATCGTCCCCGAACACGCCCGGGACGTCAAACACGAGGCGCGGGAGTTCGCCGAGACACGCATCGAACCGAACGCCGAGGAGTACTACGAGACGGGCGAGTACCCGTGGGAGATACTCGAAGCGGGGATGGAGGCCAACCTCGTCGCACAGGACATCCCCGAGGAGTACGGCGGCCGGGGACTGGACCTCGAACAGACGCTGGCCATCGCCGAGGAGTTCTACAAGGCCGACGCGGGCATCGCCTTGACGCTCCAGTTGGCGAGTTTCGGCGCCGAAATCGTCTACGAACACGGCAGCGACGAACAGTGTGAGGAGTACATCCGGCCGGTCGCGAACAACGAACAGATCACCGGCCTCGCGGTGTCGGAACCCGAAACCGGCAGCGACCTCGCGGGGATGACCACCACGGCCGAAAAAGACGGCGACGAGTACGTCCTCGACGGCGAGAAGTACTGGATCGGTAACGGCGTTGAGGCCGACTGGGTGACGCTGTACGCCAAGACCGGCGACGACGAGAACAACCGCTACGGCAACTACTCTCTGTTCATCGTCCCGACGGACACCGAGGGGTACGACGCCGAGCACATCCCCGAGAAGATGGGCTTCCGGGCGAGCAAGCAGGCCCACATCGAACTGAACGGCGCGCGCATCCCCGAGGAGAACCGCATCGGTGCCGAGGGTGCCGGCTTCTTCATGCTCGCGGAGTTTTTCAACCACGGCCGGGTCATCGTCGGCGGCCACGGGCTGGGCCTCGCCGCGGCGGCCATCGAGGAGGCAAACCGGTTCGTCCACGACCGCAACGCCTTCGGTAAGGACGTCAGCGAGTTCCAGGCCGTCCAGCACAAACTCGCGGATATGCGACTGGAGTTCGAGTCCGCCCGTGCGCTCACGTGGCGCGCGGCCCGGAAAGTGAAAGAACAGGACGACGCCGGTTTCTGGGCCGCGATGGCCAAGACGAAGGCGACGGAGGTGTCGACGGACTGCGCCGAGAAGGGGATGCAACTCCACGGCGGCCGGTCGGTGCTCACCGAGAACCGTATCTCCCGTGTCTACCGCGACGTGCGCATCCCCGTCATCTACGAGGGGGCCAACGACATCCAGCGGAACCTCATCTACAGCCAACAACCCCGCTAGACGGCGCGGTCGTCTCGGTGCATCGACCGCTCTGTGACCCGCCGTTATCAGAATCAACACTTTCTCGACACGAGCTGCGTACCAGTGTCCTTCCTAACCATTGTGTGCCTCCACCTACCAAATAGGTCCTTTCGATACCACTGATAGGTCGTGAAAACATCTCAGCGGAGTCGTCGGATCGGCCCTCACTTTCGGCCGCTATCGAGGACATACGCACGAAGGAATTATAATGATTATTGGGTCGTCAGGCAGTGAAAACGCTTTTGTCTGGTCCAAGCGTGGTTCCAATACGGCACCCGCAGGGAGCCGGTGAATTATCAATGGCAGAAAAAGACCTCATCTGGCGAATCGCGGGCGGTTCCGGGGACGGAATCGACTCGACGAGCCAGAACTTCGCGAAAGCCCTGATGCGCTCGGGACTCAACGTCTTCACTCATCGACACTACCCGTCGCGCATCCGGGGTGGCCACACGTACGTCGAAGTACGCGCCGGTAACGGACCCGTCGGGTCGCGCGGTGACGGGTACAACTTCCTCCTCACACTCGGGGACAGCTTCGCCCGGAATCCGGGCGAGGACGCCTACTACGGCGACGAGGAGGTAAAACCGCTGACAGAGAACCTCGACGAACTCAACGAGGGCGGCATCATCGTCTACGACGAGGGCCTCCTCGACGAGGAGGACGTCGCGGAGACCGACCTCGAACAGCGAGCCGAGGAGAACGACTGGCACCTCTACCCGGTCGACCTCCGCGGCATCGCCCGCGAGTACGGCCGCGACGTGATGCGTAACACCGCCGGTGTCGGCGTCACGGCGGCGCTTTTGGACATCGACGTCTCGTACTTCGAGGAACTCATCTCCGCCAGTATGTCGGGGGACATCAAGGAGGCGAACCTCAACGTCCTCGAAGACGCCTACGAGCAGGCCCAGGAGTTCGAGCACACTCACGACTGGTCGGCCCCGGAAGGCGACGGCCACGACGAGGAGCAGGCCCTGCTGTCCGGCTCCGACACCATTTCCTACGGTGCGCTGGACGAGGGCTGTCGGTTCATCTCGGGGTACCCGATGACCCCGTGGACCGACGTGTTCACGATCATGTCCCAGAACCTGCCGAAGTTCGGCGGTATCAGCGAGCAGGTCGAAGACGAGATCGCGGCGGCCGCGCTGGCGCTGGGGGCCTCCCACATGGGCGTCAAGTCTATGTCCGGGTCCTCCGGCGGTGGCTTCGCGCTGATGTCCGAACCGCTCGGCCTCGCCGAGATGACGGAGACGCCTATCGTGCTCGTCGAGGCGATGCGCGCCGGTCCCTCGACCGGCCTCCCGACCAAGCCCGAACAGGGCGACCTAGAGCACATCCTCTACACCAGTCAGGGCGACTCCTCGCGGGTCGTCTTCGCCCCGGCCAACGTCCGGGAGTGTTACACCCAGACACGACAGGCGTTCAAGATCGCCTACGAGTACCAGATCCCGACCATCGTCGCCTACGATCAGAAGCTACAGGGCGAACTCCGGAACGTGCCCGTGAGCTTCTTCGACGAGGAACCCAACAGCGACCCCGGAGCGGTGCTCACCGAGGAGGAGATTCAGGAGGCCGCACACCACGCCTCCGGGAAGTTCAATCGCTTCCAGCACGACCCCGAGGACGGGAGCAACGTCAGTCCGCGTTCGGTGC
The DNA here is from genome assembly GCF_009741825.1 of Halapricum sp. CBA1109. Classification (GTDB taxonomy): domain Archaea; phylum Halobacteriota; class Halobacteria; order Halobacteriales; family Haloarculaceae; genus Halapricum. The sequence continues at coordinate 2,967 of NZ_WPCA01000172.1, forward strand.
CCGGCCAGAAGGACGGTCGCTTCCTGGCGACCGGCAACGAGCACAACGAGTCCGGCCACATCGACGAGGACCCCGAGAACCGGGTCATCCAGATGGAGCGCCGGGTCGGCAAACTCGCCGACATCCGCGAGGAACTCGACGGACTCGACACCACCCACCAGACCTACAAGGGTCCCGAGGATGCCGACTACGGCATCATCACGTGGGGGAGCCAGCAGGGGACGGTCTTCGAGGCCGTCGACCGCCTCAACGACGCCGGCCACTCCGTGAAGGCCATCGGCGTCTCGGACCTGATGCCCTACCCCGAAGAGGATGTCACCGAGTTCCTCGAGTCCGTCGACGAGGCGCTGGTCGTCGAGATGAACGCCACGGCGCAGTTCCGTGGCCTCACCCAGAAGGAACTGGGCCGCTTCGGCGAGAAGATGTCCAGTCTCCTCAAGTACAACGGCAACCCCTTCGAACCCGACGAGATCGTCGAAGGGTTCGAGACCAGCATCGACGACGGGGAACTGCCCCACCAGCGAATGAAGTACGTTCCGGCGGCAGGTGACTAACTATGAGCGCATTCAGTGCAATAGACGAGGAACGAGAGATCGACCGCGACGAGTTCACACCCGGTATCGAACCGCAGCCGACGTGGTGTCCTGGCTGTGGTGACTTCGGCGTCCTGAAGGCGCTGAAGCAGGCGATGCCGGAAGTCGGCCGGACGCCCGACGAGACGCTGCTCTGTACGGGTATCGGCTGCTCGGGGAAGCTCAACAGCTACTTCGAGTCCTACGGCTTCCACACCATCCACGGCCGCTCGCTGCCCGTCGCCCGGGCCGCGAAACTGGCCAACCCCGGCGTCGAAGTCATCGCCGCCGGCGGTGACGGTGACGGCTACGGCATCGGTGGCAACCACTTCATCCACACCGCCCGTGAGAACCACGATATGACGTACATCGTGTTCAACAACGAGATCTTCGGGCTGACGAAGGGCCAGACGTCGCCGACGTCGCCGAAGGGTCACAAGTCCAAGACCCAGCCCAGCGGGTCCGCCAAGGAGCCGCTCCGACCGCTCAGCCTCTCGCTGTCGGCCGGAGCCTCCTACATCGCCCGCACCGCCGCGGTCAACCCCAATCAGGCCGCGGACATCATCGCCGAGGCCATCGAGCACGACGGCTTCGCCCACGTTGATTTCCTGACCCAGTGTCCGACCTGGAACAAGGACGCAAAGCAGTACGTCCCGTACACGGACATCCAGCAGTCTGACGACTACGACCACGACATCAACGACCGCCGCGAGGCGGCCGAGATGATGTACGAGACCGAGACCAAGCTCCACGAGGGCGAGATTCTCACCGGTCGCTACTACGTCGACGACGACCGGCCGTCCTACGGCCAGGAGAAGCGCGCTATCGGCGAGATGCCCGAGGAGCCACTCGCCGAGCGGTACTTCGACGAGGACGCCGACTGGGACCGCACCTACGACCTCATCGACAAGCACACGTAGAGCGGTTCGGTATTCGGAAGATATTTTTTCGCCCACCGGAAAGATAGTGGTATGAGCGCTGAGTCTACGGCGGACCGTATCCTCGCCGTGCTGGAGGAGGACGCCCAAGCGTCCTACGCCGAGATAGCCGAGCGGGCCGAGGTATCGAAACCGACCGTCCGGAAATACATCAACCAACTCGAGGACGAGGGTGTGATCGTCGGCTACTCCGCCGACGTGGACCCGAAGAAACTCGCCAGCCAGTCCATCGCGATGGTCGGCATCGATGTCGACAGCGGCCGCTACGTCGAGGCGACGAAGGACCTCCAGTCGGTCCCCGAGATAGAGGCGCTGTACACTTCAAGCGGTGACCATATGCTGATGGCCGAGGTCCGCGCCCGGGACGGCGACGAACTCGGGGACGTGATCAGCGACGAGATACTCGCACTCGAAGGCGTCACGGCCGCCCATCCCTCCTTTCTCCAGGAACGACTGAAATAACGACGGTCTTTTGCCGCTGTAGCGGCGACACTTGCTACGATGCGTGACCGACTGGTGGTCGGTCGGGGTCGACTCGCCACGACGATGCGCGACGTTCTCGCGGACCGCTCCCCCGGAGTGATCGTACTCAGCGACGACCCCCGAGTACGTCGAG